>NZ_JBIAQF010000031.1:0-89112 GCF_042888885.1 Streptomyces sp. NPDC002742
AGTTGCCTACGAGTCACAACCAACGTCTTACCGGATTCCACCGCCCGAAGAGGGCAGAACCCACCAGCTGATCACGACGTCACACAGGCCCTAGCTGGGCTCGATCTACCTCGCGGTGCTGGCCGATGCCATGGCGCGCAGCGAGGTGCTGTCACCAGCCACCGACGACCCTCGCATGCACAATGCCGTCGGCGCACTTGATCGGCTTACGGCCCTGGTATTCGATGACCAGGTGAGCGTGCCGGCCGTGGAGGATGCCGAGCGTGCCTACCTGCATGTGGCACTGTGCACTGAGATCGAGCCGGACAACTTGGACCACGTGCCGCCCGCCAAGCCCATACGGTTCCGCGAGACTCACCGTGCCGAGCTCGCTGCCTTTCATGACCACGGGGCGGGCATGGGCACGGAGCTGCGGGCCATCGCCAAGGTGGAAAGCCTGTAGGTGGCATCAGCCCACCTCAGGGCGCTGTACGAAACCAAGACACGACCGCAGCTCAACGACCTGCGGCGGGCATTACGGGGACTCCCCGGCGGCAGTCGGAGGGGGGCAGTGGTTGTTCTCGGTCCAGGTGTTGTCGAACCATTCGAGGAAGGGGACGACACCGCCTACCTTGGCGATCCGTTCATGGATCGCCTTCTGGTCGTGTCCGGCGATGAAGTGGCGGCCGGCGGGTGTCTGGTTGCCGCATCCGCAGGCGCAGAGGGTCCGGTCGATGGGGGAGTCGACGTACTGGACGGGGTTCTGGCTCTTCCCCGCCGGTGTGGCGCCGCCCACGTACTGGTCGTAGACCGGGTGGCCCGGCTTGAGGATCGTGCCGTCGATGGTGCGGCGGGCATCGGGGTCGGCGGCCGAAATGCTGCTGATCTCGACGGCCAGGTGGATGGCTTGGACGATGGTGCCGATGCGACGGGTGGAGCATCTGGCCCGCCGGAGCAGTCGCCAGGTCTTCAGTTGTGCGAAGGCACGTTCTCCAGGAGCCCGCAGCCGGGCATGATCACGGTTGAACGCCTGGTAGTGCTCGGGTTGTTCGCGGTGGTGGTAGTAGGGGGTGCGAACGGTGGCGCCGGCTCCCTGATAGGCCCGGTCCGCGAGCACGAGGATCTGCCGGGTCAGGCACGCCTGGATGATGCCGTGGGCTCGTGCTGCGGTCAGGTCGTGGGTGCGTCCTGGTGTCGCGCGCGAGAACCAGAGTGGGGTTCCGTCCGGCCGTGCAATGACCTGGACGTTCATGCCGTGCTTCTTGTGTTTCTGGGAGTAGTACGGCTCGTCGGCCCTGATGCGGTCGGTGGGGATGAGGGTGCCGTCGACGATGACGAAGTCGCCTTCGCCGAGTCCGGTCAGGGCTTCGTGCAGGCCAGGTGCCCAGGAGGCAAGTACCTCGATCGTCTCGTCGACGTAGCGCCAGGCGGTTGCCTCGGGCACCCCGAATCCGGCGCCGACCTGCCGATACGTCTCGTTCTTGCGTAGATGCGCCAGGGTGAGCAGGGCCTGCTTGAAGCAGCTCAACTTCCGCCAGGGCGATCGCAGTTCACGCCTTCGGGCGTAGATGAGCCAGGAGACATGCTCGACGAGCTCGTGCGGGACGTCGAGCATGGAAGGATACGGAACCAACAGGGCCCCTCGGTCGCCGGTGTGATGAGTGAGATCACCACGCCAACGACGAGGGGCCCTGTCCTGTCACCCCCCCCCGCCCGCCAGGCCGTTGCCCCTTGCGGGACAGGATGAAAGAGGTTCAGTGGGCGTTTAGCTATGTTCTATTCCGTTAAGTGTGCTTCACCGGTGTCCCTTTTAGGGTTTTAGTGCCATGGGTGCACCTCCGCGTTCGCTGGGCCGCCACTTTGGCGACCGCTTACTCCGCTTCTCGTGTATGAAGTCCGTCTGGTTTAGAAATATGACAGAAGCGCCCAGTAGTCCGCGGAACAGCGTCGTCCGTCGTGTGCGTGATCACGCTACGGCGTGATCGAGCGCAAGCCGTACCCCAGCGACCTGTCCGACGCCCGATGGGCCTTAATCGAGCCGACGTTAACGGCCTGGAGAAAGGCTCGGCTCGACCGCAGACCCACCGGGCGGCCGGCCAAGGTCGACCTGCGAGACGCATTCGACGCACTCCTCTACGTCAACCGCACGGGAATCCCCTGGAAGTACCTTCCGCACGACTTCCCGAACCACGCCGCCGTCTACGCCTACTACGCCGCCTGGCGCGATGAGGGAATCCTCATCCAGCTCAACTACGACCTGACCGGACTCGCCCGCGTGAAGGAAGGACGCAAGCCCGAACCCGCCGCGTCCGTGATCGACACCCAGAGCGTAAGAACGTCCACCAACGTGCCCCTGAGCAGCCAAGGAACCGACGCCGCCAAGAAGATCGTCGGCAGGAAGAGGGGCATCCTCACCGACACCATCGGGCTCATACTCGCCGTGACCGTAACCGCCGCGAGCCTCTCCGAGAACGCCCTGGGAATCCAACTCCTCGATCAGGCCAAGGGAACCTATCCGACCATCTCCAAGAGCTGGGTCGACACCGGCTTCAAGAGCGCCGTCGTCGAACACGGAGCCAATCTCGGTATCGACGTCGAAGTGGTCAACAGAAAGCCGGGAGTTCGCGGATTCCACATCGTCAAAAGACGCTGGGCCGTCGAGCGAAGTATCGGCTGGATCGTGATGCATCGCCGCCTCGCCCGCGACTACGGGACGCTGCCCACCAGCTCCGAAGCCATGATCCGCGTCGCCTCGATCGACAACCCCACCAAGCGCATAACGGACGAGACCACACCCACCTGGCGAGGAACGTACTAGTAGATAAAGGGGAATCTACCTACATCAAACGCCCACTGAGTACAAAATTGCCTTGCGAAGGCTTCTTTGCATCGAATCCTCTGCGGACTAGACCTTCCTGCATCATACGTGAGAGTTGACTCTCATATATTACGAGAGGAGACTCGCACGTTATGCCCTCCAATAATCGCCTCGGAGATATCGAGATCACCGACCCCAAAGCCATGCGGGCCTTGGCGCATCCGGTGCGGCTGGCGATCCTTGACCACCTCCACCGGCACGGGCCTACGACGGCGACGCAACTCGCGCCCGACGTGGGAGCGACGCCATCAGTGACCAGTTGGCATCTGCGCCACTTGGCGAGCTTTGGGCTGGTCCGCGACAGTGAGCCTGGCTCGGACCGGCGCCAGCGACGCTGGGAGGCCGTGGCGCGCGGCTTCCGCTTCAAGGCACCGCAGGATCCGGCCGATGAAGAGGGCCGGTCAGCCGCGCGGATGCTGTCGCAGCAGATGTTCCTGCGCTATTCAGATCTCCCGATCCAGTGGGCTGCCGAGGTCGAGCCCGAACTCGATCCGGCGTGGCGCAGGCTGGCCGGGCTGGCCAACACCCGCGTCGTCGTTTCGGCTGATGAACTCGCCACCGTCGAGGACGACATCGAGCGGATTCTCGCGCCGTACGTGACTCGCGATGCGGCCGAGCGACCCCCGGACGCCCTCGGCGTCCGGCTGATGCGCTACGTCCTGCCGGAAGGCACCGAGGAGCAAACCGGGCAGATCTTATGAACAGCCCGGACCAGCCCGCCGTCGCCATATCCCTGTGGCGGGATCGACGGTTCCGCCGCTTCTGGGCCGGCCATTCCGCCTCACAGTTCGGCGACAGGATCACCGAACTGGCCCTGCCCCTGATCGCCATCAGCGCCCTGCACGCCTCGGCCAACCAGGTGGCTTGGCTGACTGCACTGATCTGGACCCCGAACCTGCTCGCCATCTTCCTGGGAGTATGGGTCGACCAGCGAGCACACAAGCGCCGTCTAATGATCTTTGCCGACTTGGTACGCGCCGCGATACTGCTCAGCGTCCCAGCAGCCTACCTGTTGGGGGCGGTGACGCTGGCACAGTTGTACGCAGTGGCGCTCATGCTGGGCGTGGCCGGGGTGCTGTTCAACACCGCCTATCCGTCCTTCTTCGTGCGCCTCGTGCCGCCTGCGTCCTACGTCGACGCGAACAGCAAGCTCAGCGCCAGCCGATCGGTATCGTATGTCGCCGGCCCGGCCATCGGTGGCGGTCTGGTCCAGGTGCTGACCGCACCCGTCACCCTCGTCGTGGACGCTCTGACCTTCCTGGTGTCGGCGATCCTGGTCGGTCGGGTTTCGGTCGACGAACCGCCTGTCGCCTCCGACAACGCGGCGGCTTCCTCGCTGTTGCAACGTGCCCGGGAGGGAATTTCGTTCGTTGTCCGTCACCCAGTTCTGCGGGCGGCTCTCGGATGCGCGGCGACCGTCAACTTCTTCACCTTTGTCGCGAGCAGTGGGTTGATCGTGCTGTTTGCCAACCGGAGCCTCGGATTGTCGGCGGGAGCGATCGGCATCGCGTTCGGGATCGGCGCGACCGGTTCCATCCTTGGCGCGGCGTCCGCTCCGAAGATCTCGAAACGGTTCGGCGTGGGGCGTTGCATCGGTGTCGGCGCGGTCCTTTTCCCGGCGCCGATTGCCATTGCCGCCGCCGCGGGTGGTTCGCTCTGGCTCCGTGCCAGCGCCTTGGCCGCGACCGAATTCCTGTCCGGCTTCGGTGTCATGTTGTTCGACGTCAACCTCAATTCTCTCCAAGCTGCTGTGATCCCCGACGGCATGCGTAGTCGCGTGGCCGGCGCGTACAGCACGATCAACTACGGCATACGCCCTGTCGGCGCTGTCGTTGGAGGGCTGCTCGCCACCCTCATCGGCCTGAGGCTGACCCTGCTCATCGCCGCTGTCGGCGGAGCCCTGTCACTGCTCTGGCTGCTGCCTTCACCGATACCTCGTATCCGGACCCTGACTCATGACAACGTTGCGGACACAACGACTGATGCGAACGACGAAAATCAATCAGAGCCGGGCAAGCAGTACTCATGACCCGTGGAACAGCCACGGGCCGGACCCATAGGGCGCGCCTTCCGGCCTGATCGACTTCTTGTCATCGGGTAGGCTGACGTCGCATCGTCGGCCGGTCGGGCATGTCCGTGTTGAGCGTGGTGAATGCCGATGGAACGACCGAGACTGCTCACTGATTGAGGACTTCGGCCTCCAGGACGGCGGGCGAACACTGACCGCCGTCCTGGAGGCCGAAGTCTGCGCCCCCGGCTCGCCGGTGACATCAAAGCAAGCGATCTCGGAACCACGGGATCGTCGACGCGGTTCCCCATGGAATCAAGGAATCAACGGAAACCGCCTGCGGCAGCGATCACACCAAGCCCGGTGGGATCTCGGCAACGATGACAATTGTGGTCGGCACCATGTGCTCGGGCAGCCACTCCCGTGCGTAGCGCCGCAACGCCTCTGGCAGGGCCTCGAACTCCCGCACCGCCATGGGATCGTTCACCAGAGGCCGTTCCGCGTCGGCGGGGGGAGGAGGAAAGGGCACGGAGACCGCCCTGTCCTGCATCGGTCCGTCCGGAAGTACCACCACGTCGAAGCGGTCGATCCCCTGTGCCGACCAAGTCAGCACCGTCTCCCAGCCCATGTCGACCGCGAGATCGCGCAGATGCTGCGGGTCCACCGCGGTCGTGGTGCCGACGGCCGCAGGGAACAGGGGCGGCAGTCCGGCCTCGTCGGCTTCGCTCGCCAGCCGTGCGTTGGGTACACCACAGATCCGTACAGGCCGCCCCGCCTGGCGAAAAACCACGTCCGCCACCTGGTCAAGACGCTCCAGGTCGCGGCCCCACGTCAGACCAGGGGCCGCATCGTCGAGCGTCAGCAGTTCGGTCGGCTCCTTGTGGAGAACGACCTCGTAACGGTGCCTGGTCAGCTCGTTGTGTTCGTCGCCGGGCTTCAGCCGGATCTCTGCCACGCAGGTTTCGCGTGCCGCTGCCCAGCGAGAGAACCATTCCGGCTCGATGAGCAGTTCCTTCTCCGCCGCGATGGCCTGCTCGGCGTGGGCGCTGCGCACGGCCGGTAAGAGTTGCGGATGCCTCGCCCCTTGGACGGCGTTCTGCAGCAGGCGCAGCGAGCCGATCCTGCGCACATCACCGACGATGACGCGCCCGTGAGCGGGCAGGAGATCCCAGGCCCGAGTGAGTACTCGGTCCAAATACGTTTCGCTGGGAAAGTACTGCACCAGCGAGTTGAGCACCACGGTGTCGAAGAATTCGCGCGGCAGTCCCGTCATGTCATCGGCGGCCTGGCACCGCAACCGCACACGGTTCGACAGACCGCTCGCCGCCACCTGGGACCCCAGCCGGTCGATGGCCACCGCCGAGAAATCCGTACCCCAGTACTCCTTCACACCGGAGGCCATGCGGGCCAGCAGCAGTCCGCTACCGACTCCGAGTTCCAGAACCGTGCGAGGCGACCACCGCATGACCTGGTCCACCGCGGCATCTCGCCAGGTGCGCATCTGCTCCATCGGGATAGGGGCACCGGTATAGAGCGAAGTCCAGACGCCGAAGTCCTCGCCCAATTCCGCTTCGGGCGAGTCCGCATACACCATGTCGTAGACCTGCTGCCACTCGTCCAGTTGCTCACCCGATGCCGCAGGCTCAGCGCTCCCACTCCACGTTGCCCTCGGCACGACATAGGCGACCGGCTTCCACTCGCCCAGAGAGCCCTCCCGCATGACCACAAGGACTCGGCGGACGTTCGGATGACCGAGGAGCGTCCTTTCGATCTCTGCGGAGTCGATGCCGCGGTGCTCGTGCTCCGGGCGGCGGTCGACAGCGCCTGCATTCCGGCCTGAGTACTGAAGTCCGTCCGATGACGATGAGTTCATCGCGTTCACCTCGTGCTCATCAGCGAGTGTTCAGAGAGCGGACACAGTGTGTTGCCCTCCAGCGGTCAAGAGAATCCGGCCAAGAAGGGGACGAGCCGGGCGAGGACACCAGTGAGATCTCCGCTGTCCGTTCCGGGCCGGCATCCGACGTGAATTCCGGTGCACGCGCGGCCCTCTGGACGTCAATGAGCGGTACCGGCGGGTGGGCGAGGTCGGCCACGATCCGACCCGATACTTTCGTGCCACGCGGAGGCGAAAGGTTCAGGCGGCCACATCGAGGCGGATCGACGCGAAGCCGGGCCAGTTCTGTCGGACCGTTGTCTCATTGCCGGCACCACTCCAGAACTGCCATCGCGCTGTGCATTTTGTTCGTTGCCTGCTCGAAGGCGATGCTTGCCGAACCGTCCAGCACGTCGGCACTGACCTCGTCCCCCCGATGAGCGGGCAGATCGTGCATGAACAGGGCCTTGGGCGAGTGCTGCCAGAGGCGGGTGCCCACGTGAAACGGCCGAAAGGTCTCCCGCCAGTCCGGGTCGGCCTTTGTGGTGCCCGTCGTCTGCCAACGCGTCGTGTAGATGACATCGACATCCGTAGGGAGATCGTCCATGTCGTGATGTTCGGTCACAATCGCCGAGTTCTGCTCGGCGTGGAGCAGCGCCCTGGCACGGACCGATTCGCTGATGCCGTAGCCAGGGGGCGTACGAAGGTGCAGTTCGGTGCCTTCGAACCGGCTGAGAGAGAGCGCCAACGCAGCCGCCGTGTTGTTGCCCTCTCCGATGTAGAGCACCCTACGGCCCTCCAGGCATCCGAACCTGCAGAGCATTGTGGTGAGATCGGTCAGGGCCTGCGTGGGGTGTTCCTCGTCGCTCATGGCATTGACGACGGGCATCTGCCTGTGTGCCCCGAGGGCCCGCATCTCGGCTGGGTCTCCGGCGGTTCTGGCCACAAGGACATCCAGCATCCCGGAGAGGATGCGCCCCGTGTCCTCGTACGACTCACCGGTGTTGGTCTGCCAGTCGTCGGGACCATAGCTGATGATCCGGGCTCCGAGACGCAGAGCACCGCTGGAGAAGGCGGTGCGTGTGCGGGTGGATGTCTTTCGGAAGTAGATGCCGACGACAGTGCCGTTCAGGGTGTCGAACTGCCTCTGCCGACTCTGCGCTATTTCGGCCCCGCGCGCGATGATAGATCGGAGATCCGCGGCTGAGAGGTCGTCGAGCGAAATGACGTTTCGGCCGGCGGATGTCATGAGTGAACCTTTTCCGTTGGGGGTGATGGGGGCGAACTGGTTCCGTGGCTGTTGCGGGCTTCGAGGGGGTCGCTCAGCGGAGACGGCGGCTCGTGCCCGCCGAACCGATATGCGTATATGGCGGCTTCCAGGCGGTTGCGGAGCCCGAGCTTTCGGAGGATCTCCTGCACATGCGACTTCACCGTCGAACTGGACACTGTCAGGTGGCCGGCTATTTCCGAGTTCGAAAGCCCTCGCGCAAGGTGGGCCAGTACTTCGTTTTCGCGGCGGGTGAGTCGACGGGCCGCCGGAGTTGTGTCCGTGCGCAGCGCCGCCACTTCGTGTGCAAGGTGTCGGGCCAGTCCGCTCTCTACCGGCAGATAACCTGCCGCCATCATGTGGATCGTCGCGACAAGCCCTTTGGCACTCATGCGCGTACGCGCGACAACGCAGGCGCCCAGCTGGAGAACGCCCAGATCTAACTGGGATTCCTTGTCCGCCAGGAAGATGATAGGTTCCGCCGACCTCTCGTCCGCTCCCCTGATCTGTCGAACAATATCCGCTGCCCCCCATTCTAGTCCCGCCATGTCGACGAGAATCACGTTGGCTTTAAGGCGGTGATCGAGTTGGCGGACCATGGCTGCGCTTGCCATTTCGGCGGTTACGTGTAGCGATGGATCGGAGTCCAGTATCAGCTTGATCCCGTCACGCGAAATACTGTCCCTGGCGACCAGCAGAATACTCGTCTCGGCTATTACCCTCATGATTTCCCCGTGGTGTGATTTCAGATCAGATAATCGGGATTCTCGGCCATTTTCTGAATAATTTGCTGAATGGCGAAGCTCATTCTCTGTACGGTGGCCGCGTTGAAGAGGGAGACGGGATAGGTCAACACCCCTCGCAGGGTGCCATCGGGTTCGTTGACCATCGAGAGCGTGAGGTCGAGTTTGGCTCTGTGCCAGTCCAGATCCACGTCACTGATTCGAATCGTTTCATCGAATGCCAGTCCGCCGTCCGTGACGTCCTGCCACTCGAAAAGAATCTGGAACAGCGGGTTCCTGTTGAGGGTGCGCTCCGGGCGCAGGTCTTCGACGAGTTTTTCGAAGGGGAGGTCCTGGTGGGCGTAGGCGTCGAGGCAGGTGGCGCGGACCTGCCGCAGGATGTCGCGGAAGGTGGGCCGACCGGCAAGACGTGCGCGGATGATGATGGTGTTGACGAAGAACCCGATGAGGTCCTTGGTCTCCGGACGGTTGCGGCCGGAGGTGAGCGTGCCGACAGCGATGTCGTCCTGGCCGGTGTGCCGATGGAGGAGCGTGACGAACGCGGTGAGGACAGCCATGTAGAGGGTGGCGTCGCTCTGGCGTGCCAACGCGGTGAGGGAACGGGTGAGGTGGGGCGGCAGGGAGAACTCCACAGTGTGCCCCGCGGATTGCCAGACAGGGGGGCGGGCAAGGTCGGTGGGAAGTTCGACCAGTGTGTGCCGATCGAGCCGGCCGCGCCAGTAGACCAGGTGGGCCTCCAGTTCTCGGGGGGTGAGGTTGGCTGCCTGCCAGGTCGCATGGTCGGCGTACTGGCAGGGGAGCGCGGGAAGCTGTGGCGGTCGGCGGCCCGCGGTGGCCCGGTACAGCTCGCCCAAGTCGCGGGCGAGGATATCGAGGGACCATCCGTCGCAGGCGATGTGATGGAGACAGAGGGCGAGGAGGTGCCGGTCCTCGGCCAGTTGGATGAGGGTGGCCCTGATGGGGCCTTGAGCCGCCAGGTCGAAGGGCCGGGCGAGCGATTCGGCGAGCACGTCTTGGACGCGGGTGTCGGCGGGCCCGGCGGGTTCGTGGGCTAGGTCGATGACGCCTAGGGGCAGCTCGGCGGGGAGATCGGCGGTCGCAACGGGTATGCCGTCGGGGGCGGTGATGCGGGTGCGCAGCACCTCGTGGCGTGCGACGAGCTGGTTGAGTGCCGACTGAAGGGCGTCGGTGTCGAGGCAGCCTTCCAGGCGCCAGACGACGGGCACCAGGTACTCGGCTCCGTCCTCCCGTAACTGGTCGATCAGCCACAACCGCTGCTGGCCGAAGGACAAAGGCCGTCCGGAACCCTCCTGGCGTTCCGGCTCGGCGGTGGCGTACTCGATCCGCTCGTCCTCCAACGCCCTCGCGATGCCGGCCACGGTGCCGGCGCGGAACACCAGGTGAGTGGGGATGTCTCGGTGTAGTTCCGTGGCCAGTCTGAAGGCCATGAGCGTTGCCAGCAGGGAGTTTCCGCCCAGGGTGAAGAATCCGTCATGCACACCGAACCGGTCGGTGTGCAGCAACGTGCGCCACACCTCCCAGATCGTCTTCTCCAGCGGGCTGCTGGGGGCGACGTACGATCCCTGGTCGTGGTTCTGTGGCCCTTCCATCGCGAGCAGGGCCGCTCGGTTCAGCTTGCCGTTGGGCAGCAGCGGGAACCGGTCGACGAAGACGATGCGTGAGGGGAACATGGTGCGTGGCAGCCGAAACTGGAGATGGGAGCGCAGGTCGCTCATCTCGCCGTGACTGCGACTGCCTGTCACGTAGGCCGTGAGGTGTTTCTGCCCGTCGGCCGTGGACACCATGACCACGGCGTTGTCGACGGCCGGGTGCTCTTCCAGGACCCCCGCCACCTCGCTGGGTTCGACGCGGACGCCGTGAAGTTTCACCTGGTCGTCGATCCGTCCCACGAATTCGAGAAGCCCGTCCGCGCGCCAGCGCCCGAGGTCGCCCGTCCGGTACAGGCGATTGCCGGGCCGGTCGCCGCAGGAATCCGGAACGAAGCGCTCGGCGGTCAGCCTGGCCTGTCCCACGTAGCCGAGAGCGAGACCCTCCCCGCCGAGATGGATCTCTCCGACGACTCCATACGCAACGGGTTTGCCCTCGGGGTCCAGTACCCGGATCTCCGTGTTGTGCAGCGGGCGCCCCAGGGGCGCGATCGAGTGCGACTCCCCCTCCTGGGAGGACCAACTGGCCACATCGATCGAGCACTCCGTGGGACCGTACGTGTTGGTCACCTCGACGCCCAGGCGCTGCCTGAGGTCGTCGCACGCCTCGACGGGCAGCGGTTCGCCCGCGCACGACAGCAGCCGTAGCGAGTGGCACGCGTAGATCTCACCCAACTCGCGAAACAGCCGCAGCACGGAGGGCACCAGTTGCAGCACGGTGACGCCGTGACGCGTGATGCAGCCGGCCATCGCTGCCGGGTCAGACTCGGCTCCCACCGGGGCGAGGACCAGCCGGGCTCCGGCGACCAGGGGAGCCAGGATCTCCCAGGCAGCGGCGTCGAACGAGAGGGGTGTCTTCTGCAGGACCGTGTCCGACGGGACCAACTGGTGCCGTTCTATGGCCCACAGGACGTGGTTCCGTATGCCGCGGTGCGGGATGGTGATCCCTTTCGGGCGTCCGGTGGAGCCGGAGGTGTAGATCACATACGCGGGATCGCCGGACTCGACCCGGATGTCCGGCGCCTGCGAGGACTCGGCCGAGATCCGGCCCGCCACCTCGGGATTGTCGAGAACGATGGACCGGCACGGCAGGGAACCGAACACATCGGCCACGGCCGCCTGGGTGAGAACGGTGGCTGCCCCCGCCTCGGCCGCCATGCTCGCGAGACGGGCCCCGGGGTGGCCGGAGTCCAGCGGAAGGTAGGCGCAGCCCGCCTTGAGGACGGCGAGGAGTGCGACGATCATGTCCGCGGACCGGAGCGTGCCCAGCGCGACGACATCGCCGAGGCCGTGCCCTGCGGCCCTGAGATACCGTGCGAGACGGTTCGCACGGGCATCGAGTTCGGCGTAGGAGAGGGACTCGTCCCCGACCGTGACCGCGACGGCGTCCGGGGTGCGCGCTGCCCGCGAGGCGACCAGGTCGTGCAGGCACAGGTCGGGACGTTCCACCGACGGGCCCTCCCCTAGTGCCAGAATGGCCCGCTGCTCCTCCCTCGGCAGAATGCCCAGCTGCGTCACCGTCGTGTCCGGGGCGGCGCAGGAGCTGCTCAGCAGGCTGCTGTAATGCCCGGCCAGGCGTTCCATGGAAGAGCGCTCGAAGAGGGCGGAGGCGAAGTTCACGACTCCATGCAGATGGCCGTCGGCGTGCTCGGTCAGCTCGAAGGCGATGTCGAACATCGGGCTGTCGACGAGGAGACCGAGGTTCTCCGCCTTGACGCCTGGTAAATCCAGCTCTCTTTCGCTGTGGGTCCCCATGCTGAACAGGATCTGGAAGAACGGATTTCGGTTCGGCGTACGTTCGGGAGCCAGGTTATCGACGAGCTTTTCGAAAGGTATGTGCTGGTGGGCGTAGGCGTCGAGGCAGATAGCACGTACGTGGCGCAGCGCCTCGCGAAATGTGAGCCCTTCGCCCACCTGGGCACGGATGGTGAGTGTATTGACGAAAAAGCCGATTAGGTCGGTGGTCTCCTGGCGGTTGCGGCCGACCGTTGGTGTACCGACAGTGATGTCGCTCTGTCCGGTGCGACGCGCGAGCAATATGAGGAACGCGGTGAGCAGGACCATGTAGAGGGTCGCGCTGTTTTCCCGGGCAAGAGACGAAAGAGCGCGGGTGAGGCTGGGAGGCAGGTCGAATTCGAGGGTGTCCCCGTGGGGTTGCCAGACTTCGGGCCGGGGGTGGTCCGTCGGAAGTTCGAATGGTGCGTGTCCGCTCAAATGCCCGCGCCAGTACGCGAGGTCGTCATGCTGCCTTTGAGGAGTGAGGTGGCTGTTCTGCCAGGCCGCGTAGTCGGCGTACTGAATGGGCAGCGCGGGGAGTTGCGCGGACTGCCCGGTCGCGACGGTCCGGTAGAGGCTGCCGAGGTCACGGGCGAGAATGTCGAGGGACCATCCGTCGCAGGCGATGTGGTGCAGGCAGATGACAAGGACGTGCTGGTCCGCTGCCACCCGTATGAGTCCGGCCCTGACGGGCCACTGGGTGGCGAGATCGAAAGGCCAGCCGAGTATGTCAGCGATGGAGTCCCGCAGTCGTGCGTCCGGGGAGCCACGGGTTTCGCCGGTGTGGTCGGTCAGTGTGAAAGGGACGTCGGCCGGCGGGTCGACGGTCTGGACGGGAGCACCGTCAGGTGCGGTGATGCGGGTGCGCAGGACCTGGTGACGTGCGACTAGCCGGTTGAGCGCCGACCGGAGAGCGCCGGTGTCCAGAGGGCCGTGCAGGCGCCAGGCGACAGGCACCAGGTACTCGACCCCGCCCCCACGTAACTGGTCGGTCAGCCACAGCCGTTGCTGACCGAACGACAAGGGCCAGGAACTACGCATTCGATCTCCTTCTGTCGGCGCCGGCTGGCGAGATTAGAGCTCTCCCCACCGCTTGCGAGCCAACCGGGGCAGCGGCTGTCCCGTCTGAAAACAAACTCCGGGAAGACAGGAAAAATTCGACCAGGAGCGACGGCGACACATTGCGCGCTCTTCCTCTCGTGGCGCTCAGGGTCCTCGTTTCGAACGGCCCGGCAGGGTTATGACCTGCGCCTGTTCGAGATATTTGGAGATTGATTAGCATGAACCCAGCCCGATTGGATCATGCCTCCGTTGAGGCATTCAACAGAGTGTGTGCGACTTTCCGGCCGGTGGCCAGATCGACAACTGTGCGACCTGTGACAATCAGCGAATTCTAGCCGCTTGACTTCCAGGCCCAAAAGCTAACAAACAGTGTGATCCCTCGACGCGCCTTCAACGCTGCCACGAGACCCGCACAGTCACTGACCAGGGAGACGGTCGACCGACCTGGACGATTCGTCCTTGATCGCAGGCGGCGGCGAGGAAGCCGTCCGAAAACGTGTGGGTCACCCTCGCCCCACTCCGGGTGCCCGCCACCGGATCCGAGCGGAGTCCTCTGCACAACCGGAATATCGGCAACCCGCCGTTGGGAGGATTTCGGTGCAGAGATCCGCCACACGGACGGTAGCCATTCGGCAGGTGCCGTTGGCATCTTTGGTGGCGATGTCACGTACCTGACCTCGCTGGCGTATCCCGAGACCCGGTGGAGCTTTGATGAGCGACGAGCGTCACGACGACCGCGACTACAGCGTGGTCGTCAACGAAGAGGAGCAGTACTCGATCTGGCTGCTCGACAGGCCGGTGCCGGCGGGATGGCGCTGTGAAGGGACCACCGGCAGCCGCTCGGACTGTCTCGCTCACGTAGAGGAGATCTGGACGGACATGCGCCCGCTCAGTCTGCGAAGGCGGATGCAAGCACACAACGGCACGGCGACATGAGCGACCCGGCTGCGGGAGAACCGCTGTCGTACGCTCAGAAGCGGCTGTGGATGCTCGACCGGCTCCCTCACACGGAGACGTTGGCTGTTCCGATCACTGTCGGGCTCGGCGGTGTCCCGGTCGACCGCGGTGCCCTCCAGGAGGTGCTCGACGCGCTGGCCTCACGGCACGAGGCACTGCGCACCCGGTTTCCTCTCGTTGACGGTCAACCGGTACGAATCGTCGAGGCGATGCCCTCGGTCGGACCGCTCCCCGCGCGGTACGAGTCAGTGGACTTGTGCGCAGCCATCGCTCGCGAGACCGCACGGCCCTTCGATCTCACGGCCGAGCCGCCGTGGCGGGCGGGAATCATCGACGTACCGCAGCACGGTCCCGTCCTCCTGTTGACGGTGCACGCCATCGTCTGCGATGCACGGTCGGCCGCTGTGATCCGGCGCGACGTCCAGGAACTGCGCGAGGCGCAGGCCCAGGGCAGACGTCCGCGGCTGTCCGAACTGCCCACGTCCTACGGGGCCTATGTGGTCCGGCAGCGCGAACTCCTCGCGCGAGCGGAGTCGGCAGGCCAACTGGCGGAGCGCCGCGCGTCGCTGACCGGTCTTCCGCCGCTGCAACTGCCCATGAGCCGCACACGTGCGCCCGTACACAGTCCGCGGGCGGACGCGATCACAGCCACTCTCCCCGCCGACACATTGTCCGGGGCTGCGAAGGTGGCTCGACGACACGGCGTCTCCACCTCCACGGTCCTGCTCTCCGCGTTCGTCGGGCTGCTGGCCAAGTATTCCGGACAGAGCGACTTCGCGGTCGGCAGCCGTGCAGACGGACGCGCCGACGCCAGCTGCGACGGGATGGCGGGACACTTCGCCAATACTCTCGTCCTGGGCGTCGACACCGCAGGCGCCCCCGTGTTCGACACCCTCGTCGACATGGTCGCCGACGCCGAGCGGTCGGCCCGTGCGGCCGGGGACATCCCCTTCGAACGGCTCGTGGAGTCGTTGGAACCGTACGGCGACCATTCCCGCAACCCGCTGTCGCAGGCCGTGTTCGACCACCGCGTGGCAGGCGGCACGACGACGCCGAGCGCCGGCCACGACGGGGGGAGCGTCCCGGACGTCCCCGACTTCGACCTGTCCCTCGCCGTTCTCTCCGATCCCGACACCGGACAGGGCACGGTGCTGGTGCGCTACGCGGCCACCAAGTTCGACCCCGCGGTCATGCGGCACTTCGCGGACCACTACAGCCGGCTGCTGACCCAGGCTGTTGCCGAACCCGGCCGCAGACTGTCCAGCATCGATGTCCTGACGCCGGTCGAACACGACACCATGCTCATCGCCTGGAACGACACCCGGACCGACCGGCCCGCTGCCATGGTCCCTGAACTCATCGCGCGGCAGGCCGCGCTGACGCCTGATGCGGTGGCCCTCGACGACGGCACGACACGGCTCACCTACCGGGATGTGGAGGAGCGCAGCGATTTGCTGGCCGCCCGGCTGCGGTACCTCGGGCTGGCGCCGGAGCAGGTCGCGGGCGTCTGCCTGGAACGCGGCCCTGATCTGGTCACCGCGTTCCTCGCGGTCTGGAAGGCCGGGGGCGCCTACGTGCCGCTCGACCCCGCCTTGCCCGCCAGCCGACTCTCCTACATGCTCACCGACTCCCAGGCGGAGCTCGTCATCACCACGGGCGCTCTTCTCCCGGCGCTTCCGTCCGACCCCGGCATTCGCCGGCTCGTACTGGACGAAGCGCCCGAAAGTGATGCCTTTGACGGACAGGTGTGCGGCGGCGCTCCGGCGACGGATCCCGACAGCCTGGCGTACATCATTTACACCTCCGGCTCCACGGGAAGCCCGAAGGGCGTCATGATCAGCCATCGGGGGCTGCAGAACTACCTCATGTGGGGCGTCGAGGGGTACGCCCGCTCCGGACCGGCCGAGGGGGCTCCCCTCTTCTCCTCCGTCGCGTTCGACATGGTCATTCCGAATCTCTACGTGCCGCTCATGATCGGCCACCCGGTCCGCCTGCTGCCGGAGAATTTCGACCCGGCCACGCTGGGATCCCTGCTCGTGGACACCGGTCCCTACTCCTTCATCAAGCTGACGCCGGGACACCTGGACATCCTCGCCGACCAGCTGACGTCCGAACAGGCCACGGGACTGGCCGATCTGCTCGCGGTCGGGGCAGATTCCTTTCCCGGCACGGTGCTGGAGCGATGGCTGGCGCTGGCCGGTCCGAACGGCCCTCAGCTGTTGAACGAGTACGGTCCGACGGAGATATCGGTGGCGAACTCCACCTACCCGATCACCGGGCCCGAAGGGCCCGGCGTGCTGCCGATCGGCCGTCCCATCCCCAACACGACCGCATACGTACTCAACGAGCACGCGATACCGCAACCCGTCGGTGTGCCTGGCGAGCTCTACATCGGAGGACTGGGCGTCGCACGCGGGTACCGGAACATGCCCGCCGTAACCGCCGAGAACTTCCTGCCCGACCCCTTCTCCACGACCCCCGGCAGCAGGCTCTACCGCACGGGCGACCGGGCCTTCTGCCGTGCCGACGGCACAATCGAGTTCCTCGGCCGGATCGACGACCAGGTCAAGGTCAGCGGCTACCGCATAGAGCCCGCAGAGGTGATCGGGGCCCTCGTCGCCCACGATGACGTGACCGATGCCCTCGTTGTCGCGGACGGGGAGGGAGCGGCTGCCCGGCTGGTGGCCTACGTGGTGTCGCGCTCCGCCGAACGGTTCGATGCCTATGCCATGGCCCGGCACTGCGCGTCTCTGCTCCCCGCATACCTGGTGCCGGCGCTCTTCATGTCCGTCGACCGGATCCCGCTCAACGCCAACGGGAAGGTCGACAGGTCGGCTCTTCCGGCGCCGGTCGTCCCCGTCGACGGGCCGCACCTCCCGAGCAACGAACTGGAGACCACAATCGAGTCGATCTGCAGGGATCTGCTGGGTGCCGAGAAGCCGCTCGACGTGTCGCTGCCCTTCTTCCGTCTGGGCGGCACCTCGATCCTCGCGGCGCGCCTCGCCGCCCGGGTGGGCGCCGAGTTCGGCACGACCGTGCCGCTGCGTGTGGTCTTTGAGCAGCCCGCGATCAGAGATCTCGCGCAGTTCGTCGCCGCCCGGCTGCACGACGAGATCACCCACCTCACGGACGAAGAGGTGATCGCCCTCGCCGGGGGCGAAGCGAGGGGCGGACGATGACCGACAACGTCGAAGCACTGCGTGCACAACTGCTGAGGCGCCGCATGGCCGGCGGTGGTACCGGCAGCTCCGGCCCGGTCATCAGGACGACCGATCGGCGCACGGACATGCCGCTGTCATCGGGCCAGCGCCGACTGTGGTTCCTCGACAATTTCCAGCCCGGCAGCACTGACTACCTGGTGCCCTTTGTGTTGAGGTTGTCGGGGAGGGTGAACGTCGACCTCTTGCGACGGGCGTGGCTGCGCGTCGTAGACCGCCATGAAATTCTGCGCACGCGCTACCGGCTCCAGGCCGATGAACCCGTCCAGGACGTGATGGCCACCGGTGGCGACAGTTTCAGTTTCACCCATGTGCGAGTACCGGCGGACGGTGAGGACGGCCCAGAGGCCGACGCCCTGCGCCTCGCTGAGAGCCTCGCACGGTCGCCCATGTCGCCCTCCGACGGTGACTGCGCGCGGATGCACCTGGTCACCGCTTCCGCCGAGCGTCACTACCTGGTGATTCTGTTCCACCACATCGCCATCGACGGGTGGTCCGAGCGCGTGCTCTGGCGCGACCTGAGCGCCTGCTACCAGGCCGAATCGCTGGGCACTGAACCCGACCTCGCCGCTCTGCCCATCCAGTACGGCGACTACGCGGGGTGGCAGCACGAGTGGCTGACCTCCGTGCATGCGGCACGGCTGCTCCGCCACTTGGACGAGCGGCTCACCGCTCTCGTGCCCCTGGAGCTTCCCACCCTGCGGGCCCGCCCGCGTGTCCGGTCGGCCGCCGGTGACGTGGTCCGCTTCACTGTCCCCGAAGCGCTGGCTCAAAGGGTTCACCGGCTAGCCCAGGAGCAGAACACGACGCCGTTCGTCGTCCTCCTGACAGCATTTCAGTTCCTGCTGGCCCGCTACACCGGTCGTGAGGACGTCCACGTTGGGATCCCCGTCGCGGGGCGCGATGAGATCCGGACGCACGACCTGATCGGCTTCTTCGTCAACACCGCCGTAGTGCGTACCACTTGGAGCGGAAACCCGACCTTCACCGAGCTGCTCGCCCGTGGGCGCACCGGGGTGCTGGACGCGCTCGAACACCAGGCGATTCCCTTCGAGACACTGGTCGAGCGCTTCGATCCAGAACGGGATCCCTCCAGACTCCCGCTGGTCCAGGTGATGTTCGGGTACCAGGAGACCACTCCCGTCGAACTGGACCTGCCCGGAGTCGTTGTAGAAGCGGTCGAAGTGATGGGACAAGGGGCGAAGTTCGACCTGAACCTCCAGATCGAGAACGTCGGCTCGCAGATGCGATGCGCGCTTGAGTACGCCACCACGCTCCGCACCGCCGAGGAGGCCGAGCGCACGGGACACCACTTCCTGCGGCTCTTGGAGAGCGTCTGCGCCCAGCCCGACGCGCCGCTGTCCGACCTCGCCTACGTCACCGACACGGAACTGCACAGCTTGGTGACCGAGGCCAACGACACAGCCAGGAAGCGCTCATGGACGCCCCTGCACGAGGTTGTCTCCGCGCAGGCCCGGCTCCACCCCGACGCTCCGGCGGTGGTGACCCGCGACGAGGTGCTCGACTACGGCGAACTCGAAACGCGTGCCAACCGGCTCGCACGGCATCTGCGGGAGTGCGGCGCGGGGCCCGAAACCCTGGTGGGTGTGAACCTGCCGCGGAGCCCCTCCCTCCTCGTCGCGTTCCTCGCGGTCCTTAAAGCGGGCGCGGCCTACCTGCCGCTGGAGACCACGGATTCGACGAACCGCAAGGCGTACATTCTGCGTGACGCCCGGGTGCGTCTCGTGATCAGCGACGAGGAGCACGCGACCGGCCTGACCGAGGCCACCGGCGCCACCTGCGTTCTGCTCGACCGGGATGCCGCTGCCTTCGACTGCCAGCCGGGCACGGATCCGGCCGTGCACGTCGATCCTGACACCCTGGCCTATGTCATCTACACCTCCGGCACCACCGGCCGCCCCAAGGGAGTGATGAACAGCCATCGAGGGCTGATCAACTACCTGTGGTGGACGACGGAGGCGTACCTGCGGGCCGACGGCGGAACCGCCCTGTTCTCCTCCGCGGCCTTCGACCTCGTGGTGCCCAACATCTACACGGCCTTGATGACCGGTCGCCCAGTACACCTCCTGCCTCAGAACTTCGACGTCTCCGAACTCGGCTCCCTGCTCCTCGAAGCCGGTCCGCTCAGCTTCCTGAAGATGGCGCCTGGCCACCTCGAACTGCTGGCCGACCAGCTCGACGACGGACAGCGCACCGGGCTCGCCGGCCTGGTCATTGCGGCGGGCGACCGGTTCACCCACCACCTGGCCGACAACTGGCGGTCCGGTACGGACCGGCCCCTCGCGGCGGAGTACGGTCCCACTGAGATCACCATCGGGAACTCGGCCCACTTCATCGACGGACCGGTGGAGACCGACCTCGTGCCGATCGGCAGACCGATCCCCAACACCACCGCGTACGTACTCGACAGCCACCTGCGCCCGGTGCCTGTCGGCGTGGTGGGAGAGGTGTACGTCGGTGGAGTCGGCGTGACGCGTGGCTACATCCACCAACCAGGACTGACCGCGGAGAAGTACCTGCCCGATCCCTTCTCGGCCGAGCCCGGCTCCCGCCTCTACCGCACCGGCGACCTCGCGCGCGTGCTGCCGGACGGCGCCTTCGATTTCATCGGCCGCGTGGACCGCCAAGTCAAAGTGCGCGGATACCGAGTCGAGCCGGCGGAGGTCGAGAACGTCCTCAGCAAGCATCCGCAGGTACAGACGGCGGTGGTGGTCGCTCACCGCGGCAGAACCGGATCGCACGAGCTGAACGGCTACGCTGCGCCCACCGCCGATACGCCCATGCCCGACCAAGTGGAACTGCGTGCCTTCCTCGCGGAACGACTGCCCGCGTACATGGTCCCCACGGCGATCGTCGTGCTGGCGGAGTTCCCGCTGACCCGGAACGGCAAGATCGACATCAGTGCCCTGCCCGAGCCCGGCAGGGACGCCCGCGTGGCCGACAGCGCGACGATTCTCCCCAGCACCGCCACCGAAGCGGAACTCGCCGCAGTCTGGTGCGAGGTGCTGGGTGTGCGGGGCATCGGCGTACGGGACAGCTTCTTCGAACTGGGCGGAGACTCCCTTCGGGCGGTCGCCCTGGTAGGGGCCCTGCGGCGGCGAGGGTTCGACGTCTCGGTCAGGGACGTGTTCGAACACCGCACCGTCGAGGATCTCGGACGCGCCGTCGGCCCCCGTGCCGAACAGAATCTGGAGGAGCGCGGAGTCCGCCCTTTCGAACTGCTCGGCGGGGCGGACCGGGCTCTGCTCCCGGACGACGCCGTGGACGCCTATCCGCTGTCACGGATCCAGCTCGGGATGGTGCTGGAGATGATGTCGTCCAAGGAGGAAGGAAACTACCACAATGTGACATCCTATCTCATCCGCGACTCCCGACCGTGCGCGCACCAGGCGTTCCAGGCCGCCGTCGACCTCGTGGTGGCGCGCCATGAAGTGCTGCGCACCTCCATGGACCTCACCAGGTACTCCGAGCCTGTCCAGTTGGTCCACCGGCACGCGAAGCTCACCGTCGGCCTGATGGATCTCCGGGGCCTCGACGAGGCGGCGCAGGACGCGCAGCTGCGCTCCTACATGAGCGAACAGCGCAATCAACTGTTCGACCTGGCCGATGCGCCGCTGTTCCGGTTCTTCATCCACCAGTACGACGAGTACTGGCGGATGACCTTCACCGAGTTCCACCCCATCCTGGAGGGCTGGAGCCTCCATCTGATGATCATGGAGGTGCTCGACTGCTACCGGCGGCTCCGGGACGGTCTGGAATTGCTCGCGGCGGCGGCCCCGGCGATCCGCTACGCAGACTTCATCGCGCTGGAACGCCGCGAGCTGGCGGACCCCGTTCACGCGGCCTACTGGAAGGAAGCCGTCGCCGAGCACCCCCCGCTCGCCCTGCCCGAGGCATGGGGTGACGCCGAGAGCGGCCCGGTCAAGCGGATCTACATCCACTACGCCGATCTGCAGCCCGGACTGCGCGAGCTGGCGCGCCGGGCGGACGCCTCTATGAAGAGCGTCATGCACGCGGCCCACCTGCGTGTGATGGCGTCGATGACCGCGGACGCCGCGTTCTCGGCGGGCCTGGTGTGCGACACCCGGCCGGAAGTGGCGGGGGCGGACCGGGTCTACGGCATGTATCTCAACACGGTGCCCTTCCCCTACCCCGGTACCGAGGGCAGCTGGATCTCGCTGGTACGCCAGGTGTTCCGAACCGAGATCGAGCTGTGGCCGCACCGGCGCTTCGCGCTCGGCAACATCCAGCGGCAGAGCGGCGGACGGCGTGCCGCGGACGTCTGTTTCGCCTATCTCGACTTCCGCACGGTCGACACCGAACTGGTGGACCTGGACGCGGGCATCGACGACAGTCCCAACGAGTTCCCTCTCATGGTCGCCACCCACGGCGGCTGGGTCTCCCTGTCGAGTCGGCCGCAGGATGTGAGCCCGGCCCGTCTGGACGCCCTCGGGCAGATGTACCGCCAGGTCCTGGCGGCCATGGCCGCCGATCCGGAGGGTGACGCGAACCTGCCCCTGCTCTCGGACGCGGACCGCGCCGTCCTCCTCCGCGAGCCCGCCCCCGCGCCGGCCGGCATCGCGGATGTCGTACCGGCTCACCGGCTCGTGGAACAACAGGTCGCACGGACGCCGAACGCCATCGCAGTGACCTGCGAGGATCAGAACCTGACCTACGGGGAAGTGAACGCACGGGCGAACCGGCTTGCCCACCGGCTTCAAGCACTCGGGGTGGCGCCGGAGTCCGTGGTCGGCGTCCATCTCGAACGTTCCGTCGAACTTGTCGTGTGCCTGCTCGCCGTACTCAAGGCGGGTGGAGCCTTCCTGCCGATGGATCCGGAGCACCCGCCCGCGCGCCACCGCCACATCGTCGAGGAGACAGCACCCGCGCTCGTCGTCACCCTGCGCAAGTGGGCGGGCGCCCTCCCCGCGGGAACCCGGGTGCTGTGCCTGGACGTTGATGCCGCTGATATCGCGGTGGGCCCTGCGGACGACCTGCCTCCCACCGTGCACGACGGCGATCAGCTTGCCTACGTGGTGCACACCTCCGGGTCGACCGGCCGCCCCAAAGGTGTGCAGAACACTCACCGCGGTCTGAGCAACGAACTGCGGTGGACGCAGGCGACCTATCCGCTCGGCGGCACGGACTCGATCATCCAGAAGACTCCCATGAGCTTCGACGTTTTCGTCGCGGAACTCTTCTGGCCGCTCCTCGCCGGAGCCCGTCTCATCCTGGCCCATCCGGGCGGCCACCGCGACGCGGACTATCTCGCGGATCTGGTCGAACGGGAGGGCGTCACCACGCTGCACTTCGTCCCGAGCATGCTGGCGGCGTTCCTGGCCGGCCCGGAGCTGGCCAGGCAGTGCGCGCGGCTGCGCCATGTGGTGTGCAGCGGCGAGGCGCTCACGGCCGAGTTGCGGGAACGCTTTCACCGAACGCTGCCGTGGGTCAGGCTCAGCAACCTCTACGGTCCTGCGGAAGCCGCAATTCACGCGACGGCCTGGGACTGCCGCCGGCAGGACACCGGCTCGAACGTGCCCATCGGCACTCCGATCGACGGTGTGCGGGCCTACGTGGGCGACCACGGACTCGGCATCCTCCCGGTCGGCGTACCGGGCGAACTCCTGCTCGGCGGTGTCGGAATCGCGCGCGGGTATCTGAACGGACCCGGACAGACAGCCGACCGGTTCGTGCCAGATCCCTTCTCCGGGACTCCTGGCAGCCGTCTCTACCGCACCGGCGATCTGGCACGCGTACTGCCCACCGGTGATCTAGAGTACCTCGGCAGGGCCGACCGTCAGATCAAATTGCGCGGCGTCCGCATCGAACCCGCGGAGATCGAGTCGGTGCTCCGATCCCTCAATTCCGTCTCCGACGCGGCTGTGGTGGCACGACGGGACGACGCGGGAGACCCCCGTCTGGTTGCCTATGTGGTGCCTGCGGCCGGAACGGAGCGGGAGACCCTCCCCGATACCCTGCGCGCCCGATGCCGCGGCGAACTCCCCGCGCCCATGGTGCCCGCCTTCTTCATACCGTTGGAGCGGATCCCCGTCTCGGCGAACGGCAAGCGAGACCTCGCGGCCCTGCCATCGCTCACCTCCCTGGAGCTGGACCGGACCGGCGCGGCACCACCGCGCACTCGTACAGAGCTGGTCCTGCTGGACATCTGGGAGGAGATCCTCGAAACGTCCGGCATTGGCACGGACGACGATTTCTTTGCCTGCGGCGGCCACTCCCTGAGCGCCGTCCGGCTGCTGACGACGCTCCACCAACGCGTCGGGGTGCGGCTGCCGATGTCGGCGCTCTTCGAACACCCCACTGTAGCCGGTCTGGCGGAACTGATCAGTGAGGACCGGGTGACCGGCTCACGCGCCCTGGTCACGTTGCGCGCCGGGGCGGGAACCCCTTCGTTCTGGGTGCACCCCATGGGCGGGACTGCCTTCTGTTACCGCGACTTGGCTCGCGCGCTCCCCGAAGGTACAGCCGTGCACGGGTTCCAGTCCGTCGGCCTGGAACCGGGACAGCCACCCCATACCTCCGTACCGGACATGGCCGCCTCCTACCTGGCCGAGGCCAGAGGGTCTCACCCCGGCGGTCCCTGGCAGCTGGGGGGTTGGTCCTTCGGCGGACTCGTCGCCTACGAGATGGCGCGACAGTTGGCCGTGGCCGGGGAGGAGGTCGCCCCGCTGATCCTGGTCGATCCCGGCCATCCCCTGAGCGACGGCGAACTGTCCCTCGACGAGCCGAGCGTCATGTCCGCCTTCCTGCGCTTCTTCGGACGGCTCAACGGCGTCCCGCTGGAGGTGGACCCGCAGAGCCTGGCCCGCCTGACTCCGGAGGCACTCCGCGCGGACGTGCTCTCCCGCGTCCGAGGCGCACACCTGCTCCCGGCCGTGGAAGAGGACGAGACGCTCCACCGCCTGTTGAACGTCTTCATCGCCAACTACCACGCCTACGCCCGCTACCGCCCCGAACCGTACGACGGCGCGGTCCGGCTGCTCAGCGCCGGGGACGAGGATCCCGGCGTCGCGCTGGAGCGATGGACGAGGGTGTGCCGCGGCGAACTGACGGCGGCGGAGCTGCCGGGCGACCACTTCGACGCCGTCAGACCGCCGAACACACGGACTGTGGCTGCAGGACTGTCGACTGTGTCGCACGGCCCGTCAGACGAGATGAGGCACTCATGAAAACCGACGACAGGCCGGACGCGAATCCCAGTGGTCACCTGATCCTCACTCAGCAGGAACGCGACGAACTGCGAGACCTTGTGCAGGATCTCGTGGACGCGCCACCCAACCTGCTGGAAGACCCGAAATGGATTGACGCGGCGCGCGAATGCTCCTGCCACCTGCCCGTCCGCCTGCGTGAGGCGGTTCGGCTCTTCCGCGCCGACCCCGGCCTCGGCGGCGTCCTGCGGATCAGCGGTCTGCCCACCGGAACCGTGCCGGCAACACCCACCGAGAAGGACTCGGTAGAGCGCCGGACCACCGTCCCGGCCGCCGCACTCGTGCTCTGTGTGATGGGGCTGGGCGAGCCGGCCGCCTTCCGTCCCGAGAAGCACGGCGCTCTGGTGCAGAACGTCGTCCCGGTTCCCGGCCGCGAGTCCTCCCAGAGCAACGCAGGCTCACAGAACCTGAAGATGCATGTGGAGAACGCGTTCCACACGATGCGGCCGGACTACGTCGCCCTCTCGTGCCTACGCAACGATCACGACGGAAACGCCGGGCTCCAGGTGGCCTCGGTCCGGCTCGCGTTGCGCGAGGTGCCCGAAAAGCACCAGCGGATCCTGCGGGAGGCACGGTTTCGCACCTGTGCCCCGCCCTCGTTCAGCGGCGGGGGAAATCCGGTCGTCCACTCTGTGCTCGACGGTGCGGCGGACGATCCGAACGTGCGGGTGGACTTTTCGAGCACGAGCCCGCTCGACGACGAGGGCGCTGCCGCCATGGACACCCTGCACGACGCACTGGCTTCGGTACGTGTGTCCCTGCTCCTCGCCCCCGGGGACCTGGCCGTCATCGACAACCGTCTCGTGCTCCACGGCCGGACCGCCTTCTCGCCCCGCTACGACGGGAACGACCGGTGGTTACACCGATCCTTTGTGCACCTGGACCCTCGCAGAACGCGCGAGCTGCGAACAGGTGGCGGATATGTCATCGACTGACCGGGAGGATCCGCTGTGACGCCATTGAAGGTCAACCAGGACCGGCTCTTGAAGGACATTGCTGAACTGGCCTCCTTCGGTGGCCGTGAGGACGGAGGCGTGGACAGGGTGGCCGGCAGCGCGGAGGATCTGGCCGCCCGGGAATGGCTGGCACGCCGTATCCAGGAGGCCGGTCTGGAAGCGTCGACCGACAAGACCGGAAATGTCTTCGGAAGGCAGGAGGACAGCAGCGGCCCCTTCGTCCTCACCGGCTCGCACACTGACACGGTGCCCGCAGGCGGCCGTCTGGACGGGGCTTACGGGGTGATTGCCGCACTGGAGGCACTGCGCGTCCTGCATGAGAACGGGCATCCCGCCGCCGCCGCCGTGGAGATCGTCAGCTTCTGGGACGAGGAGGGCGTGGCGTCCGGCGGTGGACTGCACGGCTCAACGGCCCTGTGCGACAGCGACCACATCCTTGACGTGGCGGCGTTCGTCGAACTGCACATCGAGCAGGGGCCGCGGATGGAGCGGAAGGGCTTGTCGCTGGCCGTGGTGGAGGGCATCGTCGGCATCGACCGCTACACGGTCACCGTCCGCGGCGAGGCCAACCACGCCGGTACGACCCCCATGGATCTACGGACCGACGCCGGACGCGTCGCGGCCCGGATCGTGGGCGACATGCATGAGATGGCACTCGGTGTCGATCGCGAGATGGTCGTCAACGTGGGGGTCATGGAGTTCCACCCGGGCTCGCCCAACGTCATCCCCGGCGAAGCGCAGTTCGTCACCGAACTGCGAGCCCCTACCGATGAGTTGCTCGTCGAGGCCGCCCGACAGTTGGAAGCGCTGTGTGAGCGGCACGCCGGACCCGAGGGATGCCTGGCGACGCTGGAACGCCGGTCGCACAAACCTGTCGTCGAATTCGACTCGGACGTACTCGCGGTGCTCTCCGCCGCGTGTGACCGCCAGCCCGCTCGCGTCGGACACCTCAGCAGCTACGCGGGCCATGACGCGGGCCCGATGAGCGCGGTGGTGCCGACCGGGATGCTCTTCGTGCCCAGCAGCGGCGGGATCAGCCACTCGCCTGCCGAGTGCACGCCGGACGCCCTGCTGGTCCAGGG
The DNA here is from genome assembly GCF_042888885.1 of Streptomyces sp. NPDC002742. Taxonomy (NCBI): domain Bacteria; kingdom Bacillati; phylum Actinomycetota; class Actinomycetes; order Kitasatosporales; family Streptomycetaceae; genus Streptomyces; species Streptomyces sp. NPDC002742. The sequence continues at coordinate 26,714 of NZ_JBIAQF010000031.1, forward strand.
CGTGCAAGCGCTGCTGGAAGCCCTGGTCGACCTGGAACGGACATTCTGCCGGAGGCCGCCAGCGAGCGGCAGAAGAAGGTGAAGACAGTGCTGCGGTTCACGGAGTACCCCGACGAGGAACTCCCCTACCTGTCGCGCCGAGACGTCATCACGTGCTGTGAGGCCATCGACGTCTGCGCGGTGGTGGAGGACGCACTGCGGCAGCACGCGTCCGGTGCGTCGATCCTGCCTGATGAGGCATGCCTGCGCTGGCAGACGGCGGAAGGCATGGCCGCCCGGTCGCTGGGGATGCCCGGAGCGGTGACCGTCGAGGAGCGAATGCGGTACGGCATCAAGATAATCAACGGGTCACTGGCCAACCCGGCCAAGGGCATAGCGCGGTCGCAGGGCTTTCTCATGCTCTTCGACCCCGAGACCGCCTGGCCCGACCTCCTTATGGAGTCCGCCTATGTGAGCGCCATGCGGACAGCCGCGGTCACCATGATCAGCGCCAGGTATCTCGGCAACGGGCCCGCGCGGAACGTGGCCCTCCTGGGCTGCGGCACCTTGGCCCGAGCCCACCTGACGTTGCTGCTCAAGGAGCCCCACGTCCTGGAGTCGGTTCGGCTCTTCGACACCGCGCCCGAGCGGGCCGCGGCTCTGGCCCGGGAACTCAAGCACGCGAGCAGTGACCTGACAGTCGTCGAGGCGACCGGTCCCGAGGACTGCGTGCGCGGGGCGGACCTTGTCGTTCCCGTCACGACGGTGACGGCCGGCTACCTCAAGCCCGAGTGGTTCGCGCGAGGTGCCCTGATCACACATGTGTCACTGGACGACGTGCTCCCCGATGTGGTCCGCGCCGCCGGCTTGGTGGTGGTGGACGACTGGAATCTCGTCAGTCACGACCGGACCCGGCTGCTCGGCCGGATGTACGGGCAGGGAGCATTGCGCGGTCCGGCCGGAGAGTACTCGGACAGCGAGGAACGCGACCTTTCGGCACCGCTGGTTCACACCAGCCTCGGCGAAGTGGTGGCCGGCAGTCATCCGGGGAGAACCGCTCCCGGAGACCTCGTCCTCTGCAACCCATTCGGCATGGCGATTCTCGATGTCGCGCTGGGCAGCGCGGTGGCCGACGCAGCCAGAGATAAAGGCTTGGGCCAGCTCATTCAGCGCTAACAGATGGGACAGAGAGTGTCGTTGGGCGAGATTCATCGCGAAGGCTCGCTGGCTACCCCCATCGTCGATGTCCAGATGGAATGCCAGGGGCGCCGTACGTGGCTTGCGCTCAAACTTGAGAAATACAATGCCACGGGCTCGGTGAAGGACCGAACCGCGCGAGGACTGCTGCACTCCCTCGCAAACGATCTTCCGTTGCGGCCCGGGACCGTCGTCGTGGAGTCGACTTCCGGAAATCTGGGTCTTGGACTGGCCGGAGTTCTGAGCGGGCTGGACTGCCGACTCATCGCCGTTGTGGATCCCAAGACTTCAGAGATCACTTGCGAAGCCATGAGGTCCATGGGAGCAGAGATTCACCTGGTGGACGAGCCGGATGGAACCGGTGGATATCTACTGAGCCGCTTGCGCAGAGTGCGTCAACTGTGTGCGGAAAATCCCGATTACCGGTGGACCGACCAGTACGACAACGTGGCGAATCCGCGGGTGCATGAGGAGTTCACCGGTCCGGAACTGCTCAGCCAGCTCTCCGGGAACCTGGACACCCTGTACGTTGCCGTGTCGACCGGGGGCACGCTGTCCGGTATTTCGGCCTACTTGCGGCATGCCGCACCGGAGGTCCGGTTGGTAGCTGTCGACTCCGTCGGCTCGCACGCCACGGGCTGGCGCACGGACGGCGACCGGATCATTCCGGGAATCGGCTCCAGCCGTCGCTCCAGCTTTCTGGGGTCACATTCCTACGATCGTGTGGTCAAGGTGGACTCCGCAGCCTCGATAGCCCTGTGCAGATTGTTCAGACTGCAGACCGGAATATCTCTCGGAGGGTCGAGCGGTTCGGTTATTCACGCCGTTCTCTGCGACCAGATGTCCGGTGAGGACACACAGCGACCGGCGGCTCTGTGCGCCGACGGCGGGGAAGCGTACGAAGACACGATCTACAACGACGAATGGCTGGAACGCATAGGGGTTGCGAAAGAGGTCGACGAGCGGCTTGCGTACTTCTGTGAGAACGGTGTGAGTTTTCGGGCTCAAGGGACGCTCATCGAGTCGGGATTCACAGAACGGAACGGCTCGTGCACGCATCCGACGCGGTGAGGACCTACGACGCAGGAGACGACATGGACTCCCAGCACCCGGTGCCGCGGCATCAGCCGACGGACACACCCGGGCCCTGGTGCGAGACGCCGGCCGGCGGGCACCGGCTGAGCCTCCCTGCCGATCGTCCTCGCGCATCGGCCGGCCGTGCGAGCCGGGGCGAGCACCACTTCATCATCACGGCGGCGCAGACCGTCTCCGTGCGAGCCGTCGCCGCCGCGCACGGTGTGCCCACGCACGTGGTGTACTTGGCGCTGCTCCAGACCGTACTGAACAGGTACGGCGAGCCCCACAACATCACGGTGGCTGCTGCGCCGCACCTGGACGATGCCACTGTGGTTGCCGACGGTCCGGTGATCGTGCGGACCGATCTGTCGGATCTGTCGGACGATCCGCCGTTCGGCGACTTGGTACGGCGAACCGGCGAGCGGCTCCGGGCGGCCGGCGGGCATCACGTGCCCGCTGAGCGGACCGGCGCCGTGGAGGCGCCGGACGGCTCCGTACCGCATCCGGTGGAGGTGCTGCTGGCATGGCAGGCCGATGCCATGCCGGAGGCGTCGCGCGGCTCGGCGAGAGGCTTCGACCTCCTTCTGGAGGTGGAGGACCAGGAGCACCAGTACACCGGACGTCTTGTGTACCGGACCGAAGTGTTCACCCCGCCGAGGATGGAGCGTCTGGCCGGGCAGCTGACGACCGCGTTGGTCCGCTGCTGCACGCAGCCGCGGACCCGTCTGAGTGAACTGGACATCCTTCCGGACGACGAGCTGGCCCAGATGACACAGGTTCTCACCAGGCCAGGCCCGCAGAGCGCAAGCTTGGAGCCGGTCCACCGGCTGGTCGAGCGCCAGGCCCGGCTGCATCCCGACGCACCGGCTGTCGTCTGCGGGAAGCGCACGCTCACATACGGCGAACTGTCCATCCGGGTCGGTCAGCTGGCGCACTGGTTGCGTGAGCAGGGGGTACGCCCGGAGAGTGCCGTTGTGGTCTGTCTGGACCGCGGACCCGACCTGGTCGTCGCGCTGCTCGCCGTCCTCACGGCCGGCGGCACGTACGTCCCGCTGGATCCGCAGCATCCGGCCGAACGCATCGCGTACACGGCACAGGATGTGTCGGCCGTAGCGGTTCTCACCGAGGAGCGACTGCGTGAGCGCGTTCCCGTCGGCGACCGCCCGATTCTCTGCCTCGACAGTGAAGCGGATCGGTGGACCGAGCGGCCGGTCGCCGTCCGCGACATCCCGGTGGAACCGGGCAACGCGGCATATGTGATCTACACGTCCGGATCGACGGGCAGGCCCAAGGGCGTACAGGTCACGCACGGCGCACTGGCCAACTACCTCCACTGGGCCGTCTCCGACTACGTACAGCACCAAGTCGGCGGGACGGTGCTGCTGTCATCCGTGGCGTTCGACATGGTGGTGCCGGTGCTGTATACGCCGCTGCTCACCGGACGGGCGCTCCACATCCTGCCCCCGGACCTGGACTTGGCGCGTCTCGGTGCCGCGCTCGCGGACAGCGGGCCGTATGCCTTCGTCAAACTCACACCCAGTCAGCTGGTACTGGTGACGGAGCAGTTGTCCGACGCGCAGATGCGTGCGCTCACCAGCACCCTGGTGGTGGGAGGTGAGCAGCTGACCACTGAACTTGCCGGACGCTGGTGCAGCCCGCACGAGGATGTTCGGGTCATCAACGAGTACGGCCCCACCGAGGCCACCGTGGGCAGCAGCGTGTTCACCATGACGCGCAGAACCGCACAGGACTTTGTGCCCATCGGCCGCCCCCTGCCCGGCGCCAGCCTGTACGTCCTCGACGAGTCACTGCGGCGGGTACCCATCGGTGTCACCGGTGAGCTGTGCATAGCAGGGGCGGGCCTGGCCCGCGGATACGCCGGGCAACCGGGCATCACCGCGGAGAAGTTCGTTCCCGATCCCTTCGGGCCGTCTGGAACACGCCTGTACCGCACCGGAGACCGGGCGCGGCTGCTGGACGACGGCTCGCTCTACTTTCTGGGGCGCGCGGACGACCAGGTGAAGATCCGTGGATTCCGGGTGGAGTTGGGTGAGGTCGAGTCGGTGCTCGGTGCTCTTCCGCAGGTCGCGGAGGCGCGCGTGGTCACCCACGGCTCCCGTCCTGGCGACAGGCGGCTGGTGGCCTATCTGGTGCCGTCCCGTGCCGGAACCCTGGTGGAGTCGGAGGTACGCGACGCCGTTGCCGCCAGGCTCCCAGCCTACGCGGTGCCCTGGGCGTTCGTGACGGTGGACGCACTGCCGCTGACGAGCAACGGCAAGCTGGACGCAGCGGCACTTCCCGGGCCCGACGGATTCCACGGGCGGCCCCGGTCGCCGCAGGCCGATGAGCGCAGACCGGTCGAAGAGGCGGTGTGCGGCATGTGGCGGGACGTCCTGTCGATCGATCAGGTCGCCGTGGACGACGACTTCTTCGCCCGCGGCGGAGACTCGATGTCGGCGGTCAGGCTCATGTTCCGGATCCAGAAACGGTTCAACGTCGACCTCTCCGTGCAGATGCTCTTCGAAGCGCCGACGGTGGAGAAGATGGCGGCGGCCATAGCCGGTGCGGAACCGATGGAGAGCATCAAGAAGGTGTCCTCATGAACGGCGGGACGGAACCCGTCATGGGACACAGCCCGGGGATTCTCGCAGGCCGGGGCGTACACGCGGTCCCACATACACCCGGCACGCCGCCGGGACCGAAGAAGGGCGTCGCCCCGGTGGCGGCTGAGAGGACGAGGCGGCGCCCAGGAGTGCGACGTGGTCTGCATGTTGGCGTATTCGGCAGCTCCGGAACGGAGAGGGCGGAGGAGTACCTGGACCTTGCGCGCTCCTTCGGCAGCGCACTGGCGGCCCGCGGAGCCGTACTCGTCTACGGCGCCAGCGGCGCGGGGCTCATGGGGACGTTGGCCGGCACGGCGTTCGACGGGGGCGGGGCAGTCATCGGGATCGTCCCGCACGCGCTTCAGCGGCGTGAAAGCGTCGAGGACGCCCGAGGGGAAATCTTCGTGGTGCGGGGAGAGGCCGAACGTTTTGGCCTCCTGCACCGCACATGTGATGCCTTCGCGTTCCTCCCCGGAGGCATGGAAACGCTGAGCGGGCTGTTGGAGATGGCCATGGTGCACGAACCGGGCTCGGTGGCGAAGCCCATCGTCCTGGTCAACATCGGCGGCCACTTCGCCCCACTGCTGGAGCTGTTGGACCAATGGGCCGACGGAGGCTACATCTCGTCGGTGGAGCGCTCCCGCATTCACTGCACCGACGATGTGGAGACCGCGCTGAGTCTCCTCGGCTGTGGGGCGGGGCTTTCCCCGGACCGCTGTGAGTCCGGTGTGACATGACGCCCGATCCGTGGATCGACCGGGGCAGCAGCATGGCGACAGCGCAGATTCGCAACCGACGGGCGGTAGGGAATTGATGGAGACTGAACGCCTCGTGCGCACCTTGGTCTTGCGGGCCCTCCCGGAGGGCGCTGATGTCAGGGAGGGCTTCGTCAGCGCGGGCGGCAACTCACTCGCCGCTCTGAGGCTGGTCACCACCCTGGTCAAGGAGTGCCGCATTCGGGTGCCGATCACTAATGTGCTCCGCAGCACCAGTGTGACCGCTCTGATCGGCGAGCTCGTCGACGCGCTCCCGATCGAGGCGGACCAAGGCAGCGAGGGCACCGCACCGGGTGCGCTCTCGATCGCCGAGCGGCAGATGCTGCTTGAGCAGACCCTGGGGCTGACCTCGGCCCATCTGGTCGCCGTGGAAATGGAGTTCTCCGGGAAACTCGACGTACTCACTCTGGAGAGCGCGATGCGCGACGTCGTGGCCCGCCACGATGCCCTGCGTACCCGCTTCTGGTTCGACGGGGACGAATTCCGCAGGGAAGTGGTTGCCGACGCGCTTCCAGAAATCAGCCATCACGTGGCAGCGTCCGAAGACGATCTTCCTGGGTTGCGGGTGCGCGAGCTCTCCGCCCGGACAGACCCGGACGGGCCGCGCGTTCCGCGCTTCGCCCTGGTCCGGCTGGCGGACGACCGGCATGTGTTGATCACGGTCGTCCATCACCTGACCTGCGACGGCTGGTCGCTGAACCTGTTCTTCGACGAACTGGCCGAACTGTACTCGGCCCGCATCGACCACCGTCGGCCCGCGCCCCCTCCGTCGGCTGTCGCACCGAAGGCCACGTACTCGGCCACCGGCCTCGACTTCTGGACCGCTCGGCTCGCCGACGTGCCCGACCCCGTCACGATACCGCCGGACCGACCGCGGCCGAACGTCCAGAGCTTCGATGCGGGCCGGGTCACGATGGACCTGTCAGGGGCCTTGCTGGACAAGCTCAGAGCTGCGGCCCAGGCCGAGGGCGCCACGGAGTTCGCCGGCCGACTGGCCGTATGGATGCTGCTCGTGTCGTCGCGGGCGGGAGCGCAGGACATTTGCGTCGCCGTCCCCGTCTCCGGCAGGACCTCCGCAGCCCACGCGTCCACCATGGGCATGTTCGTGAACACAGTGGTGATCCGCCAACGCATGGTCGGATCCATGCCTTTCACCGCGTTCGTCAGGAGCGTGCACCACCGCCTTCTGGAGGCACAGGACCACCAGGACGTTCCCTTCCCCGACGTCGTGAACGCGCTCGTCCCACGACGGACCCTCGACCGCCAGCCGCTGGCGCAGGTGATGATGGCCATGCAGCCGTCCGGTCGGCGGCGCTACACGCTGTCCGACGGCGTCATCGCCCATGCCACGATCAACCTCGGCGTGGCCGAACACTCCCGTTTCGACGTGGTGCTGCACTTCGACGGGTCCGAAGGCATGCAGCAGGGCTGGATCGACTACGACTCCGCTCTCTATCGGCGTGAGACCGTTTCGCGGCTCGGCGCCGACTACAGCGCGATGGTCTCAGCGGTCACCGCCGCACCGTCCACCACGGTCCACGACCTCGTTTCGGCGATGCGGACGAGTCCATGAGAGCCCGGTCGCCGATCCGCTGCCACCGCAATGGGGCTTCAGATGCCCGGGCACACCGGGCCCGGTCCGAACCGACGATGAGGCCACCCCGAACGCGGACCACCAGGCAACAGCCGGCCTGGGCCGGACCGAAGGCCGTGGGAAGGAACTGACTCATGCCCTCGCTGTACGAGAAGTTCACCGAAAGCGCCGAACGCAACCCCGACCGCCTCGCCCTGGACCTCGAAGGTTCCTCGCTGACGTACGACCAGATGCGGCAGGGTGCCGACCGACTGGCCGCCGTAATCCGCGACTCACTCGGCAGGAGGCCCACGCGGGTGGGGCTGCTCGCCTCCCGCAGCCGGCTGGCCTACCTCGGCTACCTCGCCACACTGCGCCTGGGTGCGACCGTGGTACCACTGAACCCGGTCTTCCCGGCCACCCGTAACCGGGCCATCACCGAAGCCGCCCAGGTCGAACTGGTCCTCAGCGACGAGACCGCCCCGCGACAGGAGTTACCCGCCGTCCGGCTGAGAGTTACCGAACAAGAGCTATCCGCACTGCCGGAACGCCCGCTCGAGTCACCTGACGTGGCGCTGGACGACACTGCCTACACCATGTTCACCTCCGGCTCCACCGGAAGGCCGAAGGGAGTGCCGATTCACCACCGCAACGTGCTGGCCTACGCGGACTACATCGTCGAGCGGTACGGACTGGGCCCGGGTTGCCGGTTGTCTCAGAACTTCGACCTGACCTTCGACCTCTCCATTTACGATCTGTTCGGGGCCTGGACATCGGGAGCGACTGTCGTTCCGCCCGGCTACGACGACCTCATGTCCCCCGTGGACTACGTCAACGGCCGTGGCCTCACCCACTGGTTCTCCGTCCCTGCCGTGGTCTCCTTCGCGCAACGCCTGGAGCTGCTGGAGCCTGGCAGTATGCCGGGGCTGCGCGCCAGCATGTTCTGCGGCGACCAGTTGACCACGGGCCAGGCGAGGGCCTGGCAGCGGGCCGCTCCTTCCGCCACCCTGGACAACCTGTATGGCCCGACCGAACTGACCGTCAGCTGTGCCAACTACCGGGTGCCGGCCGACTCGGCTGCCCTGCCCACGACGTCGAACGGCACGGTGCCCATCGGCGAGGTGCATCCGTCCATGGAGTCGATCATCGTGGACGAGTGGGGCGGCCGAACCACCGACGGCGAACTGTGTATGAGGGGGGCTCAGCGTTTCGCCGGATACCTGGAACCCGCGCACAACATCGGCCGCTTCGCCGCCTCCGACGGGGACTCCATCTCTGTGTACGACGGCTCCACACCCCTCGCCGACGCCCATTGGTACCGCACAGGCGACCGGGTCCGCGTCGAGAACGGCGTGCTAGTGCACATCGGGCGCATCGACAACCAGATCAAGATACGCGGTTACCGGGTGGAGCCGGGCGAGATCGAGTACGCACTGCGACGGCATCCCGCGGTACGCGAAGCCGCCGTGGTCGCGATCACCTCCGCCGACGGAGAGACGGACCTCGCCGCCGCTTACACCGGCGCCCCGATCGCCGAAGCCGAACTCGTGCGAGCCCTGCGCGACCAACTGCCCCAGTACATGGTGCCGCGTTACTTCAGCTGCATGGACGACCTGCCGAAGAACACCAACGGCAAAACCGACCGCCTCGTACTGACGACCCACCCGTGGAAATGAAGTTCTTCCTGCGCCTTGAAAGCGAAAGGAAGTTCGGTGTGTGATCAAGCGATCAAGAAGCGCTCCTGCCCTGACTGCAGTCGACCCACCAGCGATAGATTGGACGGTCATTGAAAACTCGGGGCCGGAACACCGACACGGCGCACCGAACCGACTATTCTTCCCAGTCACATCGGGCAGACGGGACCGTTCCCGTTGCCGTCATCGGTATCGCTTGTCGTTTCCCCGGAGCGCGGAACGCGGAAGAATTCTGGCGCAATCTGATGGAGGGGCGCGACACAATAACCCGTGTGACCGGTCCGCGCGGCATCGCAGCTCGCGGACTCCTCGACGATCCCGAGCACTTCGATGCTGGATACTTCGGCATATCCCCGCGTGAGGCCCGCCTCGTCAATCCGCAGCACCGGGTCTTCATGGAATGCGCGGTGGAGGCCCTGGAGAACGCGGGCGTGGACCCGGCCCGCCACCCGGGAAACATCGGCGTGTACGGAGGCAGTAGCGACAACGTCTACGCGCATGTCCTCACCGCGCAGCGGTCGCGACAGCCAACGGTGTCGGCATACGAGATCCGGATGGGCAACGGAGCCGACTTCCTCTGCAGCCGCGTCGCCTACAAGCTCGGCCTGCGCGGCCCCACCGTCGCAGTTCAGGCGGGTTGCGCGACCTCTCTGGTATCCGTGCATCTCGCGGTCCAGGGAGTGCTCTCGGGCGACTGCGACCTGGCACTCGCGGGAGGAGTGACCGTGCGCTTTCCCTTTGTTCCAGACGAGGCGACGGAGGCGGGCATCCAGGCACCGGACGGCGTCTGCCGAGCGTTCGCCGCGGACGCTCGCGGGACGGTGGGAGCCGACGGCGTCGGTCTTGTTGCACTGAAACGCCTCGACCGGGCCCTGGCCGACGGCGACCGGATCGACGCGGTCGTCCTGGGCTGCGCGGTCAACAACGATGGCGCCGACCGCATGGGCTTCGCCGCGCCGGGCGTCGAAGGACAGGCCGCCGTAGTCGAAGCGGCCCACCACGCCGCCGGCATCGACCCATCCACCTGCACCTATGTGGAAGCGCACGGCACTGGCACGCCACTGGGCGACCCTGTCGAGATCGCGGCACTGACCAAGGCGTTCCGGCACGGCGGCAAGCGCCGTGCCCCCTGCGGAATCGGCTCCGTGAAGACCGGTATCGGGCACACCGACGCCGCAGCTGGCGCCGCCGGGCTGATCAAGACGGTCCTAGCCCTCAAGCACGGTGTGCTCCCGCCGAGTTTGCACGTCACCGCTCTCAACCCGCAGATCGACTTCGAGGCGGGCCCGTTCCACGTCATCACGCAGCCGCAGCAGTGGCGACCCGAGGGCATGCCGCGCCGCGCCGGAGTCAGCTCTTTCAGCCTCGGCGGCACCAACGCACACGTCGTCCTGGAGCAGCCGCCCGCCCGGGAAACCTCGCCGGCGCCAGGCCGCTCCTGGCACATCCTCCCACTCTCCGCGAAATCCCCCACCGCGCTGAAGCAGACCGTCGTCCGCCTCGCCGCGCATCTGCGGGACCACCCCGGGACATCGGCCGCGGGCCTGGCCTGGACGCTCCAGACGGGCCGTACGGAGCATGCGCGACGGCGGTTCGCGGTCGTGGACGGTGTTCATGACGCCCTGCACGTGCTCACCGGGGAGGTACCCGAACGGCTCGTCGGCGCCGCTGGCGACTTTGACGCCTCCACCGGCACCACGCCCGGGCCGGTGATTTTTCGGTGCACGCCGGTGACCAGCGCCGACATGGTGCGGGAGCAGGATGCCGCGGCCCAGCTGTACGCCTCCGAGTCGACGTTCCGGAGCGCCGTGGGCGCGTGCGGCCTGAGCGACGTCTTCGCGGGGTCTGCGACGACGTGGACGGTCACGTTCGCCATTCGCTACGCGCTCGCCCGTCTGTGGCAGCGGCGCGGTGTCGTGCCCGCGTCGGTCGTGGGCGAGGGTGCGGCCGGGGCTCTGGCGGCCGCGGTGGTGGCCGGAGTATTCGGCGCGGCGGAGGCAGGACGGCTGGTGGCGGAAGCGGCGGAGCGTGGACCTGCGGATTCCAAGGACGAGCAGGCCGCGTGGCTGGAGTCGGTCCGGCGGGCCGACCCCCGGGTACCCGTTCTCCCTCTCTGGGTCGCGATGGGCGGTAGGCAGGCGCGGCGGCTCACGGCAAAGGAGGCAGTCGAACCGGTTTGCTGGGCTGAACTCTTGGAAGAGTCGGAGACCTCAACGGACGTTCAGGACGCGTACAGGGCGGCGGACGAAACCGGCGCTTGCGGCCCGAACGGCATCACCCTCGACCTGTGCGCCGAACGGACCGACACCGACGAACAGGCCGTGCTCGACGCCGTCGGACGCCTGTGGCTCGCGGGCGCCCCCATCGACTGGGCGGCACTGCACGATGCCACCCCCGAGCGCCTCGCCCTCCCGGCCTATCCCTTCGAGGGACAGCGCTACACGGTGGAGACAGAGGAACCCACTCCCACCTTCGTGCGACCGCCAGGCCCGTCTCTCACCGCGCCGTCACGGCCGGCACCGGCATCAGCCCCGGCAGGAGACAGCGACAACGTGGACCGCGTGGCCGCTCTTTTCGCGGAGATCCTCGAACTGCCCTACGTGGAGCCGGACGAGAGCTTCTTCGACCTCGGCGGTGACTCCCTCATCGCCGCCAGGTTCGTCGCGCGGGCCCGCGAAGTCTTCCAAGTCGAACTGGTGCCCGGCGCCCTTTTCCAGGCGCCGACCGCCCAGCAGCTCGCCGCCCTCATGGCAGAGCGCCTGACCGGACAGAGCGCCCGATGAGCGGCTGGACAGTACGTCGGTACCGCCGACCAGATGCCCTCTCCTCCTTGTTCTGCTTCCCGCACGCCGGCGGATCGGCGGGAGAGTACGTCCGCTGGGGCGACGACCTGCCGGACATCCAGGTCTGGGGAATCCATCTGCCCGGCCGCACCACCCGCCGGGCCGAACCGCCCTTCACCCGCGTCGGACCGCTAGTCGACGCTTTGGTGACCGCCGTCCCCTTCGACAGCGACGGGCCGTTCGTCCTCTTCGGACACAGCCTCGGCGCGCTGCTCGCCTTCGAGACGGCAAGGGAACTGCGTCGCCGCGGTCGGCGGGGCCCCGACCGCCTGATCGTCTCCTCGTGTCCGGCGCCGCCCCTGCCGCCGCTCCGTCGCCCCCTCCATCCGCTGCCCGACGAGGCGCTCCTGCGGGAGATCGAACTGCGCTGGGGCGAGCCCCTGGACCATCTACGCGGTCACCCGGACCTGCGCGCCGACGCCCTCAACACTTTCCGCGCCGACTTCGCGCTCCTCGACAGCTACCGGTCCACTCCGGGCGCCCCGCTGGCCTGCCCGGTCACCGCGGTCGCCGGGACGGACGAGCCGGGCGCCGACACGGTAGTGGCTTGGTCCCGGCACACCACAGGCCCCACCGACATCCGGCTCGTGCCGGGCGGTCACTTCCACTTCCGCAAGAGCCGGACGGTATTCATGAGCGTCATCCGGGAGACCGTCCTGACGCGTTCCCGAGCACTTCTCGACGAGACGAAAGGAGACCCGAAGTGGAGCGGATAGGTGTTGTGGGCGCCGGCACCATGGGCCGCGGAGTCGCGCAGCTTTTCGCCGAGCAGGGGCACCAGGTCGTTCTGGTGGACGTAGCGGACCGAATTCTCGACTCCGCGCGAGCGGAGATCGGCCGGGAGGTACGATTCGCCCGGCTGCTGCGCCCCGGGACACCGACCCGGGTGCCGGAGGAGGTCGTGGGACGGATCACGTTTACCGCGGACCTCACAGAGGTGAGGCAGGTCGACTTCCTCTTCGAGAACACCACCGAGAACTGGGATCACAAGCGCGCTCTCTACTGCGAACTCGATTTCCTGTGCGCCCCCGGCGTGCCCTTCGGCGTGAACACCTCCGCGATCCCCATCACCAGGGTCGCCTCCGCCACAGGACGGCCCGACCGGGTGATCGGTACGCACTTCATGAACCCGGCACCCACCAAACCCACCGTCGAACTGATCCGCGGCCACCACACATCCGACGAGACCCTGGCGCTCATCCAGGGCCTCCTGGATCGCACGGGCAAGCGTCACATCGTGGTCAACGACTCACCGGGCTTCGTGACCAACCGGGTCCTGATGCTCACGCTCAACGAGGCAATCTTCCTGCTCCACGAAGGCGTCTCCGGCGCCGCCGAGATCGACCGCCTGTTCAAAGAGTGCTTCGGGCACGCCATGGGGCCGCTGGAGACCGCCGACCTCATCGGCCTCGATACGGTGCTGTTCTCGCTCGACGTCCTCTGTAACAGCTTCGATGACTCCAAGTACCGGCCGTGCACGCTGCTGCGCAAGCTGGTCGACGCGGGCCTCCTCGGCAGAAAGTCGGGCCAGGGCTTCCACCGCTACGACACACACCGGGGCCGCCCGGCGTCGCAGCGTCACGAAACCCACCGCAACGATGACACCCAAGAGTCGGGAGATCGACGGCATGGCTGAGGACGACAAGCGCCTGATCCGCGCCTTCATCGGCACACACGTCGACGCGGAGCCCGTGGACGACGACGTGGACCTCTTCGCGAGCGGATACGTGACTTCACTCTTCGCCGTCCAACTCGTCCTGTGGGTCGAGCAGACCTTCGACTTGGTGGTGGGTGGCGAAGACCTCGACTTCGCGAACTTCTCGTCGGTCGATGCCGTCGCGGCCTTCGTGCAGGGCAAACGCGCTCCCTACGGAGGTGGGGCATGGACTTCGAACTAGGCTCCGAGCAGCGCAAGTTGCGTCAGGACGTCATCGCCTTCGCCGATCGGGAGCTTGGCAAGGACACCCTGGCCGACGACCGCGATGCCCACTTCCCACGGGCCGACTGGGAGCGGTGCGCCTCGTTCGGTGTGCTCGGCTGGCCCGTGCCCGAAGAGTACGGCGGCGGCGGCCTCGACCCGCTGACGACGATGATCGCGCTGGAGGCACTCGGCTACGGATGCCGGGACAACGGCCTCGTCTTCGCCGTCAACAACCACCTGTGGGCCTGCACCATTCATCTGATGCTCCACGGCAGCGACGAGGTGAAGCGCGCGTACCTGCCATCCTTGTGCGCCGGGACTTTCATAGGCGCACAGGCCCTTTCCGAACCCGATGCCGGCTCCGACCTGCTGGGCATGACGACCGCGGCGCGCCGCGATGGCGACGTGTACCGGCTTGACGGCACCAAATGCTTCATTAGCAACGGACCGGTGGCCGACGTCTTCGTCGTCCTCGCCCGCACCGGCGATGAGGGCAGAAAACAGAACCAGCTCACCGCGTTCGTCGTCACCGCAGACATGCCCGGCTTCATGAAGAAGGCCGAACTGTCGAAGATGGGCCTGCGATCCGCCCCCATGGGCGTGATCGAGTTCGACGGGACACCGGTGCCCGCCGCCAATGTCCTCGGCCGGGAGGGCGGCGGCTACGGCGTCTTCACTTCGTCCATCGAGTGGGAGCGTTCCTTCATGTTCGCGCCGCAGGTCGGCGCCATGGAGCGACTCCTCGACGCGTCCGTGCGGCACGCCAACTCGCGTGAGCAGTTCGGACGTTCGATCGGAAACTTCCAGGCCGTCTCCCATCAGATCGCCGACATGAAGATCCGTCTCGAACTGGCCCGGATGCTCCTCTACCGGGTCGGCTGGCTGAAGCGTGAGGGCAGGCTCGCGCTTCTGGAAGCCACCATGGCCAAGATCTTCGTCAGCGAGAGCCTGGTGCAAGCCGCCATGGCGGCCGTCGAGGTACACGGCGCCCGCGGCTACCTGACCGATGAGGGCTTCGAGCGGGAGCTACGCGACGCGCTCGCGGGGCCCATCTACGCCGGGACCAATGCCGTGCAACGCGGCATCCTCGGCGAACTCATAGGTGTGCGCGGCGCATTGTCGACCGGAGGGCCGCGATGACCTTGATAGCGCTCGACGCGTTGGTGCCCGCCGCGCTCGCCGATGAATTGGCGAAGCGGATCTACTTCATCTCCGACCGGATCACCGACTTCACCCTGATCCGTACCGGGGACACGGTCACTGCAGTCGACGTCACCACACAGGACGCGGAGGCGACCGATCTCGATGCGCTTACCCGCAAGCTGCGCCTGGTCGTCCGCAACGATGTCCTGAGTCAACGTCAGGTCGTGCCAAAGGTGGTCTGGCGCTCAGCGGAGGAGGGTGCGGTCCGGGACGTCTTCCCCGAACTCCTGACGCGAGGCATCGCCGCGGAGCTGGGCGAGGGGCAGATCGCGCTCGGCGAACCCGTCCTGTCCCTCATGGATTACCTCGACGCCGAGATACGCGCCCTCGTTCTCGACGAATTCGCAGCCCAAGAGTTCCGTTACCCGACCCTGATGCCCGCCCCCGCGCTGCGCCGCACCGGCTACTTCGAGTCCTTTCCGCAAGTACTGATGCTGGTCTCGCGGTTGCACGGCGACGTCGACTCCTACGACGCGTTCCTGCACACGCTGGCCGGGAGTGTCGGGGAGGAGGACGGCAATCTCGTCGCTGCCTTGCGCGCTCACACAGGCGACACCGACCACGTCCTGCCGCCCACCATGTGCTTCCACACCTATCACCAGTACGCCGACGGTCCACCTCCCGCTCCGAACACGGTGGTGACCTCGCGTGGCAAGGTGTTCCGGTACGAGTCCCGCTACCGTCGCTCCCTCGAACGGCTCTGGGATTTCACCATCCGCGAGATCGTCTTCCTCGGCAGTCCAGAATTCGTCCTCACCTCCCGCTCCCGGCTGATGGAACGCGCCTTCGCCTTCACAGAGTCGCTAGGACTCGGTGGCCGGTGCGAGGTCGCCGGCGACCTGTTCTTCCTCAACAGGGCCGCAGCCGACCGCGCCTGGTCCCAGCGACTCCTGGAGATGAAGTACGAGCTCCGGCTGCCCCTGGACGACGAGCGGGATGTGGCCGTCGCCTCTTTCAACTACCACGAGCAGTTCTTCGGGAAGTCGTTCGGCATCTGCGTCGACGGCGAACGGCCCGTGTTCACCGGCTGTGCCGGGTTCGGCCTCGAACGCCTCGCCTACGCCTTCCTCTGCCGGCACGGCGTAGGCCCCGCACGCTGGCCTGCCCACGTGCGCGCGGCGGTGGACCGATGAGCGGACCACTTCGACTGCTGACACTCAGCGCACCGACACGGGACGCTCTTGAACAAGCCAGCGACGCGCTCGCCAACCAGCTGCTTTCTCTGGGCGACGGCGCCGCTGCCCCGGCATCTGCCCTCCCCGAGGCCACGGCGCCCGCAGGAACCATACGCCGCGTGCTCGTCGCCACCTCGGCGGCCGACGCGGCACGGTGGCTGCGTCGGCGCGACCCCCGCCGCGTCTTCACCGCGGGGCCCGGAGTCTGTGCTTCCCGCGTCTTCCTGTGCTCCGGGGTCGGCGACCACTATCCGGGCCTGGGCGCCGGCCTGTACCGGTGTGTGCCCGCCTTCCGCCGCGAACTCGACGGCTGCTTGCGTCTGCTCGCCACCGACCACGACCTCGACCTGCGCCCCGTGCTCTTCCCACCGGAAGCCGACACGGCGGCCGCCGGCGTACGTCCCGACCTCGCGGCCCTCTTCGAGCAGCGCGAGAATCCCCAGGAGATCCATCGCACGGTCGTCGCCCAGCCGCTGCTATTCGCCACGCAGTACGCGCTGTCGAGGGCATTGTCGGACCTCGGAGCCGAGCCAACCGCGCTGGCCGGGTACAGCGTCGGTGAGTACGTCGCCTCCTGCGTCGCCGGGGTGTTCTCCCTTCAGGACGCGTTGCGCCTGGTCGCAAGCCGCGCCCGGCTCATGGAGGCGTTGCCGCAGGGCGCGATGCTCGCCGTCGCGGCCGGAGCCGACGCAGTCGCCCCGCACCTCACACCCAGCGTGTCGATCGCCGCTCTCAACAGCCCCGAACAGACCGTGCTCTCCGGCCCCGTCGAGGCCGTCCAGGAGAGCGCGCGGATCCTCACCGCACACGGCGTTGCCTGCCGCCGCCTCGCGACGACCCATGCCTTCCACTCCAGGATGACCCTGCCACTGGCCGAGCCCCTCGAAGCCCTCCTCGCGACGATGGCGATCGCAGCCCCCCGCTTGCCTCTACTCTCCAGCGTCACCGGCACCTGGCTGCGCGACGACGAAGCGACCGATCCCGGCTACTGGGCTCGGCAACTGAGCCGCACCATCCGGTTCTCCGGCCAACTGACGGAGATCTGGCGGCTGCCCGATCCGATGCTGATCGAACTAGGCCCGGGCCAGGCGCTCTCCCGCTTCGCGCTCGCCCATCCGGGGCGCCCCGCGGACGCCGCCGCCCGGGTGGTACAGACGATGCCGGGCCGGCTCGAGAGCCGTACCGATCGTGAACTGCTGCTCGGCGCGGCAAGCCGCTTGTGGGCCGCCGGAGTCGAGATCGACTGGAGTGCTGTGCGATGGGAGTGAAACACATCGCGCCGCCGGAAGCAGAAGGGGTACGCACAGTGAGCGGTCGGAACATCCGCACCAGCAGAACAGCGCCCGCGTTCCGCGTCGGCCCCCGGCCGGATTCCATTCCTCTTTCGTGCTCGCAGGAGCGACTGTGGTTCCTGCTGCACCTCAATCGGGGTATGCGCGCCTATCAGTTCCAGGCAACCCTCGAACTGACGGGAGCGCTCGACACAACCGCCCTCGCCGAAGCACTCACCGAGGTGGTCAGGCGCCACGAGGTGTACCGCACGACCTTCGCGGACAGCCGTGAGGGGCCGCAGCAAGTCGTCCATCCGCCGTTCCCCGTCGAGCTGCCCGTCCATGACCTGCGCGACGCTGCCGATCCCGAGAAGGCTGCCCGCGCGGCGCTGCGCGAGGCCGTCCGCGTCGATATCCCCTTCGACCGGCTTCCGCTGGTCAACTGGCGGCTACTGCGAACTGGGCCCGACCGGCATGTCCTGCTCCACCTCGAACACCACCTGATCCACGATGGCTGGGGCTTCAACGTCTTCGTCGAGGAACTCTGCTCCCTGTACGGGGCCTACGCACAGGGCCTGCCGTCACCACTGCCCGAACCCGCGATTCAGTTCGCCGACTACGCCGTCTGGCAGCGCGAATGGCTTCAGTCGGCCGCCGCCGAGCGGCAGTTGGCATATTGGACGCACCAACTCGACGGTGTATCACCCTATTTCGATCTGCCTACCGACCGGCCGCGCAGCGCGCGTCGCCGGTTCATCGGCGACACCCTCCGCGTCACCGTCCCGGCCCGTGTTGCGGACCAGATCCGTGGCCTTGCCCGGCGCGAACGCGTCTCCCTGTTCACGGTGATGCTCGCTGCTTTCCAGGTCCTGCTGCACGCATGGTCCGGCGAGGACGACTTCCATCTCGTGACCGGCATCGCGGGCCGCAGCCGCCCCGAGACGGAAAGCCTTCTCGGCATGCTCGTGAACACCGTCGTGCTCCGCGCGGACCTGCGCGACGCTCCCACGTTCCAGAACCTTCTCACACGCGTTCGCGCGACCACGCTCGGCGCGGTCCAGCACCAGGAACTCCCCTTCGACCAGGTGGTCACCGCGCTACGTCCGCCCCGCATCCCGGGCCGACAGCCCCTGTCCGAGGTCGCGTTCGCCTTCCACGACTCGCCACTGGGCGCCGTGCGGATGCCGGGACTCGACGTCGCGGTGACCGTCGGCGTCACCAACGGCAGCGCCAAGTTCGACCTTAGCGTCGTCGCGATCCCCCGAGCCGAGCAGTCGATCGGCAAGGGCGAGAATACCGAGAGGGACATCGAGCTCGTCTGGGAGTACGACCAGGAACTGTTCGACGCCGAGACCATCGTGCGGGCGGCCCGACGCTACGAAGACTTCCTGGCCGCCGTGGCCGCCGACCCGCACCAGTGCCTCACCGCCTTGATAGCCGCACAGGGGGAACGATGACGGAGGACGACGCCCTGCGCGCGGTGCGCGACGCCTGGGCCGAGACCCTGGCGGTCGACCCCGCCGACGTACCGATCGACGTGGGTTTCTTCGACGCCGGCGGCAACTCGCTGCTCCTGGTGATGCTCTCCGAACGACTCGGGGACGACATCAGGCGCCCCCTACCCGTCGTGGACCTCTTCCAACATCCAACCGTGCGTGCCCAGGCGGAGCTCCTCTCGGACGACCAGTGAGCAGCACCCTGTACGAGGTGTTCGCCGACACCGCCGAGCGCAGGCCGGACGCACCGGCCGTCGAGCTGCCCGAGCGTAGCCTCACCTACCGCGAGCTGGGACAAGCCGCCGACGTCGTCGCGCAGCGGATCAGAGAAGTGCGGCCGGCCGCCGCGCGCGTCGGGCTGCTGGCCAGGCGCAGCACGGTCGCCTTCGCCGGCTATCTGGCCGCGCTCCGGCTCGGCGCAGCTGTCGTGCCCCTCAACCCCGAGCATCCCGACGACCGGCTCGCCCGAATACGGGCACAGGCCGCCGTGGACGTCGTCGTGGCCGACGCCGCCATCCGCGGCAGGGACCACGCGTGGGCAAGCGGTCTTCCGGTCCTCACTCTCGCTGACGACGACGTCCTCGGCGCCGCACCGAACGGCACGCTGCCGCCATATCGTCCGGACCCCGACGCGACCGCGTATGTTCTGTTCACCTCCGGTACCACCGGACGCCCCAAGGGCATGCCGCTGCGACACCGACACGTCCTGCCGTTCGTCCGCGAGTGCATCACCCGGTACGGGGTCGCACCGGGATGTCGTATGTCTCACACCTTCGATCTGACCTTCGACCCATCCGTCTACGACCTCTTCGTCACCTGGGGCGGCGGCGCCGTCCTGGTAGTGCCCGACCGCGGCGAGATGTTCAGCCCCGTCGACTACGCGGCGGGACGGGCCCTGACCCACTGGTTCTCCGTGCCCTCCGCCATCTCCGTCAGCATCGAGCTCGGCCGGCTGCCCGTCGGGCCGACCACCGAGGCCACCCGGTCCGGACCGGTCACGGCCCTGCGTTACAGCGTCTTCGGTGGCGAGCAGTTCACCCTCGACCAGGCACGCGTCTGGCACGCCGTCGCCCCCCACTCCCTTATCGACAACGCCTATGGACCGAGCGAAGCCGCCATCGCCTGCGCTGCCTACCGGCTGCCCCGCGACCCCGCGCACTGGCCCCGTACCTCCAACGGCACCGTCCCCATCGGCCAGGTCTTCGACCACCTTGAGGCACTGCGCGATGTGGACACCTCTGAGTTGTGTGTACGCGGACCCCAGCGCTTCGACGGCTACGTGGACCCTCGCGATGATTCCGGACGCTTCCTCGGCCCTGTCGACGGCGGACGCCCGGAGCCCGAACACTTCTTCCGCACTGGCGACCGGGTCGGCCTTGAGGGCGGTCAATTCGTCCACCTGGGACGCCTCGACGACCAGGTGAAGGTCCGCGGTCTGCGCGTAGAACCAGGCGATGTGGAGGCGGCCCTGCGGCGCCTGCCCCAGATCCACGACGCTGTTGTGAGCGCTGTACGCCGAGGTGACATCGCCGAGTTGGTCGCCTGCTACACCGGGGAAGCCGTATCGCCGCACGACCTGGTCCGCGCCCTGCGCGCCTGGCTCCCCGTCCATCTGGTGCCGCGCCGCTTCCTACACCTGGCGGCCCTGCCGCTCAATGGCAACGGCAAGGCCGACCGGCAGGCGCTGCGGGCCCTTGCCGATCGGGCCGCGCATGCCCGGACGCCCCGCACCCCGCCCCGGCCAACCGAGCCCGGAGCCACCACCTGAACCGGTAAATGGAGGAGCTGACATGGGCCTGCTGCGTGGCGCCGCGACCCCCTATCCCACCGAGTCGACCATCCCCGAACGCTTCGCCGAACAGACGCGGGCCCGCCCCGACAAGGTCGCGGTCGTGGACGGCGCGCACTCTCTCACCTACATGGAACTCGACCGGCGCTCCGACCGGCTCGCTCACATGCTGCACGAGCAGGGCGTCCGTGAAGAGACCCGGGTGGGCGTTCTCCTCGACAGCGGCCACGAAATGATCGTTGCTCTCCTCGCCGTCCTGAAGGCCGGGGGCGCCTACGTCCCCGTCCACCCCGGGTATCCACGCAGCCGTCAGGAGGCCATGCTGGCCGACGCGGGCGCGAGCGTCGTCGTGCGTGCGCAGGACGTCCGGGCGGCGGTCGCCAGGGACACGGGCGGCGTCAAACGGGTGTCCGGGCCGCGCTCCCTCGCATATGTCCTGTTCACCTCGGGGTCCACCGGCAGGCCCAAGGGAGTGATGATCGAACACCGGTCCGTGCTGTGGCTCACCCACGGCAGTGGCATGGCGGTGCTCGACCCCGACGAGCGGATCGCACAGGTGGCCGACCCGTCTTTCGACGCCTTCACCTTCGAGGTTTGGGGCGCCCTCCTCAACGGTGCCACCCTGGTCGTCATCCCCCGGGAAGTAGTTCTCGCCCCCGGCAGGCTGAAGCTGGCCCTCGACACGCACCACGTCACCACCCTGTTACTCACC
Organism: Streptomyces sp. NPDC002742; assembly: GCF_042888885.1. Classification (NCBI taxonomy): domain Bacteria; kingdom Bacillati; phylum Actinomycetota; class Actinomycetes; order Kitasatosporales; family Streptomycetaceae; genus Streptomyces; species Streptomyces sp. NPDC002742. The sequence goes on from NZ_JBIAQF010000031.1 coordinate 48,023, forward strand.
TCGGCCCTGTTCTCCGAAGTGATGGCGGACCAGCCCGACAGCTTCGGGGGGCTGCGCAACCTCCTTGTGGGCGGCGACGTGCTCAATGTCGCCCGGGCGCGCCAACTCACCTCCGGCGCACCCGCCGACCGGCCCGGGCGCTTCGTTAACGTCTACGGCCCCACCGAGACGACCGTCTTCGCGGTGTGCGGGCCGATCAACACCGTTCCCGCCGACGCGACAACCGTGCCCATCGGTGAACCCGTCGCGAATACCTCCTGCTACGTCCTCGACAAGGACCTCGAACCGGTGGCCAACGGCACCACCGGTGAACTCTTCATCGGCGGCCCCGGAGTCGGCAGAGGCTACGCAGGGCGTCCCGACGAGACCCGGGAGCGCTTCCTGCCCGATCCGTTCGCCGACGAGGACCGATCTTTGATGTACCGAACCGGCGACTTGGTCAGCATCCGTGCCGACGGCACCCTCGACTTCGTCGGCCGCGCTGACAACCAGGTCAAGATCCGCGGCTATCGCGTCGAGCCCGGTGAGGTGGAAGCCGTCCTCACCACCCACCCCGGCATCCGGCAGGCGGCGGTCACCGTTGATGAGTCCACCGGCGACCGGCGCCTGGTGGCCCACGTGGTTCCCACCGCTGCCGACGGTGTCCCCGACGGACTGCGTGAGTTCCTCGCGGGCATACTGCCCGAGTGGATGCTCCCGGCCGCATTCCTCGCTTCTTCCCAGCTTCCCCTGACAACCGCCGGAAAGATCGACCGCCTCGCCCTCCAGGCACTGCCGGTGCCCGCTCCCAACGCCGCTGCCGAAGCCCCCCTCACCGACCGCGAACGCCGTCTCGCGGCCATCACCGCCGACATCCTGGGCCTCGCTTCCGTCGGCCTGAGAGATGACTTCTTCGCACTCGGCGGGCACTCATTGCTCGCCATGCGGCTGGTTTCCCAGGTCAACGACACCTTCGAAGCGGATGTGGACCTCGGGGCCTTCCTGTATGACCCGACCGTGCTCAGGCTGGCTGCCGAGGTGTCCCATGAGCGATGACCGCGAGATCTCCCACGCCCAGCGGAAGATGTGGATACTCGATCGCTTCCGCCCGGGATCGACCGTTTACACCATCCCCCTGATCTATCACGTCGACGGCGACCTGGACGTCGCGGCACTCGACCGCGCCCTGAGCAAGGTGGTCCGTAGACACGAGGTACTACGGACCGTCTATCGAGTGCGGGCGGGCGCCGTGCTTCAGGTCGTCCGTCCCGCCGAGGCGGTGAACGTTCCCGTCGTGGACGTCTCGGGGCACGCGGACCCAGATGCCGAGGCACACCGCCACGCTGACGCGGAGGGCAGGCGACCGTTCGACCTGGCGGTAGGACCGGTCATCAGAGCGTTGCTCCTACGCACCGCACTCAACCGGCATCTATTGTGCCTGACTGTTCATCACATCGCCTGCGACGGAGAGTCACTACAGATCCTGGAGCACGAACTCTCCGTCTGCTACCGGGCGGCGGTACAACGCGAGCCATCAGGACTTCGGCCCCTCGATGAGCAGTACGCCGACTTCGCCGCCTGGCAGGCAAGCCGGCGGATACGGATGAGGACCGGGCAGATGGTCGAGCACTGGCGCAGCCACCTCGCTGGACTCCCAGCCCCTGCGACCCTCCCCGCCGACCGCGAGCGCCCGACCATCCTGGGGGTGATCGGCGGACATGTGCGCTTCACTGTCGAACCGGCAGTGACCGACCGGACAGTGACCCTCGCCAAGGCGTGCCGGGCGACGCCGTTCGCCGTGCTGCTCGCGACGTACGCGGCTCTCGTGAGGATGCGCGGCGGCGGTGCTGATGTGGTAATCGGGGTACCGGTCACGTCCCGGCAGCGCGAAAGCCACTACCGGATGATCGGCATGTTTGTGAACATGCTCGTCCACCGCATCGACACGTCGGGGCAGCCTACTTTTGAGGAGCTCGTGCAGCGGGCGCGTGACGAGAGCCGCCGCGCGATGGCTCACCAAGCAGTGCCGTTCGACCTGCTCGTGGAAGAGTTGAAACCCGTCCGTGCCCCGGGCTTCAATCCCGTCTTCCAACTCATGCTGGGCTATCAGGAGTCAGCTTCCAAGAAGGACACGGGGCGTGGCCTCACGCTGTCCGGCTGCGCGGTGCGTGGGGAGTTCGGCGACACGGCGACGGCCAAAGTCGACCTCTCCCTGACCCTCACCCGCTCGGACACGGGGTTCTCGGGGCGCCTCGAATACAACACCGACCTCTTCGAGGCGGCGACAGCGCGGGAGATCGTCGAACAGTTCCGTACGATCCTCGCCGCAGGCACCACCGAACCGCAGCTGAGACTGGGGGGTCCGGGCCTGAGCCTGGGCGAAACGGCGACGGGTCTGCGCGACGAGGGGTGCGTTCAGGCGTTGGGAGCGGTGCGCCGGAACTCGTAGAGCACGTAGACGAAGGACGTCGGGCCCTCGCCCTCGCCGTCGCTGGTGCGAGGCCCCGCGTAGTCCGCCGGGAGGGCGATCTCCTCCTTGCGGTACACGGAAGCCGTGAACCCCGACTCCGCAGCGAGTTCGTGAAGGCGCTGCGGATTTCCGAGGGTCTCACTGAAGCCCAGGAAGACGCGCGTGGTCTTGGACATGTGCTGTTCGAGGCCGGCGAAGAACGCGCCATGCACCTTGTAGTCGGAATCGAAGGCCGCGTAGTCGATCTGACTTCGGTAGTCGTGCCCGGCCGGCGCCTCGACGAAGGGTGAATTCCAGTAGATCAGGTCGAACGTGGTGTCCTTGTCCAGCTCCGAGAACAGGTCGCTGGTCAGTGCGGTGACCTTGTCGCCCACACCGTGCCGCATTGCGTTCAGCCTGGCCGTGTCGGCCGCCGCCGGATTGATGTCGAGGGCACAGACCTGTGAGCAGCCCCGCATCGCCGCGATGACGGCTGTCACGCCGGCACCGCAGCCGACTTCGAGGAAGCTGTCGATCTCTTCGTACGGCAGCCAGGACGTGAAGAGTTTCGTGGCGATCGCGTTTCCCGGCCACACGTCGGGGAGCAGATGCCATTCGAGATCGAAGACCGTGAAAGAGTCCTGCGGCGGACGCTCCCGGAAACGGGAGATGTCCCACTGCCCCACGTGGTAACCGAACTCATTGAGCATGAAAACTCCTGTCGGATTTCGCTATTGGCCGGGCGCGCGTCACGAGCTCCAATGCGGTTCCAACGGATCATCCACGCCACTCAATCCTCCGTCAACGGCGTTCCAGGGCTGATGTCGGACGGCTGGAAAACGATCTGCCCGGCAGTGAGTACTCTTCAAATCCGATGGCGGCGCTGCCGAGGCGAGCCACGGTCTGCGTCGAAGAGGTACAGAAGCCGAGAGACACGGCCGCCTGCGCCAGGTGAGACCGTCAGAGGCCGGTATGAGACTTGATGCCCGATTACTCACTCTGTGTGTGCGGATCGTGGTGGTGCCGGTCGGCTGTGGTCGGGGCTGGGTGAACAGACCCTACTCGGTCTCGGCCAGGATCACGCGGTCGCTCAGCCGCTTGAGCTTGAGGCGGATGTCGTTGATGTTGTTGGGCGCGACTGTGCCAGTCCCAGGCTGCGTCGAACCGCCAGATGCGCCCGTCCTGGTCGGCAACCTGATCGCCCGGCGAACGATCAAGAGCACCTTTCAGGGGACAGCGGCTTGTCGCCGGTAATGGCCGGTAATGGCCGGTGACGCGGCCAGGTCGAGAGGGGCCAGCAGCGGTACGAACGCGGTGATCTCGTCCTTCTTGCCGGGGACCTGGCGCTGGTTCAGCGCGACGCGTTCGCCGTGGGTGACGGCGGCGACGAGGTGCACGGCCCGCCGGGTGGCGGTGCGCGAGCCGCGCAGGGTCTTGCCGTCGACCGCGACGGCGCACAGGTCGTCACTCTCGCCGGAGCTGGTGCAGTGCGGGGCGAGCCAGGCACCGATCGCGGCGTCGACGGTGTCGCCGTCGAGGCGGGCCAGGACCCGGCCGAGGATCGTCGCCCGCGGGGCGGCCCGGAGACCCAGCCGGTCACGGATCTCCTCGGGCAGGTAGGCGGCTTGCCGCGCTACCGCGACCAGTGAGGTGGCGCCGGCGAGTACGGCGATCGTGCACAAGGCGAGCAGGGCGCCGAGGCGGTAGCGGTGGCCCTGGCGGCGGCGGGGATCCGGCGGAACGTCCAGGACTTCGGCCAGGTCCACGACCTGGCCGACATCGAGAGTGGTGCCCGCATCATGGTTGCGGTGGCGGGTCAGGAGAGTGATCAGTGATGACGGCATGGGGAAGCGTCCGTGTTGATGACGTCAGACACCTCGATCATCACGGACCGCTTCTTCTTCTTCTTGATCACCGCCCTGACCTCGACCAAGCGCGAGTCCAGACGTTCCGCGCGTCATTGGGCGGGTGGTTCACAGGTCACGCAGGGCCCCGACCGCGCCGCCAAATGACGCCCGTCGGAAGCGGGTTTACGAGCAACAGCCCGAGCCGCCTGCGGTCGTGCTGCGCTGTCCGCTGTCGAGGTCGTCGTTGTGGCCGGCGGCGATCCGTGCCCATTGCGCGGTCGGCCGTCCGTCCTTGCGGAACTGCTGGCCGTCGGTCTTGTACGGCTGCGGCCAGCCGGACGGGGAGTCTTCCCAGGGCTCCTGCCGCCCGTAGACGGTCATGTCGAGGATGCCGTAGGACGGCGACATGGGTTCGACACCGCGGCCGGTGGTCCAGTACGTCTCGTGGACGCGGTCCCCATCTCGGAGGTAGCACGCCTTCATCCCGAAGTAGCGGCCAGCGAGGAGCCGTTCGTGCGACTCGGCGGGTACGGAATACCAGGGCATGTCCCAGCCCATGAAGCGGCGGTAGCGGTTGGACTCCTCGACGGGGCCCTGGCAGAAGACGGCGAAGGTGACATCACGCTGGTGCAGATAGGACAGTTCGCGGACCTGGCCGGTGAAGAAGGTGCAGCCCTCGCACTGGTCGGCGGCGGTGTGGCCGTCGTGCCACATGTGATACGACACGAACAGCTGGGTGCGGCCCTCGAAGATGTCGATCAGGGGGACGGCTCCGTCGCCTCCCGCGAGCGGAGTCGATGGGTCCACCTCGGTCATGGGCAGCCGACGCCGTGCGGCAGCGATCGCGTCGCCCTCGCGGGTGTGCGCCTTTTCCCGGGCGCGCAGGGTGTCGATGGCGGCCAGCCACTCCCGGCGGGAGACGACCGGCGGCTTGTTCTCAGCAGTCATGTCCGTACTGACCCGACAGCCCGCAGGAACTCATCGGTGGAGCCCAAGCGAGGCACGGATTCACCACGACCTCGGCCGCACGATCCGTCACGCGTTACGCGCAGAACTCCTGGAATCTCGCTTCGGGAGGATCGCTCTCCGGTGTCCGGCGGGATGCCTTCACGGACGGGCTGCTGCTCAGCGCTCGGAGCTCTGTCCTGCGCCTGCTGTATCCCGTGGGCGTATCGCAGGGGCAGCCGGCGTTGCCCCCGGCGGCAGTCGGAGGGGGGCAGTGGTTGTTCTCGGTCCAGGTGTTGTCGAACCATTCGAGGAAGGGGACGACACCGCCTACTTGGCGATCCGTTCATGGATCGCCTTCTGGTCGTGTCCGGCGATGAAGTGGCGGCCGGCGGGTGTCTGGTTGCCGCATCCGCAGGCGCAGAGGGTCCGGTCGATGGGGGAGTCGACGTACTGGACGGGGTTCTGGCTCTTCCCCGCCGGTGTGGCGCCGCCCACGTACTGGTCGAAGACCGGGTGGCCCTTGCACAGCACGTGGATGATGCCGACCATGGCGACGCGGCGTCCACCGGGGCGCCTCGCGGGCGGCAGCTCGCGGAGGGGTGTCCTGCAGCGCGCTCTCCATCGCGTCGCCCGTTGCCGCTCCGCTCAGGCCCGGGATCGCGTTCGAGCACCGCCGCCGACCATATGGAAGCCGCCCGCCTCGACCTCGCCCAACCGCCCGAGAAGTACCGGTGCGGGCGGCAGGCACTCGTCCGGCGCGACTCCGCGGGTGGCACCCACGAGTTCGTGGCCTGGCTTGCCGGTCGAGCAGGGCTTCGCCAACTCATGGCGATGCTGCGGTAGTTGTAGGCCCGTACCGACTCCCTCCGCGGCGTCGCCGCTTCGAGCGCCGCCGGCTCCTCGCCGGATGCGGCGTACGGGTCACGGGCCTGGTCCGCCGCCTCGGCGGGTTCGTCGGGCACGGGGATTCCTGTCCCCGCGGGTCAACTCATCTCTTCGGCATGAGCGTTCAACTACGCTGAGTATCACCGCATCGGCGAAGGAGCCGGCGGTGCCGGGGGTGACGGGGTGGACCGTTTCGAGGAGATCCGCGCGGCGCGGCGCGAACTCGACGCCGTGGTGCAGGAGATCCAGGGATTGCCGGGGTTCGAGGACTTCCTGCCCGAACCGACGCAGGAGGACGTCCACCGCGCCGCCGACGAGCAGCCGCTGGTGTACCTCTCGGCGGCCGAGTACGGCGGAGTGGCCCTGGTCGTGCACGACGACGAGGTGACCGCCGTGGATCTGCCCAGCCTGACGGCGGAGGCGGTGCGTACGCGCGCCGGTGACCACGACGAGGCGCACCGGGCGTACGCGGCCGACCGCACCGGACGGCTGGCGCGCTGGGAGACGTCGCTGGAGTCGACCACCAAGTGGCTGTGGGACGACCTGATGGGCCCGGTCTGCGAGGCCCTGCGGGAACACCGTCGCGTCGTGCTGGTTGCGGGCGGCCTGCTCGGGCTGCTGCCCCTGCACGCCGCTTGGACCGAGGACCCGGCCGCGCCCACCGGACGCCGGTACGTCCTCGACGACCTCGTCGTCAGCTACGTGCCGAACGCCCGTTCTCTGACCTCGGCCCGCGCGCTCGCGGCCGGCTCCGTCGAGCGGCTGGCTGTTGTCGTGGATCCGCCAGGGAAGGACGGACGCGCCGTGCTGCACTCGGCTGAGCTGGAGGCGCGTGCCGCCGCGGCGGCGTTCGGGGACCGGGCCACCGTGCTGCGCGGACCCGCGGCGCACGCGGCGGCCGTCCGCGATGCCCTCTCCGGCGCCGACGCCGTCCACTTCGCCTGCCACGGGCGGGCCGACCTCCTCAGCCCGCTCGACAGCCGCCTGCTGCTGGCCGGGGAGGACGTCCTCAGCCTGCGCGACCTGATGGCGATGCGCCTGCGGCTCAGGCTGGCCGTACTGTCCGCCTGTGACTCCTACCTGCCGGGCACCGTGCTGCCCGACGAGGTCGTGTCGCTGCCCAGTGGATTGCTCCAGGCGGGGGTGGCCGGGGTCGCCGCGGCCATGTGGTCGCTGCCTGACATGCCGACCTCGCTCCTCATGGTCGACTTCTACCGGCGGTGGCGCACCGAGGGACAACACCCGGCCACCGCGCTGCGCGACGCCCAGGTCTGGCTGCGTGACGTGCCGAGCGGTGAGCGGTACGCCTTTCTCCGGCAAGCCCTGGAGGCGGGCGAGCCCTGGCTTGCGAACGACGAGGAGACCGAGGGGCTCATGCTGATCCTGGCGTACCAGGAAGAGGATGGCCGGGCTTTCGACGACCTGCACTCCTGGGCAGGCTTCGGCTACTTCGGGGCGTGACGGGCCGACCGTGATCAGGATCGAAGCACTTCCCGCCCGAGAGGGCGACTGCCTCTGGGTGGAGTGGGATCACGCGGGCCGCACCCGCCGCATGCTCATCGACGGCGGTCGCGTCGGCCCCGGTGACACGCTGCCCGAAGGACTTGCCGCCCGTTTCCGGCGCGAGCCGTTGGGTGAGCGCGTCTTCGACCTGGTCGTCTGCACGCATCTCGACGCCGACCACATCGGAGGTCTCATCCCCCTCTTCCGTGAACCGCCGAAGGGCTTCACCGCGCACGACGTGTGGTTCAACGGCGACCAGCAGCTCCTCGGTGACGTGCTCAGCCTCGACCAGGCCGACAGCCTGTCCCGGCTACTGCGCGACCGGACCTGGAACAAGCGGTTCGAGGGCCGTGCCGCCGCAGTTCCCCTGAGCGGGGAACTGCCCCGGACCGACCTGCCGGGCCTGCGGCTGACCTTGCTGTCCCCGCTGTGGCGGACGCTCAGGCGGCTGAGTCGCGTGTGGACCCTTGAGGTGGCGAAAACCGAACGGCAACGGCACACCCCCGAACCGGGAACGGCCCCCGACGTCCTTCGGGGCGGTGACGCGGGCGGGCCGTGGGAGGGGCTCGCGTCGCGCCCGTACACGCCCGACCAGTCCCTGACGAACAGGTCGAGCATCGCCTTCCTCGCCGAGCACGAGGACGGCTCGCGGGTGCTGTTCGGCGCCGACGCGCACGCCGAGATCCTGGGGGCCGGGCTGCGCCAGCTGGACGGCACCCCGTGGGGGCGGCCGTACCAGGTGGACCTGTGCAAAGTGCCGCACCACGGCAGCAGCCACAACCTCAGCCCGCAGCTCCTCGCCCAACTGGACTGCCGAAACTGGCTGTTCTCCACCAACGGCGACCGCTTCGGGCATCCTGACCGGCGTGCCGTCGCCCGGATCGCCTACCGGTATGAGCGCCCCGTGCTGTGGTTCAACTACCTGTCGCCCAGCACCGCCGAGTACGCCCGCGCCGAACTGGCCGCCGAACGCGGCTTCACGGCGGAGCACCCGCCCGCGGACCGGCCCGGAGCGGACCTGACCGTGTCGCACGGCCGGGTCACCCGCACGCAGACCATTCCAGGGAGGGCACAGTGAACCCCGATCCGGCACTCGTCGAACTCGCAGACCTCTGGTACGACCTGCCGGTCCTGGTCGGTGACGCGTGGCCTGAGCTGCGGTCCCCGCTCCTCGCGGCGATACAGACACTGGCGGGGGCCGGGGGCGAGGAGTACGAGCGGCAGGCCTGGGCGCTGCTGAAGCTGCTGCTTCCCCACGAGGAGGTCAGGAAACGCCTCGCCCCCGCCCTGGTCGGCACGGCCATCCGGACCGATCGCGCCGTCGACGCGGATACAGGCCGGCGTTCCCGCACGGCGCTGCGCCTGGCCCACCGGGCGGGCTTCCTGCCACCGGCCGCCGACCGCACCGACCCGTCCGGCCGGTGGATCAACGCCGAGGTCGAGGACGGCGATCCGGACCGGCCGGGAACGTTCGTCCTGGCCTTCGACGTCGCCGTCGACGTCGCGGCACGCGAGACAACCGTCGCCGACCCGCTGGGCCACCTCGGAGACCCGCAGGAATGGCCGATGACGCTGACGGTGGCCGTGATCGGTGAAGACGCCACGGTGGAGACACTCGGCGAGACCCTGACCGTGCCCCGCCAGGGGCCTTCGCCCGACCGGGCCCGGTTCCGGGTGACCCCGGCCAGGGCCGGCACCCTGGTGCTGCGAGCCGTGTTCCTGGGTGGCAACGGCGTCGTGCAGTGGATGCATCTGAACGTCACCGGACACCAGGTGCGTGCTCGTGTTCACGGCCGGTCCCTCGACACCGCGCCCGGGACCACCGACCGCTGCCTGTTTGTCCGGGTGTCGCAGACGGCCGACGGCTACGAGATCGAGGTGTTCGGAGGCGTCAGCCACAGATTCCGAGCAAACCTCCGCAAGACCGCTCGCGACCTCGACACCATCGCGCAGGAGGCCCGCCGCTCGCTGCAGGCGCTGGTCGAGGAGGGGGGCCCGCTCGCCGACGACGCCGCTGCCGGACTGTCGCACGACAGGTACGCATGGCACACCCGGCAGCTGGCCGAGTCGGGCTGCCGGATGTTCCGCGACCTCTTCTTCGACCAGGCGGACGCCCAACTGCGGTCGCTGGGCCGCGCTCTCCAGAAGTACCTGACCGGTGACGAGCCGCACAGGGTGCAGTTCGTCACCGACAAACCTCTGCTGCCCTGGCATCTGATGTGCCCCGTGGAGGACATGGCGGACGCGGACTTCGGACAGGTCATCGGACTGCGGCACGACGTCGACTGCCTGCCCCTCATCTCGGACGCGAGTGTCGGCGTCACCGAGGCGGTCATCGACACCCGGACCGGCCTGGACGTGAAGTTGGCCCTCAACTGGAGCATCGACCGCGGCGGCGAGCGCGCTCTTGTGCGCGACCAGGTGACGTACTGGCAAGGTCACGACAACCGGGGCCTTGCCCGCCTTGCCGTCCACGACCGGAAGGAGGACGTTCTGGCAGTGCTGCTCGGGGACGGCCTACCGGCCGGGATCCTCTACCTCTACTGCCACGCCGTCGCCCCGGATCCCGACAAAGGCGGACCCCGGTACGCCAAACTCGCCGTGGAGGGCACCGAGGGCGACATCCTCCTGGGCACCCTGCAGGACAACCATCGCGGCGCCCTGCCGGGACTGCCCGTGATCGTCCTGAACGCGTGCAGCACCGCCTACACCTCACCGTTGTCCACCGCGGGTTTCCTGACGCACTTCCTGGAACGGTCCCGTGGCGTGCTGGGCACCGAGACGGACACCCCCGCCCCGTTCGCCGCGGCCTGGACGACCGCCTTCTTCGACCGGCTCCTCGCGGGCGAACGCATAGGCGAGGCGGTACGCGCCACCCGCGCGGAGTTCGCCTTCACCCACCGCAATCCGCTGGGGCTGCTCTACGCCCTGTACTGCAACGGCGACACGGCCCTGCGGCCCCCGATCACGCCGGGCTGACGGCGCCAGGACCCGTCCCGGGCTCCACGCCCGGCAGTTCCGCCGTCTCGACCAGGCGCCGGGCATACGTCCATGCCGCCTCCGCCACCCACTCGGGCCGCACCGTCCGGACCCAGAAGGCCAGCAGCAGGAGGTCGGCGGCCGCCAGTGCCCCCGGCACCGCGGCCTCGGCGGCGCCGGACGGGGGCCAGGCCAGGACGGCCTGCACCACGACCCCGAGCAGGCCGGCGACCGCCGCGCCAAGGGCGAAGGGCCGCAGCCCCAACGTGTTGCGGCGGAAGCCGTACTCGCGGTTCTCCTCCGCCACCAGCTCCGCCCCCGGCAACGCCCGCGCCCGGGTCCGCAGCACGCTCCCTGCCACCTCGTACACGGCGTCGGCGCCCTCGGGATCGGCGTGCTCCTCCTCGGCCGACGGCAGCCGCAGGGGCGGCCCCGCGATCCGCTCGATGCGGGAGTGCAGGAAAACGAGCCGAGCCGGCCCGGTCGGGCCGCGCCAGCGCAGCAACTGCACCGACGGCTTTCCGCCCCAACGCTCGAACAGGTCCGGCTCCAGCCGCCGCCCGCGACTGCGCCCCCACTGGCCCAACAGCAGGGGCAGACCGCACACCAGGGTCAGCGCCCACACCCGCCGGGCGGGCGGCCAGTCGGGGACCAGCACGGCGACCGGCAGCGCGATCGGCAGTGCCGTGATCAGCACCGGCCGGATCCGGGCCCGCCACGTGTACGGAGTGAACGCCCTGGAGATCACGCCTTGGTCCACGACGGGCCACCCCCTCCTCCGGGGCCGTCCCCACAGGCCCGGAGGAGGAATACCCCGGCCGCGGTGCCCGAACCGCCGTATCAGGAGGCCGCCGGAGAGTGCGGGCGCTCACCCGCCGTCCCTGAGCGCCTCCTGCACCCGCCGTACGGCCGCGGTGTAGCGGTCCTGAAAATGCCTGGGCAGACGGTCCAACAGTGCGGGGACCAAGGCGAGTTCCTCGCTCAGCAGCACCGCTCGTCCCCGCTCCAGCCGGACGGCGGCGGCCTCCGCCCGCCCCAGCCGTGCCAGCGCGTAGGCCCCCTCGTGGGCGAGTCCGTGGGAAGCGACCAGCCAGGCCTCACGGTGCCGGCGTACGGCCTGCGCCTCATGCAGCGCCCGCGCCGCCCGCAGCAGGTAGCCGTCGGCCTCGCCGACCTCCTCCCAGGCCGCCCGTCGGGTCGCCCAGCGGATCCAGTTGTCCGCGGCGCCCACCGTCATCTCCGGGGCGATGTCCAAGCCGGTCCCGCACGCTTCCCGGAACGCGGCTCGGGCCGTGTCGATCTCGTCGGCCGCGCCCGTCTCGTCGGCGAGGGCCCGCCGCGCCTCGCCGAGTACGTTCAGCCGACTGGCTCGGTAGGGAGCCGTCCGTGAGGTGAGCGACACCGCCTCCGTCAGGGGAACCACCGCTTCGCGCAGCGCCGCCACCGCCTCCTCCCGCCGTCCGGCCAGCCGCAGCGCCTCGGCCCGGTCGACCCGCGCGTTGCCCAGGTTGACCAGGAAGGTCGGCCGGCCGGCGAACTTCCACCGGGAGATGCGCAGCGCCGTCTCGTACGCCGCGACGGCCGCGTCCACGTCCGTCAGATCGACGTGCTCGCCGGGACGGGGCAGCGCGCGATCGGGGAACTGGGCGCCGAAGCGGGTCAGCAGGGCGTTGCCGAGGTTGTTCCACCATCCGCCCAGCTCCGGGTCGTCTTCGAGGGCGGCGTCCACCGCCTCCCGCGAGAGACGGACCGATGCCTGCAGGTCGTCGTCCTCCCGCAGCCGTTCGTAGCGGTCCATGTGCAGCATGCCGACGTTACTGCACACCCGCGCCCACGCCGCGTCGGTCCGGGGCAGGGCGCCCAGCGCCCGGGTGCCGACCTCGATCGCTGCCTCGAGGTCGCCGAGCGCGCCCGTCGCGTCGTACCTGTTCCACAGGCACAGCACGAGCGTGGCCGCGCACCGCGCCCACTGCGGTGACCCCTCCTCGGCGGCGTCCGTTGCCTCCTCGGCCGCCTCCCGCGCCGCGGCCAGGTCGCCCAGGTCGCCGGTGAGGTCGTAGAGGTCGGTGAGGGCGACGGCCGTCTCGTTGGTCCACACAGCCCGTCGTGCGGGATCGGCGCGCGCGGCACGCCGGTAGTGCCCGACCGCCTTGTGCAGGTCCTGAAGATCACCCGCGTCCCAGAAGCGCCGCCGGTAGGCCGAGCCCGCCGCGTCCAGACGGTCCGCCAGTTCGGGACCGCCTACGCCCAACGCATCAGCCCGCCGCAGTGCGGCTTCCGCCTCCTCGGGATCCGGGTCGCCCACCCCATGGGTGTCCTCCGGCCTCATCCGCCACCCCCTCGCGGCGCGGGGCGCGCGCCGATGCTCCGCAACGCTACTTCACCACGCTCCGCACACCGTGAAGAACGACGACGCACCCTTGGGGGTCGCCCCGGACCGGCCTCTACTCGGAGAGGGGGAGAGAACGTGACATACGACGGCGGGTCGCAGGCCGCACTGGCCGACGCTGCGCGCGCATGCCTGCTGGCACCGGGGCCGCGGGAGGCGATGCTCGCCCGGGACACGCTGTCCGGCCGGGCCGGCCGCCAGGTCATCATGAACGGCCCCAGCCACCGCCCGAACAAGCGCCCCAAGAACCCCACCGACAAGCCCGACAAGCCCGACAAGCCCCCGGTCCGCTAGAGCCCGGCCCCGTCCACGTTCCATTCCCGAGGCAGTTCCTCGTCACAGAAGACGCAGACGAAGTCCTCCTCCCGAACGATGTTCAGCTGACCGCAGGTGAGACAGCGTCGGAACACCACCTCGTGGGTGAAGCCGGAAGGATGCCCGATCCCGGCTGTGTCCAGAGCCCTCGCGACGGCCGGCCACGAGCTGATGTCCGGGCAGTATCCAGTCGACTGGTTACTCACCTCACCGACCACCCACTGCCCGGACTCCTCGCGGAAGCTCATCTCCCCGGCACCCAGAACGGAGCCACCGCCAGCACACACCACATGCTCGCTCCGGCGCGGCGCCAGCCGCAGCACACCCGCCGAGTCGATGACGAACGTGAAAGGCTCGGCCAGCTCCACCGCTGCCAGATCCGCAGCCCAGTCGTCGAAGTCCACCGCCGAGTGGATGCATCGACCCTCAGCCTCCGGCCGAACGAGGGCCCTCAGATCAGGTGGTCCCACATACCGATAGCTCCACCCCAGCAAGTTCACGCTGGCCAACGTAATGTCCTCTCAAGGCCAGCGCCTGGGGAATTACGTGAACTTACCCCTGGGTGACGGCCGACGATGTGGTTGATCCGCATCAGCCGGGTGACACGCTTGCGGTTGATCCTCCGTCCCCTCGCACGCAGCTCGGCACGGACGCGCGGGGCACCGTAGGCGCCACAGTCGTCCTCATTCGACACGTGACCTGGAGGCGCCAGCGCCCAGGGCCCTCCGTCGCCACCACCCGCCTGCGGCCGCCCCTGGCACCACACCTTCCGCAACGCCCGATCGCCCTGACGGCGCTCCGGCTTTCCCTGCCTCGCTACGGCGGACGGCTTCGAGCTCGCCACCGCGATGCGGGCGGTACGCCGGCTGACGCTCGCCCGCAGTGCCGTCGCGCCGGCACTGGCCTGCCTGTTCATCGGGACGGCCCTCACCTGGTGGGCACCCGGAGCGTAGCCGGGGAGCCCTCGGGCGAACCGCACCCGGGTTCGGTTGCCGAGCGCACCTGCGGCTGGCTGATGCACCACCGCCGTCTCGCACGCGACCGGCGGGTTTCACTTCTCCGCCCGTCGCAGGGCTGCACGCACTTCGCCGAGCAGAAGGCCGATCGTGTGACGGTCGGGGTCCTGGGGACCCAGGGCGCCGTAGGCCTCGGTGAGGACACGCTCCGACTCGCGGAGGTCGGCCGGTCGCGGGCGGCGTGCGTCGGCCCAGCGGCGAAACAGGGCGGAACCCAGGTTCGCCAGGTAGGTGCCCCGGCAAGGGTGCGGCTGGGCGGCGCCGCGCCGCAGATGCTCGATCGCCTCGTCGAGCAGCGGGCCGTCACCGGGACCGCGCTCGTACCGCCGTACGAGGGCGCAGCCGAGGTTGTTGCGGTGCGTGGCGAGGAAGGGGTGCCCGCCGGGGATGGTGGCGACCGCCCGGCGCAGCAGTGACACGGCCTCGGCCAGTTCGGCGGGGTTCCCGGTGTGCTCGTTCAGGACCCGGACGGTGGCCCCGAGCGTACCCAGGACGAGGGGCCGGTCGGCGGCGTCGGCGGGGCACGCGGCCAGGGCCCGGCGGCCGGTGTCGACGGCCCAGTGGATGTCGGCGGGCAGGCCGAAGTGCTCGAAGCGGGTGCGCAGGGCGAGGGAGACGTTGATCAGTGCGGTGGCGCGGCCGGTGTCCAGCGGCGGCCGTCCGTCCGCGCCACGCAGTCCCGTCTCGACGGCCTCGTCGAGGTCGGCCCGGTTTCCCCGGTGCTGGTAACGGGAGTACAAGGCGCCGCTGAGACCGACCAGGGCGTTCGACCGCTGCGGGTCGCCCGGCGGCAGGTGTCCGGCGAGCCCGCGGAACCAGGCGATCCCGCGGTCCTCAAGGCCGGTGTCTCCATGGGCGCGGCCCTGGCCGCAGAGCAGGGCGGCGTACGACTGCCACAACTCGGCGGATTCCTTGGCGAGTTCACCGGCAACGTCCCGCCACTTCGGGGGCACCGATCCCGGCCGCGCCCGGTGCACGAGCGCGAAGAGCACCACCGAGGCCTGGGCCGCTTCCACGGCCAGCGGTGCCTCGGGGCCGCGGCCGGCGTACTCCTGGGACCGGTAGGCGTGGAAGCGGGCGAGCAGGTGGAAGGCGTGTAGCCAGCCTGCCTCGTCGCCGGACAGGGTGAAGTGGTCCACCATCGCGTCGAAACCCGGATCCCGCCGCACTTTACGGGTGCCCCTCTCAACTCTCCTGGCCGATCACTCGTTCAGCCCGACGAGTCGGCGGACAAGAGCGAAACGGTCCGGGAAACGCAAGGCGACTGGTGTCGCGACGACCTCACCGTTCGCGGAGAGGGCCGGCCGTGACGTCCGCTGTCTACGGCTGTGATCTTGCCGAGGTCTATGTGCGGGTGTGTGTGCGGCACCCCGGGTGATCGAATCCGGGGGAACGATGAGCATGTGGGTGTCGGGCAGGGGCGGGGACAGCCCCCTCAGCTCAGCCTCGGTGGGGTGGTTTCTTGCCTGAATCGGGTTTGGGGAATGCTTGCCGGCTGTGCGAGAGCAGCTCACGGACTGCGGGGCTGTGCGCGCTCTTCCAGATCAGGGCGAGCAGGACGGGTGTTTCGACGTCGTCGATGGTGAGGGCGGTGAGACGGTCGCTGTAGCGCGCGGCCATCGAGTTGCTGAGGACGGCGACGGCGAGTCCGCGGGTGGCGAGGTCGGCGATGGCGTCCGCAGCGCCGGCCTGTAGCGCGATCGTGGGTTGGAGGCTCTGTGCGGTGCATGCCTGGTCGAATGCCGTGCGCAGGCCGGTGCCGGGGGGCATGCACACGATCGGGTAGGCGCCCAAGTCGCGCAGTGTGACCCGCCGCTGTTCCGCCAGGGGGTGCCCGGGCGGGACTGCCGCGACGAGCCTCTCGCTGATGATCGTCAGCGCGTCCAGCCGGTCGGGGGTGGCGGTTGCGGTTCCGATGAGAGCCAGGTCGATGGTGCCGGCGCGCACCCCCTCGACGAGCCGGTCGGAGTTGTCCTCCAGCAGCGAGATCTCCACGCCGGGGTGCGCACGATGGAACGCGGTGAGGGCGTCGAACAGAGGCGTCACGGTGCAGCCGATGACCATCCCGACCGTGAGCCGACCCCGGATCAGGTCGGTCACCTCGCCCACCGCCTGGCCGACCGCCGCAGCGGCGGCGAGCGCGTTGCGGGCGTGTTCGATCGCGGCTTTTCCCGCGACGGTAAGGGTGGCGGTGCGCGCCGACCGGTCGAACAGTTCGGCACCGAGTTCACGTTCCAGTTGGCGGATCTGGGCGCTGACGCCGGACTGGCTGATGTGCACCCGTTCGGCGGCCCGGGTGAAGTTCCGCTCTTCGGCGACCGCGACGAAGTATTCCAGTTGCTTCAGTTCCATGACTGCAGATTCTAGTTCCCATTAGATCTATCTGTTGGATTTCTGGTGAGCAGGTGGCCACGCTGGTAGCGCTGAAGCCCGACGCCAGGAGGAATCCATGCCGGAGTACGAGAAGGCCGTGCGGCCCGAAGACATCACCCGTCTGTTCGTCGAACGGTCCAATGCCGGTGACGCGGCCGGGGTCGCCGCACTCTACGAAGAGGGCGCGGTGATGGCCTACCCGCCTGGCGGCCAGACGGTGGGCCGGGAGGCGATCCGCGCGCTGTGGGAAAAGGTGCTGGCGAGCCGTCCCCGCTTCGAGCCGGAACAACCGCTGCCGACGCTGATCAGCGGCGACATCGCCCTCACCTCGACCCCGCCGAAGGACGGGGCCGGCGCCCGCGCTCAGGTCGTCCGTCGCCAGCCGGACGGGAGCTGGCTGCGCCTGCTCGACCAGCCCGAGTTCGTCTCCCCGTCATGCTGAACCCCCCTCCGCCGCAACGCGAGAAACGCAGGCATCGACATGCGCAAGTGGCTGCCGCTGGTGACGGTCTGCCTGGGTACGTTCATACTGCTGATCGACGTCACGATCGTGAACGTCGCCCTGCCGAACATGGTCGGCGACCTGGGCGCGTCCTTCGGCGCGCTGCAATGGGTCGACGAGTGCACCGTGGGTCTGGGCGAGGTGGACGGCGTAGTGGCCGGCTCCGGATCCGACGTCCAGGACCCGGCGTCCGGTGAGCGGGCCGAGGACGTCGTCGCCCGGGCCGACACCGTCCCAGAAGCCCCATCGCAGCTGTTCAGGTACGGGCGGCAGGTAGGACCGGTCGAGCTGGAACTGGCCGTAGGCAGTCCAGGTCTCCGGGTTGGGTGACTGTTCGACGGACATGAGAACTCCTAGGGGGGAAGGGCAAGGTCAGGCGGGACCGGTGACGAGGTACTGCGGGCCGCAGTAGCGCCCGAGCAGGCGGAAATGATGCTGGCGCGGTGCGGCGTGCGCGGTCGGCCCGGCACTTCGGACGCCGGTCGGTGTGCCCTGCGTTTCGACGGTGGGGGAACGCCTTTGGGGGTGCCCTCGGTGTGGCACGGTTCGCGCAGGATCACGAATGCCATGTCCTCGGTGTCGTGGCGCATCGTGCTTGCCCATCCGGTCTGCACCTCGGTGAGTTCGTCCTCGTCGAGCGCGATGCGACGCCGATCGGCCGGCGTGCCGTCGGCGAGCGGCGTGATGATCACGACGGTGCCGCCGGGCCGCAGCCTTCGGCCAAGAGCCTGCAGGGTGCGTTCCCGGGAGGTGAGGAACGGAAGGTGCAGTCCGCGTTGCGGGTGTCGAGAGTGACGAAACCGGTCAGGTCGGGGATGACGAGACCGATCTCCTCGTCGAGTTCCCGGGCGATGGCTTCGTCGCAGGTCTCGCCCTTCTCGGTGTTGCCGCCGAGCAGGGCCCAGTGTCCGGGGCGCCAGATCGGTTTGTTCGCCGAGCGAAGGTGGAGCAGGTAGCGGCCCTCGTCGTCGGTGAGCAGGGCCGCGGTGCCGGGAATCGTCGGCCAGCCGATCGCGACGCGCGTGTGCTTTTTGACGAAAACGTGCGCAGCCCCGGTCGCGGGCGCGGGGCTGCTGTCGTCCACAGGGTGGATGGTGATGCGCGGGCAGAGGGCGGCGCGGTGGTTGCGCTGCCAGTGCTGGACCTGTTCGACCATCTCCTTCGCAGCCAGGTAGCCGTGGACGACGAACTCGTACAGGCCGTTGCCGTCGTCTCCGTCGGACAGGCGTTCAGTGGCCAGCCGCGCGAGGGAGGCCCCGCGGACGATCGCGGCGCCGGGCCAGTGCTGGGGCGGCGGGTTCAGGACCCCGTTGTCGCCGTCGGGGTCGACCGACAGGCGGCAGAAGCCGGGCAGGGCGCCGGCCAGGTAGAGGGCCAGGGCGTCGAAGGGTTCCTGGCCGCCGACGGTGACGTGGGTGTGCGCCACGCTCGGTTCGCGGGTGAAGGCGGGGGCGAGCTGGTCGACCGGCATGGGGGTGCCGTCCTCCCAGGACAGGTGGACGCCGGTGCCGGGGACGGTGCGCCGGTTCGGGTCCCAGGCGCCGTCGCCCCGCATGGCGACGAAGCCGCAGACGATGAGCGGCTCGTCGCTGTGCAGAACCCCGTCGTGCTTGGTGAAGCCGATGGACCAGTGGTATCCGTGCAGACGGAGCGGCGCGACGAGGCGTCCGCCCTCGGCGAGAGCGCCGATCCAGGGCAGGTCCCAGGTGTCGACGGTGACCAGAATGGCGTCGAAGCCGCCGTCCGGCACGATGCCGACGGGCAAGTGCTCGGCGTCCGCGGTGACCACCTGGACGTGGTCGTATCCGGTCTGGGCGAGGAAGCCGGTGGCGCGGTCGGTGACGACCGGGTCGATGTCCAGGGTGGTGACGCTGCCGGCCGGGCCGACGAGTTCTGCGACGAGGGCGGCGTTGTAGCCGCCGGAGCCGATCTCCAGGACGCGGTGGCCGGGCCGGATGCGGGCGGCTTCGAGCATGTCGGCCTGCAGCCAGGGCGCGGAGATGGAGCTGATGGTGCTGCCGTCGTCGCTGTGGAGGGTGGCGACGATGTCGTCGGCGTATGCCTTCTGGATCTGAACTTCGGGGGCGAACGCGTGCCGGGGCACGGTGCGCAGGGCCTCGTCCACCGCGGGGGTTCGGATGTGGCCGGACTCGGCGAGCTGGTCGGCGAGCTGGTGGCGCAGGGCACTGGCTTCGTCGAGGTCGGTGGTGGGGGGTGTCGTCACGGCGGGCCTTTCGGTCGAGCGGGTCATGCGGGGTCCGAGAGGCTGGGTGCGGCGGGGTTGGGGATGCCGGCTGTGGTGGGGGCGTACTGGGCGGCCTGCGCGTCGAACATGGCGGCGTACCGGCCGCGTTGGGCGACGAGTTCGTCGTGCGTGCCGTGTTCGGCGAGGTGTCCCGCATTGAGGAGGTAGATGTGGTCGGCGTGGCGGACGCCGGACATGCGGTGGGTGACGAGGACGACGGCCCGGTTCGGGGCGGCGAGGTGGCGGATGCGGTCGAAGGCTTCGATCTCGGCCTCGGGGTCGAGGGCGGAGGTGGGCTCGTCCACGATGAGGACGCTGTCCGCCTGTGATGTTGAGCTACGCCAGTGGGTGCGGGCCAGCCCGATTTTCTGCCACTCGCCGCCGGAGAGTTCGATGGCGCCGCGGAACATGCGGGCCAGCAGGCTCTGCAGGCCGTCGGGGAGTTTGGCGACGACGGGGCCGGCTCCGGCGTGGTCGACGGATGCCTGCAGGTCCTGGGTGGAGGCGTCGTGGCCGGGGCGTCCGATCCGGATGTTCATCGCGGCTGTCACGGGCCAGCGTTGGAAGTCCTGAGTGAGCAGCGCGACGCGGTCGAAGACCTGGGAGCGTTCCAGGCCGGCGACGTCCAGCTCGCCCCACCGCACAGTCCCGGTCTGGGGCAGCAGCAGGCCCGAGAGGATCTTCATCAAGGTGCTCTTCCCGGAGCCGTTCTCGCCTACCACGGCTGTCACGGAACCCATGGGGAACGTGAGCGTCACGTTCTCCAACGCCGGGGCCTCGCGGTCGGGATAGCGGTAGGTGACCTGGTCGAGGGTGACCTGCTCCACGTGCTTCGGGACCGGACGGCCTGTTTCGGGGATGGTGCGCTGGGCGGCTTCGGTGAGGAAGCGCCCGTGATCGCGAACGTACAGGGACTCCTCGTGCAGCTGGTTCACGTTCATCACCAGAGCGCCCAGGCTCGCCGAGCCGGAACGCACGGCGATCACCGCGGTTCCGGCCACCGCCAGGCTCATGCGCCCGCTCATGATCAGCCAGATCATGGTTCCGTACGTGGCCGCCATCGCCACCCCGGACAGCGCGGCGGCCACCCACTCGGTGACCGCCTTGCTGGAGGCCAGTCGCTCCTGCTCGGCCTCGGCGCTGTGGGCCATGCGTTCGTACCGGCTGAGCAGGAACGACCCGACGCCGTGGATGCGCACTTCCTGGGCGGCCGTGCGTTCGGTCAGGAGGTTGCCGATCAGGCGGCTGGCCCGCAGGTGCTCGATCCAGCTCATCACCGACACATAGCGTTCCTGGGCGACCCGCATGGCGCCCCAGCCCCGTGGGGCGGCGATGAGGATCAGCATGGGCAGCAGGGCGGGATGCAGGACGGTGAGCACGCCAGCCGTGGCCACCAGGGAGATGGTGCTGTTCAGCGCGGCGACACAGGCGCTGATCATGCGGCGGGCGGAAGCCGGGCCGTACTGCGCGATGTCGATCAGCCGCCGGAAGTCCGGGTCGTCGATGGCTTCCAGTTCGACCGAGGCGGCGGCTGCCAGGTACTGGGTGGTGGCGATCCGCTCGACGAGCGGTTCAAGGCGGCCCGCCCGGGACGTGGACCATCCGGCAAGCACCGAGTTCACGACGGCGATCGCGGCGGCGGCGAGCAGACCGGGCAGCATGCCGTGCAGTCGGTCCACGGCACTGGCGGAGCCGAGGAGGGCGTGCATGACGGAGTTGATGGCGAGCAGCCCTACGGCAGCTGCAATGCCTTGCCCGATCTCGCTGATCCCGACGGCGATGAGCGCCCGGCGATCCGTGCCCCACGCCATGCGCAGCGTCGCACCGACCAGAGCAGGCATTGACCGGAGCGCGGACATCATGGTCAAGTCCAGTGTTGCGTGCTCGTGTTGGGACCAGCCCATGTCGTAGCGCAGCGGGCCGCCGAAGAGTTCGCGCTCCGCGTCGGAAACCTCCGGCTCGGCCGGCCTGACTTTCCCGAAGAACCTCTTCACTGGGCGCCTCCCTGGGGGACCGGTTCAGCGCCCTGTGCGAGGGGCTGTCGGTGAGCATCTGGAAGATGGCGGCGGTGCAGGCAGTCTGGCGGCGGTTTCTCCATCGATACCCAGAACAGCCCTTCGCGCCTGTCCGGTTCGGCGTTGCGCTGCCGGCCGGTCCAGAAATGCGTCACGAAAACGACGGTGATCCGCTCGATCCCTCCAGGACTGTGATGACGGACGAGTCCGCGGAACGCTTGTCGCAGGGCGCTGGTACCGACTCCGGATTCTTCTTCCGGCTCGTGCCGTGCGCCACGAGCCGGCGGTTCACCGGTCCGGATATGGCCACCCACGACGGTGGGCCGGAGAAGTGCGCGTTGCTCACCGACGAACTGGGATTCGACGCGGCGATCGACTACCGCACCGACGACGTCGGGAAGGCGCTGCGCCGGCACGCCCCCGACGGTATCGACGTCTACTTCGACAACGTGGGCGGCGACATCCTCGACGCTGCCCTGACCCGGCTGGCGATGCACGCGCGCGTCGTGGTCTGCGGTGCGATCAGTCAGTACAACAACGCCACCCCGGTCAAGGGCCCCTCGAACTACCTGACACTGCTGGTGCGCCGCGCCCGGATGGAGGGATTCGTCGTCTTCGACTATGCCAAGCGCTACCCGCAGGCCGCGCAGGACATCTCCGCCTGGATCGCCGCAGCGGTGCCCAGCGGGCCGGGGTGCGGGCCCCTTTGAGCCGGACCAGCGGCTGGGCGGGCGACCGACCCCGATCGGTGGGCCATCTCGACCATGTCCGAGGGCCTTTGCCTCCCCGTGGCCGCAAGGCAGGCCGACAGTGGGTGGGGTCCGTGGGCTCATGACCCACGCAGCCGGTCGTCGGCCATTCCGTGCTCGGTCGGTCCGGTGGCCTGTGTGTGCCTGTCGTCGAAAGCGGTAGGTGAGGTCGTGCACGACGTCGACGACACCGTCCAGCGGGCGCGTCGGACCCACGCGACGGCGGCGCTGCGCGCTTTCCAACTGCCCGGTGAGCGTGACCGCACCGTCGTGGACGGCGACTTCGGAGATCTGGGGGCTGACCCGGAGCGCGTCGGCGAGCACCTCACGTCGCACGGCCTGCCACATCTCCTCGGCGGAGCGCAGGAGGACCTGGAGCAGGTCGCGGCGGCTGACGATGTCGACGAGCCGGTCCTTTTCTTCGACCACCGGGAGTCGTTCGATGCCGTGTCGCGTCATCAGCCGGTGGTCTCCGGCAGGGCCGCCTCCACGGGACCGTCACGGCGGGCGACGGCACCAGCCCGCCGGCGGTGCGCGCCCGGACCAGGCACCCCCGACTGGCGGCGAGTCAGGTAAGACCTGTGGACCCGCTCCGAGGGCCCCTCTGTTTCAGTGGTGTGTGCCGTATCACGCCCTTCAAAGCCGCCCAAGTTGGCTTAGTCACAGCGGAAATGTCCCTTTCATGTCCATGCTCGACCTGGACAGCGACTCCCGAAGTGGAGCCCGTCGGCATGGGCGCGAAGTTCCGAAGCGGCCCATGACGCAGCCCTCGTGACGTTCCTCCTTGTTCCCCTGGAAAGGTGCCCATCATGGCCGCTTACCTCTGCCCTCCTGCCGTGATACACGGCGAGCACGCCGTGGAGACCAGCCAGATCGTGGCGGAGGTGCGCGACCGGCACCCGCATGCGCCGTGGGCGCCGCGGATCGACGGCATCGCGGCCAGTACGGGCATCGAGACCCGCGGGTGGATGCTGCCGCTGGAGACCGCCGTCGCGCCCGGCGACGGCAGCGGCCTGCAGGCTGTCGGCATCGGGAACGCCCAAGAGGCGCTGGCACGCGACGGGTTCACCCAGCAGGACGTGGACCGCGTGGTCGCCGCCCTCGAGGCGATACCCGCGCCGCAGACCGTCCAGGAGCGCACCGCGCCGGCCTGGGAGGCCGTGCAGTCCTACGGGGAGCGTGCGGCGCGCGGGGCCCTGCAGATCGCCGGGCTGGACGCCGCAGACATCGACTGCCTGATCACCAGTCACTCCACCACCCCGGCGCTGCCCGGTCTGGACATCGCCCTGGCCAACAAGCTTGCGCTCCGCAACGACGTGATGCTGCTGCCGGCCACGCAGTGGGCCTGTGTCGCGGGGACCCGCTCCCTGGCCCTGGCGGCTGATCTCGTGGCCGCGGACCCCGACCGGGTGGTCCTGGTCGTGATCGCGGAGGCGCTGAGCACGACCTACCAGCCCGCGGACGACACCCTCGAGTCCCTGATCGTCCGGTTGCTGTTCGCGGACACCGCGGTCGCCGCGGTGGTCACGGGCCGCCCGAGGCGCGAGTCGGTCCTGCGGCTGGACGCGGCCTGGCACCACACCGTGCCCGACACCCAAGACCTGCACTGCCTGGAAACACGGGCGGACGGCACCCACTTCGTGATGGACCGGCGCGGGCCGCGCGCCGTACAGGAGACGGTCGCCGCGATGTGGGAGTGGCTGCGCGTCCGTTACCAGGACGACCCCGACTCCTGGCACCCCGACGTGCTGCTCGCGCACCCCGGCGGGACCCGGGTGCTGGAGTACATGGAGCAGACGATGCCCGACGCATGGCCGTCCGGGCTGCTGGACTACAGCCGGGACAGCTACACCAGCGGCAACCGCGGAGGCGCCGCCGTGTTCGACATCCTGAGGCGGGCGCACGACGCCGGACAGAAGCCGGGCAGTCGCGCCGTCCTGTACGCGGCGGCACCGGGCCTCACCGCCACCGCCCTGGAAGGGGAGTGGCTGTAGTGAGAGCCCGCGCCACTCGTAGCAGCGAACGGGCCGCCCGCATCACCGGTCACGCCACCGGTACCGCTGAGGGCGCCGTCCGTACCGTCGGTGGCGCCGGCTGACGCGCACGCCGCCCCTGCCCTCGCCGCGCTCGCGTACGCCCGGCCGCGCCCCGCCCCGCAGCCGCGTCATCTTGCGACTTCCGCCCAGACCACCTTGCCGGTGTCCGTCCACCGCACCCCCCACCGGATGGTGAGCCGGTGCACGATGCGCAGGCCACGCCCGCCGTCGTCGAGGAGGCCGCCCCGGCTCAGACGCGGCCTGCCGTTGCCGGTGTCGCCCACCTCGCACAGCAGGCCGTGACCACCGGCCCTGATCAGTCGTATCGTGATGGGACCGGCGGCAAAGCGCACCGCGTTCGTGACCAGCTCGCTGACCAGCAGCCGCACGTCGTCCTGGGTGTCGCTCCTGGTGTGCCATTGCCGCAGCAGTGCGGAGACGTGCGCGCGGGCACGGGCGGGCGCGTCGTCGCGAGCGGGTAGCCGCCAGGTCGCGGTGTCCCCCTTGCGGTAGCCGATCATGCGTGCGAGCAGCAGGGTCACGTCGTCGCGCCGGCGCACGGGCGCCAGCGCGGAGACGACGTGCCGTGCGGCCTGCTGCAGGGCATCCCAGGGGTGCACCGAGGACACGGCATCCGCCAGCCTGCTGATGCCCTCGTCGATAGGCAGGGCCGGATCCTCCACCAGGCCGTCGGTGTAGAGGGCGAGCAGGGAGCCCGGGGGCGCGCCGAACGTGTGCACGTCGAACGGCTCCCGCAGCGCGAACTCGGCGCCCAGGCCGGGGTGAGGGCGGACCGCGAGCGGGCCTGCGTGCCCGTTCGGAAGCACCAGGACCGGAGGGAGGTGGCCCGCGCTGGAGAGCGCCACGTGGTGGCTGACCGGGTCGTAGAGGGCGATGCAGCAGGTGGAGCCGAGGGCGCTGTAGCCGGCCGCCAGCCCGGACTCCGCGTCGTCCAGCAGCGTCACGGTCTCGTCCAGGTGCTCCAGGACCTCGTCGGGTGCCAGCCCCGCGGACAGCAGCGCGCGGGCCTCCATGCTCAGCTGGCCCATGGTTGCCGCGGCTCCCAGGCCGTGCCCGACGACGTCACCGACCACCAGCGCGGTACGGCCGTCCGGCAGCGGAAAGCTGTTCACCCAGTCGCCGCCGACGCCCGCGCTGTCGGGGGTGGCGGGCTGGTAGACGCTGGCGATCTCAATGGTGTGGCCGCCGGTCCGGGGCAGCAGCCGGCGCTGCAACGCCAGCACCTGCGTGTGTTCGCGCTGGTGCTGACGGGCCAGGTCGACGTGATGGGCGGTCCTGGCCACCAGTTCCTGCAGGTCGAACAACTCGCTGTCCCGGAAGGGGCGGTCCGCCCGCCGCCAGACCTCCGCCACGCCCAGCACGACGGGTGGCGCGCTGTCCAGGACCAGCGGTACGCACGCCACAGTCGCCGACCGGTCACCGGGCACCAGGGCACGGATCACTCGCTGACTGCCGAGCAGCCGCTCGACCGCCTCCCGGTCGGGTATGACGATGGGCTGCGGGGCATCGTCCCGCCGTACCGCCTGTGCCAGCAGGCGACTCGCGTCGCTCGGAAGATCGCCGCCCGGAGTCACATAACCCTCGGGCCACGCCCGGTCCGGCACCAGGGCTGCCCGCCGTAGCCGGATGCGCCCCTGCGCGTGCTCGGTGACTCCCTCGCCCGTCCACACGGCGAAGTCGAGGTCGACGGCGGCCACGTCTCCCCAAGCCAGCAGGGACTCCGCCAGCGACTGCGCGGTCTCGCCGATGTCCAGCGAGGTGCCGATCGCGGTCTCGGCGGCGTACAGGTGCAGCCTCCTGGCCATGGCGATCACGGAGACGGTCAAGCCCTCCTGAGGCGCCGCGGCGGGCAGGATGCTCAGCGAGACCACCAGCTCCGACCCGTCGGCGCGCCGCAGGCGCTGGATCCGGGCGACGTGTGCCTCACCGATCTCCAGGACCTGCCGCAACCGCCGTGTGACCGTCGGTACGTCCCCGGCGGGCAGGAGATCGGCGAAACGACTCCCGGCCACGGCGTCCAGACCCGCGAATACGGGGGCGTCCAGATTGCAGCGGGTGATTCTCAGATCCCTGTCCAGGTTGACCACGCCGAGAATCTGATCCTGACGGTCGGCTGCCGGGTTGTCGGGTACGCGTTGGCGGGTGGCGCGGTCGCCCTGCGCGTTCGCAGGACCGGCCGCCGCTGCCGCTCCGCCGCGCGGGATGTAGCGCCCGAGGGCACTGCTGACCATGTCGAACGGCGAAGAGGACGAGGGGGAGGGTGTGGAGTCCATGCGGCTCTCTCGCAATCCCCGGCGCAGCGCCGGGGCTGTACTCGGACCCGTGCGTCGGGGCTGCACTCGGACCCGTGCGTCGGGGCACCGAGATCCCTGACCGCACACCTCATTGAATAACACCGGGGGTCGCTTCGCCCACACCAGCGGATCGCGCGGTGAACGCTGCCCCTGAGGGAATGCCGCGACCGGTGGGGCCGTGCTCACCTTGCCGGGGGCGTCGCCCGCCAGGGTGCGACGACCGCCGCAGGACCACCGGGCGCCGGCGCCGACGGTGATGGCCGGTCCGAGTTCGCTGGAGAGACGCGCACAGGAGCAGCATGATCAGGCCGCCCTCGAGCGCGTCACCGCGCAGCCGGTCGGCCTTGGCTTCTTGGATCTCCTGGAGAGCTTGCGGAATGCGGCCGATCAGCTCGGAGCCGGGCACCTTCACCGGAGAACGCTTTCCGGCAGGCAAGGAGCTGAACCGGGAGTCGGTCAGCACGGACCGCGCGGTCTGCAGGCCGGTGACCAGGTGGCCGACGTGCCCATCGGGGGTACCGCAGCGGGGGCATCGGGCATTCCTCGCACGCTTGCGTGAAGGGGGCGGGCGGGTCGAAAGGGCAACCTGTGGGGCGCGCTGCAGAAAAGGCTGTGCTGAGTGATTCCCGGCTGCTTGCGAATGCGCCATGAAAGACCTGGGGCCTCATCGGCGGAGGGGAATCGGGGGAGGCTGTACAAGCCGAAATTCTCCCACGACTGTCCCTAGGGTTCTCCTTAGAGATTCCCGGCTGTCAATGCTCGTGCACGTCGACCATTGGGGATTCCCCTAAAGCTGATCCGATGCAGCGGCGGAGCGCGGCTGCGGGACCGAAACTAGGGTCACACCGCAACTTGTTGCCGCCCGGTCGAACCGAGCGCCTGTGCCGTGGCCGGCACGATGCGGTGCCTTTTCATTCTCTGTGCGGGTGGGTGGAGTGCAATATGGTCGAGTCCGAGCTCAGCGGAATGGTGAATCGGTCCGGTTCGGCTTCGGCGGATTCGGCCGATGGTATAGCTGTGATCGGCTTGGCGTGCCGACTGCCGGGGGCCGCCGACCCAGCCGCCTTCTGGCGGCTGCTCAGCGAGGGCGCGGACGCGATCACCGACGTCCCCCCGGACCGGTGGGACGGGGCCGCGGTGGGTGACGCCGACCCGTCCGCACCCGGCAGGACCGACATCCGACGGGGAGGATTCCTCGACCGCATCGGCCACTTCGACGCCGGGTTCTTCGGAGTCTCCCCCAAGGAGGCCGCCGCCATGGACCCGCAGCAGCGGCTTGTGCTGGAGCTGGTCTGGGAAGCGCTGGAGGACGCGCACGTGCGTGCCGGGACGCTGCGCTCCACCCGGACCGGGGTATTCGTCGGCGCCATCTGGGACGACTACGCGACCTTGCACCACCGCTCCGGGCTCACCGCCATCTCCCCGCACACCGTGACCGGCCTGCACCGCAGCATCATCGCCAACCGGGTCTCGTACTTCCTCGGGCTCAACGGCCCCAGCCTGACCGTGGACTCCGGCCAGTCCTCCTCTCTGGTCTCGGTCCACCTCGCCTGCGAGAGCCTCCGCGAGGGCGAATCGACGATCGCCCTCGCGGGCGGCGTGAACCTCAACATCGTTCCCGAGAGCGCCATGGGCGCCGCCAAGTTCGGCGGCCTGTCCCCCGACGGCCGCTGCTTCACCTTCGACGCCCGCGCGAACGGCTACGTCCGCGGCGAGGGCGGCGGCATCGTCGTGCTCAAACCTCTCGCCCGGGCCGTCGCGGACGGCGACCCCGTCTACTGCGTGATCCGCGGCAGCGCGGTCAACAACGACGGTGGCGGCGACGGGCTGACCGTGCCGCTGCAGGCGGGGCAGGAACAGGTGCTGCGTCTCGCCTACGAGCGGGCCGGGATCGACCCCGCCCACGTCGGCTACGTGGAGTTGCACGGCACCGGCACCAAGGTCGGCGACCCCGTCGAGGCAGCCGCGCTCGGCGCAGTGCTCGGTGCGGGACGCGAGCGCGGCCGCCCACTGCGGGTCGGCTCGGCCAAGACCAACGTCGGCCACCTGGAGGGTGCCGCCGGCATCACCGGCCTGCTGAAGGCCGCCCTGTCGCTCAGCCACCGCGAACTGCCCGCCAGTCTCAACTTCGAGACGCCGAACCCGGCGATCCCCCTGAACCGGTTGAACTTGCGGGTGCAGACCGAGCACACGTCGTGGGAGAGCCAGGAGGACCGCCCGCTGCACGCCGGCGTCAGCTCGTTCGGCATGGGCGGCACCAACTGCCACATCGTGCTGGCGGAACACCGGGCGACCGCGGCGACTGCGGCGGCAGAGGTGGCGGAGGCGGGTACGAGCGCGGCGCCGACCCCCTGGCCGCTGTCCGCCAGGACCGCGTCCGGGCTGCGCGCCCAGGCCGCCGCCCTGCTCGCACACGCCGAGGCGCACCCCGGTCTCGTCCTGCCCGACGCCGGCTGGTCGCTGGCCACCGGCCGCACCGCCTTCGAACACCGGGCGGTCGTCGTGGGCGAGGATCGCGACGACTTCCTGCGCGCCCTGCGAGAGCTGTCCACCGGCGGCATCGACGCCGCACTGACCACGGGCCGCACGGACCGCACGGGCGCGCGCGGCGAGCTCGCCTTCCTCTTCTCCGGCCAGGGCAGCCAGCGAGCCGGCATGGGACGCGAACTGGCCGAGGCCGTCCCCGCGTTCGCCACCGAGCTGGACGAGGTGTGCGCCCACCTCGACCCCTTGCTGCCGCGGCCGCTGCGCGAGGTCATGTTCGCCCCCGAAGGCACCGAGGAAGCGGCCGAACTCGACCGGACCCTCTACACGCAGACCTCGCTGTTCGCCCTCGAGGTCGCCCTGTTCCGGCTTCTGGAGAGCTGGGGCATCACCCCCGGCGTGCTCGTGGGCCACTCCATAGGCGAACTCGCCGCCGCGCATGTCGCCGGCGTCCTCTCGCTCGCCGACGCCTGCGCCCTCGTGGCCGCGCGCGGGCGTCTGATGCAGGCGCTGCCCGCCGGCGGCGTCATGATCGCCGTCCAGGCCACGGAGGACGAGGTCCGCGCCCGCATCGGCGACCGCACGGACCGCGTGAGCATCGCCGCCCTGAACGGACCGGACTCCGTCGTCGTCTCCGGCGACGAGGACCTCGCCGCCGGGATCGCCGACGCCTTCGCCGCCCTGGGCCGCAGGACCAGTCGGCTGAGGGTCAGCCACGCCTTCCACTCCCCGCACATGGAACCCATGCTGGCGGAGTTCCGCGACGTGGCCGAGGGCCTCACCTTCCACGCCCCGCGCATCCCGATCGTGTCCAACGTGACGGGCCGACTGTCAGAAGAGCCCTCGGAGTACGAAGGGTGCACGGCCGCGTACTGGGTCCGCCATGTGCGCGACGCGGTCCGCTTCGCCGACGGCATCGCCCGCCTCGACGAGCAGGGCGTCCGCACCTACCTTGAGCTCGGCCCGGGCGGCGTGCTCACCTCCATGGCCCGCGCCGGCGCTGACAGCGAGTCCCTGTTCGTCCCCGCCCTGCGCGCCCGTCGCCCCGAGGCGCAGGCCCTGCTTGCGGCAGTCGCCTCGCTGCACGTCCACGGCGTGGAGCCGGACTGGGACGCCCTGTTCGGCGGCGGGCGAGACGCACGCCGCAAGGTCGCACTGCCCACCTACGCGTTCGAACGGCAGCGGTACTGGCTGGACGGCGACACCACGTCGTCCGTCGCCACCACCGGCTGGGCTCCCGTGGCTCCGGAGCCGGACGCCATCGCCATCGCCGAGACCGACAGCACGCCCCTCGGAGCCCTGGGCCGACGGCTGACCGGACTGCCCCGGTCCGAACGTGACGAGGCCGTGCTCGACCTGGTCCGCGCACACATCGCCGCCGTCCTGGGCCACGCCGAAGCCCGCCAGGTCAAGACCGAGTGGACGTTCAAGGACCTCGGCTTCGACTCGCTCAGCTCGGTGGAACTGCGCAACCAACTGGGCGAGGCCACCGGCCTGCGCCTGCCCAGCGGGCTGCTGTTCGACCACCCGACCCCTGCCGCGCTCGCCCGCCACCTCGCCGCCCGGTCCCTGGGCGGCGAGGACACGGCGGCCTCCGCGTCCGCGACGCCGGCCGACCCCGACGAGCCCATCGCCATCGTGGCCATGAGCTGCCGTCTGCCCGGCGGGGTGAGTTCCCCCGAGGACCTGTGGCGGCTGGTCGTCTCAGGTGGCGACGCCATCTCCGGATTCCCGGCGGACCGCGGCTGGGACGTCGAAGCGCTCTACGACCCGGAGCCCGGGACGCTCGGCAAGTCCTCGACGCGGCACGGCGGCTTCCTGCACGAGGCGGCCGAGTTCGACGCCGGCTTCTTCGGCATCAGCCCCCGCGAGGCCGCCGCGATCGACCCGCAGCAGCGGCTGGTCCTGGAGACCGCGTGGGAGGCCTTCGAGCGGGCCGGCATCGACCCGGCCACGCTACGCGGGAGCCGGGCGGGCGTGTTCATCGGCGCGACGGCACAGGACTACGGCCCCCGGCTGCACGAGCCGGCCGACGGCATCGAGGGCTACCTGCTGACCGGCACGACGACCAGCGTCGCCTCGGGCCGCGTGGCCTACTCGTTCGGTCTCGAAGGCCCGGCGGTCACCGTGGACACGGCCTGCTCGTCCTCGCTGGTGGCGCTGCACCTGGCCGTCCAGTCGCTGCGGAGCGGCGAGTGCACGATGGCCCTGGCCGGCGGCGTCACCGTGATGTCCACGCCCGGCATGTTCGTGGAGTTCAGCCGTCAGCGGGGCTTGTCGGCGGACGGCCGGTGCAAGGCGTTCGCGGCCGGTGCGGACGGTACGGGCTGGGCCGAGGGCGCGGGCATGCTGCTGGTGGAGCGGCTCAGCGACGCCCGGCGCAACGGTCACCGGGTGCTGGCCGTCGTGCGGGGCAGCGCGGTGAACCAGGACGGCGCGTCGAACGGACTCACGGCGCCCAACGGCCCCTCCCAGCAGCGCGTCATCCGCCAGGCCCTGGCGGCCGCCGGACTCGCGCCCGCGGACGTCGACGCCGTGGAGGCGCACGGTACGGGCACGCGGCTCGGCGACCCGATCGAGGCAGAAGCCCTCATCGCCGCTTACGGCCAGGGACGGGACGGCGACCGGCCGTTGTGGCTGGGCTCGCTGAAGTCGAACATCGGCCACGCCCAGGCCGCGGCGGGCGTGGCCGGTGTGATCAAGATGGTCATGGCGATGCGGCACGGTGTGCTGCCGCAGACCCTGCACGTGGACGAGCCGACGCCGCACGTGGACTGGTCGGCCGGTGATGTCCGGCTGCTCACCGAGGCCGTGGAGTGGCCTGCGACCCACGCGCCGCGCCGCGCCGCCGTGTCGTCCTTCGGCATCAGCGGCACCAACGCCCACGTCATCGTCGAACAGGCCGCGACGAGCGACGAGCCCGCCCGCGAGACGGCCGTTACGGGGCCGGTGCCGTGGGTGCTGTCGGCGAAGAGCGATGGGGCGCTGCGGGAGCAGGCGGGCCGGTTGCTGTCCTTTCTGGACGCCGATGGCGTCGATGGCGTCGATGACGCCGATGGCGTCGGGGGCGCTGGGGTTCGGCCGGAGGATGTGGCGTTCTCGCTGGCGACGTCGCGGTCGGTGCTGGAGCGCCGTGCGGTGGTCGTGGGGGAGGAGTTCGGGGAGTTCCGGCAGGGGTTGGAGGCGCTTGCTTGCGGTGCTGCTGTGGTGGGTGGTGCCGTCGGGGGCAAGGTCGGGTTCTTGTTCTCGGGTCAGGGTTCGCAGCGGTTGGGGATGGGGCGTGAGCTGTACGCGGCGTATCCGGTGTTCGCGGCGGCGTACGACGAGGTGTGCGCACATCTTGAGGTCACGGTCGATGTTGGTTCGGAGGAGTTGAACCAGACCGGTTGCACCCAGCCGGCGTTGTTCGCGGTGGAGGTGGCGCTGTTTCGGTTGCTGGAGTCGTGGGGTGTGCGGCCGGATTATGTGGCTGGTCATTCGGTGGGTGAGATCGCGGCTGCGCATGTGGCGGGTGTGTTGTCGCTCGGGGATGCGGCGAGGTTGGTGTCGGCGCGGGCGGCGTTGATGCAGGCGCTGCCCGCTGGCGGGGCGATGGTGGCGGTGCAGGCGGCCGAGGACGAGGTGCTGCCGCATCTGACCGACGAGGTCGGGATCGCGGCGGTCAACGGGCCTCGGTCCGTCGTGGTCTCCGGTGCCGAGGATGCCGTGCTGGAGATCGCCGAAGCCTTCACTCGACAGGGCCGCAAAACATCTCGGTTGAAGGTCAGTCACGCGTTCCACTCGCCGTTGATGGATCCGATGCTGGAGGAGTTCGCCGAGGTCGTCAGTGGTCTGGCTTTCGACGAGCCGCGGATTCCCGTCGTTTCGAACCTCACCGGTCGGCTGGCCGAGGCGTACACGGCCGAGTACTGGGTGCGGCACGTGCGTGAGGCGGTCCGCTTCGCCGACGGCATCGAGACTCTGGGCGGTCTGGGTGTGAGCACGTTCGTGGAGATCGGTCCGGGCGGTGTGCTGAGCGGCATGGCGCAGGGCTGTGCGGACGACATCGTCACCGTTCCCGTGCTCCGGGCCGACCGTCCCGAGCGGCAGGCCGTCGTGACCGCGCTCGCCGAACTGCACGTCAGCGGTGCCGAAGTGGACTGGCACGCCTTCTTCCCGGGCGCCCGGCGCGTCGACCTGCCCACCTACGCCTTCCAGCGTGAGCGCTACTGGCTCGACGCGCCTCAGGCGACCGCCGGCGCCCCGGAGGCGATGGACGCCGAGTTCTGGGACTCCGTCGAGAGCGAGGACCGGGCATCTCTCGGTGCGCTCCTGGGACTGGAGCCCGCCGAACTGGGCGTGGTCGCACCCAAGCTGGCCGCCTGGCGCCGGCAGCGGCGCGAGCAGTCCACCGCCGACGGCTGGCGCTACCGGATCACCTGGCAGCCGCTCGGTGACATGGTCGGGGCCGCTCCGTCGGGGACCTGGCTCTACGCGGTCTCCGAGGAGACCGCGTGGACCGAGGCGATCCGCGCCGGGCTCACGGAACTCGGCGTCGCGCTCGTACCGTTCGCCGTGGGCGAGGACACCGACCGCGACGTGCTCGCCCGGGCGTTCGCCGACGCCGGGCACGAGCAGGCCGACGGCATCCTGTTCGCCGCAGCACAGGGAGAAGCGGGGGCTGATGCCCTCCAGCGGCTCGTGTTGTTGCTCCAGGCCCTCGGCGACGCCGGGATCGAGGCCCCGCTGTGGTGTCTGACCAGCGGCGCGGTGTCGACCGGCACGACGGACCTGCTGACCGACCCCGTCTCCGCCCAGCTCTGGGGCCTGGGCAGGATCGTCGCCCTGGAACAGCCGCAGCGCTGGGGCGGGCTCGTCGACCTGCCTGCCGAGCTCGACTCCCGCGCGCTGGAGCGACTGGTCGGCGTGCTGGCCCAGGCCGACGAGGACCAGCTCGCCGTACGCGCCTCCGGAGTGTCCGGCCGCCGCCTCGTGCGCGCGCCGCAAAGCACGGAACCCGCGGACGCACCCTGGTCGCCGCGCGGCACCGTGCTCGTGACCGGTGGTACGGGTGCGCTGGGCGGGCACGTGGCCCGCTGGCTCGCCGGTGCCGGTGCCGAACACCTGGTGCTCACCGGCCGCCGGGGCCCCGACACCCCGGGCGCCACCGAACTCAAGGCGGAACTGGAGGAGTTGGGCGCCCAGGTCACCGTCGTCGCGTGCGATGCGGCCGACCGCGACGCGCTCGCCGAGTTGTTCGGCCGGCACACCGTGAACGCCGTGGTGCACACCGCAGGCGTACTCGACGACGGTCTGGTCGAATCGCTCACGCCCGAGCGCCTCGACCACGTGCTGCGCCCCAAGGTGGACGCAGCGCTCAACCTGCACGAGCTCACCCGGGACCGCCAGGACCTCGACGCCTTCGTGCTCTTCTCCTCGATGACCGGTGTCTGGGGCAACGGCGGCCAGGGCGCCTACGGTGCCGCGAACGCCTTCCTCGACGCCCTCGCCGAGCAGCGCCGGGCGCAGGGCCTGCCCGCGCTGGCCGTTGCCTGGGGATCCTGGGCGGACGGAGGCATGGCCGACGGCGCCGCCGGTGACCATCTGCGGCGGCGCGGCGTACGGGCGATCGCGGCCCTTCCCGCGATCGCCGTGCTGCACGGTGCGCTGACCCACGGCGAAACCTCCGTGACCGTCGCGGACGTGGACTGGGACCGCTTCGTCCCGGCCTTCGCCGGCACGCGCCCCTGCCCGCTGCTGCAGGGTGTACCCGAGGCCCGCAAGGCCCTCGAAGTACGCGCCCAGGCCGCGCAGAAGGCCGAAGTGCCCGCGTCCGCGCTGGTCCAGAGCCTCCTCGGCGCCACGCCGGGGGAGCAGAGCCGCATCCTGCTGGACCTGGTCCGCGAGCAGGCCGCCACGGTGCTCGGCCACACTGGCAAGGGCGCCTTCGAAGCCGACCGGACGTTCCGCGAGACCGGCTTCGACTCGCTCACCGCCGTCGAACTGCGCCACAGGCTCAACACGGCCACCGGCCTCAAGCTGCCCACCACCTTGGTCTTCGACCACCCGACCCCCACCGCCCTCGCCCGTCACCTGGGCGTGGAACTCCTCGGCCGGCACGGGCCGGCGGCGGATGCCGCGCAGGCGACGGCCGCCGCCGCGGCCGACGAGCCCCTCGCGATCGTCAGCATGAGCTGCCGCTTCCCCGGTGGCGTCCAGTCGCCGGAGGACCTGTGGGAGCTGCTGAGCTCCGGCCAGGACGCGATGTCCGGCTTCCCCGCCGACCGCGGCTGGGACATCGACGCGCTCTACGACCCCGACCCCGACCGACCCGGCAAGACGTACGCGCGCGAGGGCGGCTTCATCCAGGGCGCCGACCGCTTCGACGCCGGTCTCTTCGGGATCTCGCCGCGCGAGGCGCTGGCGATGGACCCGCAGCAGCGGCTGCTGCTGGAGACCGCGTGGGAGGCCTTCGAGCGCGCCGGTATCGCCCCCGCCTCCGTCCGCGCCAGCCGCACCGGTGTCTTCATCGGCACCAACGGCCAGGACTACGCCAACGGACTGCGCAATGCGCCCGAGGAGATCGAGGGGTACGCGCTCACCGGCAAGGCGGCCTCGGTCGTCTCCGGACGCATCTCCTACACGTTCGGCCTGGAGGGTTCGGCGGTCACGGTCGACACGGCGTGCTCGTCGTCGCTCGTGGCCCTCCATCTCGCCGCTCAGGCCCTGCGGAGCGGCGAGTGCACGATGGCCCTGGTCGGGGGCGTCACCGTCATGACCACGCCGGACCTGTTCGTGGAGTTCAGCCGGCAGCGCGGTCTGTCGCCCGACGGGCGGTGCAAGTCGTTCGCGGCCGGTGCCGACGGTACGGGTTGGGGCGAGGGCGTCGGTCTGCTGTTGGTGGAGCGGTTGTCCGACGCCCGTCGGAACGGCCACGAGGTACTGGCCGTCGTGCGGGGGAGTGCGGTGAACCAGGACGGTGCGTCCAACGGTCTGACCGCGCCGAACGGTCCCTCGCAGCAGCGGGTGATCCGGCAGGCGCTGGCGTCCGCCGGGCTCACGCCGGCCGACGTGGACGCCGTCGAGGCGCACGGCACGGGCACGAGGCTGGGTGATCCGATCGAGGCGCAGGCGCTCCTCGCCACGTACGGGCAGGAACACTCCGACGACCGGCCGTTGTGGCTGGGCTCGGTCAAGTCCAACATCGGTCACACGCAGGCCGCCGCGGGTGTCGCCGGTGTGATCAAGATGGTGTTGGCGATGCGGCACGGCATGCTGCCGCAGACGCTTCATGTGGACGAGCCGACCGCGCACGTCGACTGGTCGGCGGGCGCCGTGCGGCTGCTGACCGAGCCGGTGCGATGGCCCGGGACCGCCAGGCCCCGCAGGGCCGCGGTGTCGTCCTTCGGCATCGGCGGCACCAACGCGCACACGATCATCGAGGAGGCGCCCGCCGCGGCCGTGGCCGACCCGGCCCGGGAACACCGCCCGGTGCCCCTGCCGTGGGTGCTCTCAGCAAAGAATGAAGTGGCGCTGCGGGCCCAGGCGGAGCGTCTACTGGCCTTCGTGACCGACGATGTGTCGCCCGTCGACGTCGGATTCTCGTCGGCCACGACGCGGTCGGCGCTGGAGCACCGGGCTGCGGTGATCGGCACCGACCCGGTCGAGTTGCGGGCGGGTCTTGAGGCCCTCGCGGCAGGCGAACCGGTGGCGAACGTCGTCGCCGGACGCGCTCACTCGGCGGGCAAGGTCGGGTTCTTGTTCTCGGGTCAGGGTTCGCAGCGGTTGGGGATGGGGCGTGAGCTGTACGCGGCGTATCCGGTGTTCGCGGCGGCGTACGACGAGGTGTGCGCCCATCTCGACGTCACGCTCGATGTCGACGCGGAGGAGTTGAACCAGACGGGTTGCACCCAACCGGCGTTGTTCGCGGTGGAGGTGGCGCTGTTTCGGTTGCTGGAGTCGTGGGGTGTGCGGCCGGATTATGTGGCTGGTCATTCGGTGGGTGAGATCGCGGCTGCGCATGTGGCCGGGGTGTTGTCGTTGGACGATGCCGTGAGGCTGGTGTCGGCGCGGGCGGCGTTGATGCAGGCGCTGCCCGCCGGTGGTGCGATGGTGGCGGTGCAGGCGGCCGAGGACGAGGTGCTGGCGCACCTGACGGACGGCGTCGGTATCGCGGCGGTCAACGGGCCTCGGTCCGTTGTGGTCTCCGGTGCCGAGGATGCCGTGCTGGAGATCGCCGAGGTCTTCGCCCGACAGGGCCGCAAAACATCTCGGTTGAAGGTCAGTCACGCGTTCCACTCGCCGTTGATGGATCCGATGCTGGAGGAGTTCGCCGAGGTCGTCAGCGGTCTGGCCTTCGACGAGCCGCGGATTCCCGTCGTTTCGAACCTCACCGGTCGGCTGGCCGAGGCGTACACCCCGGAGTACTGGGTGCGGCACGTGCGTGAGGCGGTGCGCTTCGCCGACGGCATCGAGACTCTGGGCGATCTGGGTGTGAGCACGTTCGTGGAGATCGGTCCCGGCGGTGTGCTGAGCGGCATGGCGCAGGGCTGTGCGGACGACATCGTCACCATTCCCGTACTCCGGGCCGACCGTCCCGAGCGGCAGGCCGTCGTGACCGCGCTCGCCGAACTGCACGTCAGCGGTGCCGAAGTGGACTGGCAGGCCTTCTTCCCGGGCGCTCACCGCGTTCCCCTGCCGACCTACGCCTTCCAGCGCGAGCGCTACTGGCTCGACGCCCCCGCCTCGGCCGGTGACCTGCGCGCGGTGGGGCAGGGCGAAGCCGGTCACCCGCTCCTCGGCGCCGCCGTGCCGCTGGCCGACGGCGACGGACACCTGCTCACCGGACGGCTCTCGACGCACACGCACCCGTGGCTGGTGGACCACGCCGTCAGTGGGGTCGCGCTCCTGCCGGGAACCGCGTTCGTCGAGCTGGCGATCACCGCTGCCGACGCCGTGGGCTGCGACCTGTTGGAAGAGCTGACATTGGAGACACCGCTGCTCGTGCCCGAGCGCGGCGGCGTTGCCCTGCAGGTGCGCGTCGGCGCCGACGACGGCTCGGGCCGCAGGCCGCTGACCGTGCACTCGCGGATCGACGACGGGGGCGTGTACGCCCACGAGGACGACTTCGAACGGGTATGGGTCCGGCACGCCTCCGGCTCGCTGACCGTCGCCGCAGGAGGGCCCGCGGACGGCTCGCTCACCGCGTGGCCGCCCGTGGGTGCGGAGCCGGTCGACGTCGACGGGTTCTACGACCGCCTCGCCGACATGGCGCTCGACTACGGCCCCGTCTTCCAGGGGCTGCGTACCGCGTGGCGGAGCGGGGACGACTTCTTCGCCGAGGTGGAGCTGCCCGGCACGGAGCGGACGGACGCCGGGAAGTACGGACTGCACCCCGCCCTGTTCGACGCCTCCCTGCACTCCGTCTGGCTGGGCGCGGTCGAGCCTGAGGCCGGGACGGGGAACGGACTGCTGCCGTTCGCCTGGAGCGGCGTGCGCCTGGCGGCTGCCGGAGCCTCCGAGCTGCGGGTGAAGGTCTCGCGCGTCGGCACCGGCACCTCCACGGTGTCGCTGGTACTGGCCGACGGCGCCGGTGAACCGGTCGCGCAGGTCGACTCGCTGACGCTGCGCCCGGCGCCCGCCGACCAGTTGCGCGCCGGTTCCGGCAGCGACGACGCGGTCTTCGGCCTGGAGTGGACGCCGTTCGGCCTGCCGTCCGCGCCGGACGGCATGAGGATCGAGACGTACGAGGATCTCGCCGCGCTCCGTTCCACTGACTCGCCGGCGGACAGCGATGCCGCAGCCGTCGCCGATGCCGTGGTCGTGCCCTGCCCGACCGGGACCGGTGCGGACCTGGCCACCCGGATCCGTGAGGTCACCCACGCCGTGCTGGAGCTGGTGCAGTGGTGGCTTGCCGAGGAACGTCCGGCGCGCCTGGTGCTGGTGACGCGTACGGGAGACCTCGCCCAGTCGGCGGTCCGCGGACTGGTGCGCTCGGCGCAGACCGAGAACCCCGACCGCATCGTGCTGGTGGAGACCGCCGGTGATGCCCGTGCCGACGTCGTCAGCGGTGTTGAGGGCACCCGTCTTGCCCGCGTGCTGCCCGGCATGATCGCGTCGGGTGAGCCGCAGGCCGCGGTGCACCCGGACGACGAGGTCCGGGTGCCGAGACTGGTCCGCGTCGCCGCGCCGAACGCGGAGCCGGAGCTGCCCGGCCTCGGCTCCGGCACCGTTCTGTTGACCGGCGCGTCGGGCGGGCTGGGTGGACTGTTCGCCCGGCACCTGGTCGCCGAGCACGGCGTCCGCAGTCTGCTGCTCGTCAGCCGCCGCGGCGGCGACGCACCCGGCGCGGCCGAACTCACCGCCGAGCTGACCGCGAACGGCGCCGACGTCACCTGGGCCGCGTGTGATGTGGCCGACCGCGACGCCGTGCGTGCACTCCTGACCGGCCCCGGGCAGAGCCTGTCCGCGATCGTCCACACCGCCGGCGTCCTGGACGACGGAATCATCGGCTCACTGACCCCCGAGCGGCTGGACGCCGTGTTCCGTCCGAAGGTGGACGCGGCGCTGAACCTGCACGACCTGGCGGGCGAGCTGTCCGGCGACCTGTCCGCGTTCGTGCTCTTCTCCTCGGTGGCGGGCACCCTCGGCACGCCCGGCCAGGCGAACTACGCCGCTGCCAACACCTTCCTCGACGCCCTCGCCGAGCACCGCCGTTCCGTGGGCCTGCGGGCCACGTCGCTGGCATGGGGCCTGTGGGCGCAGGACAGCGAGAGCGCCATGACCGGCAGCCTCGACCACACCGATCTCACCCGCATCAAGCGGATGGGCCTCGCCACGATTCCGCCGACGGACGGCCTGCGGATGTTCGACGCGGCATTGGCCATCGATCGGGCGGCAGTCGCCCCGATCCGGCTCGACACGTCCGCCTTCCGTGCCGGACGGGGGCAGCCCGTGCCGCCTGTCCTGCGCGGACTGGTGCGGGTCGCGCCGGTGCGGCGTACGGCGAGGACCGCGCCGAAGGGATCGCTGGGTCAGCGGCTGGCCGGGCTGCCGGAAGCCGAGCGCGAGCAGGTGGTGCTGGACCTGGTGCGTACCGAGGTCGCCGCCGTGCTCGGGCACGCCGCCGCGCAGTCGGTCGGCGCGGACGACTCGTTCAAGGACATCGGGTTCGACTCGCTGACCGCCGTCGAACTGCGCAACCGGCTCAACTCGGCCGTCGGTATGCGCCTGCCCGCCACCCTGGTCTTCGACCACCCGAACCCGCTTGCCCTCGCCCGCTTCCTCACCGTCGAAGCCGCAGGCGCCGGCGAGGCGGTGGCAGTCGTGCCGGCGATCCTCTCCACGCCCACCGGAACGGCGGACGAGCCGATCGCGATCGTGGGGATGGCCTGCCGCTACCCCGGCGGCGTGCAGTCGCCCGAGGACCTGTGGCAGCTGGTGTCCTCCGGCGGCGACGCCGTGTCGGGCTTCCCCGAGGACCGCGGCTGGGACGTGGAGCGGCTCTACGACCCGAACCCCGACCAGTGGGGCACCAGCTACACCCGAGAGGGCGGCTTCCTGCACGACGCGGCGGACTTCGACGCCGAGTTCTTCGGGATCTCGCCGCGTGAGGCGCTGGCGATGGACCCGCAGCAGCGGTTGCTGCTGGAGACGTCGTGGGAGGCGTTCGAGCGGGCCGGGATCGACCCGGCGACGGTACGGGGCAGCAGGACCGGTGTCTTCGCCGGCGTGATGTACCACGACTACGGCGGTCGCGTGCACACCTCGCCGGCAGGGCTGGAGGGCTACCTCGTCAACGGCAGCGCGGGCAGCGTCGCTTCGGGGCGTGTTTCGTACACGTTCGGGCTCGAGGGGCCGGCGGTCACGGTCGACACGGCGTGCTCGTCGTCGCTCGTGGCCCTCCACCTCGCCGCGCAGGCACTGCGGAGCGGTGAGTGCTCGATGGCCCTCGTCGGCGGTGTCACGGTGATGGCAGGCCCGTCCGTGTTCGTGGAGTTCAGCCGTCAGCGGGGCTTGTCGGCGGACGGCCGGTGCAAGGCGTTCGCGGCCGGTGCGGACGGTACGGGCTGGGCCGAGGGCG
>NZ_JBIAQF010000032.1:0-87663 GCF_042888885.1 Streptomyces sp. NPDC002742
CGAGGCCCGGCCGTTCAAGTGGACCAAAACCGCCGACCAGATCCTCGACCGGATCTGCCGCTACTGCTCACGCATCTCCGAACCAGCTCACTAGGGGCGGTGCATCCGGCCTCGCTGTCAGCAGTTCGGCTTGTGGCACGCATGTCGCCCGGGGGTGCTGGTGCATGCCGCCGTCCGGCACGTTGATGTCAGCTGTAGATGTCAGAAGTTGTCGGCATAACAGTGCCTGCCATGGAGCCGGCTGCCGCCTCGCCTTCTATCTGGCCAACTCATTTCAGATGACGTTGCCGGAGTCGGCGCGGCGGCGGAAGGTGCTGAGGTTTCCCTCGGTGACGAGCCTGTTCCGACAGGTCAGTTGTTGACCTCTTCCGACAAATTCGTTGAAACCCTGTTCCTGTTGCACGTCTAATTATCTCCAGGCGGACAGAAGGTCCTCCTTAAAGGATTACTTTTCGAAGGGGATGACTCCCGTGCAGGTCACCGCTATATTCAAGAAGTCCCTTGCCGCGACGGCGGCGGTCGCTGCCATCGGTGGTATCCCGGTGCTGACGGCCACGTCGGCCAGTGCGGACCCGAGCTGTATCACCAGCGCGAACGCCACGGTCAACACCGCCAGGCAGAAGGTGACAGTCAAAGTCACCAGCAACCCCTGCAGCCGCCAGGTTCGCGCCTGGGCCGAATGCATGAATGAGAGCGGTGGCACCTTCCAGAAGACCAGCGGGTATGTATCTGGCACGGGAAGCGTCACCGTCGACTGCGGATTCGCCTACGTCAACCGGAAGGGGCATGAGGTGAATGTTCCCGGCCAGGGCTGGACCCGATACGTTTACTGAATCCGGTACGAAAGCGCCTCTGCCTGCCGGTAGAGGCACTTTTGCATTTTATCTATTCGTGATGGACTCGGGAGTGTTCGACGAATCCAGTCGCGGCCGGTTGAACGGCAGCTCTGGAGAGTGCCGTGGCGGCGCGGCGCAGTGAGCCCACGCAGTGTGGGAGCGTGCTGCGGAGAGCCTCTGCCGGCGCCGTCACACTCAGCGACCCAACGGGCACGCCGAATCTGAGAATCGGGGCGGCGAGCATCCGGGTCCCCGCCACGGGGCCCGCTGACGCGACCCAACCGCGGGTCCGGATCCCCTGACGCTCTTCTCGGTCCATGTGGGGAAGGGTCAGATGGGCCAGGATCGCGTGTCCCGCAGCGTCGGCGTCCAGAGGGTGAGTGCTGCCCAGCTCCCCATCGGACAGAGGCGGTACTGCGGCTTCCGACCGCCGGGCGACACACATCTGCATCGGCACGTCGGTCAGGACCGCCACGTGAAGGCGCGCCGTGTGTCCGGGCTCCCGGCTGAGCGCGGCGAGGAACCGCCGGCTTACGCCTGAGACAGGCAGGGCCTGGTACGCCGGGACAGTCCAGTCCTCCGGCTCTTCGGCGAGCGCGTAGTGCCCGTGGCTGGGCTGCCGGATGAATCCGTACCGTAAGCCCGACAGGATGTGGCGCTGGACGGTGGAACGGCTGAGTGCGGTCCGGCCGACGATGGCGCGCAGTGCATGCGGGCCGTCACCCAGCTCGCGTATCGCCCCGAGTACCTGGAAGGTCCGGTCCGAGACGCGCTCGCCTTCCTTGCCCGCGTGACGTGGATCAGGCACGGCTTCCTCCCCTGGATCGTGCGTGAAGTGACGTCCGGGGAAGCTACGTGATCATTCTGTTCGACCTTGGCATCACTTCGACAGAGACCTGACACCGAAGCCGCAGGGGTGCTCCGTAGCGTCTGTCGTCCCTGGTCAGGAGATCAGGGACAACAAACTTGATTCAGGAGTCAGTTGTGCAAGCGACGACGACCATACGCAATGGACACCAGCTGTCGGAGACCGACGCCCGGAACATGTGGACACTCGCCTTGAGCACGGCGACTCGCAAGGCGGAGAACGTTTCCGACTTAAGTGACCTGCTGCTCAACATGCCGTCAGCGCTGCGATCCGAGCTGATCGACTTCTCTGCCGGCGCCTCCAAGCAGGGCTTCTTCCTCATCCGGGGCCTGCCGGTGGGAGAACTCCCCGCCACCCCGCTGGAGCACCGCGCCGGCGAGCTTGCCGAGCACGGCTCGGCCGGGCTGCTCACTCTGGTGGCGGACTTGCTGGGCACCCTGGTCGGTTATGAGGACGAAAAGGACGGGACCCTGATCCACGAGGTCCACCCTGTTCCCGGGGAGGAGCATCGCATCGAGAACAGCGGATCCGTAGCCTTCGACTTCCACACCGAGAACGTTCACCACCCGCTGCGCCCCGACTTCTTGGGTCTGCTTTGCCTCCGTCAGGACCACGAAGGGGTTGCGGCCACCCGCGTCGCGTCGGTCCGTGAGGCGTACGCTCTGCTGACTGACGGGCAGCGAGACGTTCTGCGCACCCCCGTGTTCAAGAGTGCCTACCCGACGTCGTTCTCACGCAACATCGCTGGGCCTCGCCCGTCGTCGGGCCTTCACCCCGTGCTGTTCGGCCAGGAGCCGGACCTGTTCATGCGCTTCAACTCCCACACCACGACCAGCGACGACGCCGTTGCTTCCAGTGCTCTGCGGGCCCTGTCGGAAGCGTTGGAAGAGGTGTGCCACGAGGTCGTGCTCGCACCCGGGGACCTGGTCGTCGTGGACAACCACATTGCGGCTCATGGCCGGTCCGCGTTCACTCCGCGCTTCGACGGCACCGACCGGTGGCTGCGCCGGTGCTACTCCCTGCGGTCCACTCCGCGCTGGGCCGAGCGCATGATGCCCCGCCCCCGGGTCCTGCCCGCGCTCATGAAGATCACTGGAGTGCTGTGAGCCTCGCCCTCATCAACGCACCGTCTTCGACCGGCTGGTCACGCACCACAGGAAGGGCTTGATGGACGCCGTAGGAATATCCGGGCTGCTCGTCGCCGCGACAACTGCCGGTTGGGTGGACGCCGTGGTCGGGGGCGGAGGACTCGTGCTCATCCCGGCGCTGCTGATGGCCTTTCCGACGCTTCCGCCCTCCACGGCGCTCGGCACGAACAAGCTCACGGCCATCACCGGCACCACCGTGGCGGCCGTCACCTTCGCCCGCCGGACGAAACTGGACCGATCGGTCGCGCTGCCGGCCGCGGCCCTGGCCGTACCCTCAGCCGGGTTCGGGGCACTTTCGGCCTCGAGCCTGCCGGCCGACTGGTTCCGTCCTGTGATCATGGCGCTGCTGATCTCCGTGGCCGTGTTCGTCACCCTCCGCCCGAACTTCGGCTCGGTCATCGAGGACGCGGACGCCATCAGCAGGCGCCGCCGGCTCATGGTGGTGGCGTTCGCCGGTTGCGGGATCGGCTTCTACGACGGGGTCTTCGGTCCCGGCACCGGCACATTTCTGATCATGACCTTCACCAGTCTGCTGTCGCTCGAGTTCCTCCAGAGCTCGGCGCTCGCCAAGGTCGTCAACGTCGGAACGAACCTGGGCGCACTCACTGTCTTCGCGGCCCAGGGACAGGTGCTCTGGCTCCTGGGCGCGGGAATGGCCCTTTGTAACATCGCCGGAGCCACACTGGGCGCGCGGACCGCCTTGAAACGCGGATCCGGTTTCGTCCGTATCGTCCTGCTGGTCGTCGTGACCGGCATGGTCGTGAAGCTCGCGTTCGACCAGTTCCGGTGAAGCCGTGATCGAGCTCCCGAGAATCCACGACCCGCTGGGGAGAGGTCTGCCCAACAGCACCGAGATCTCCGCTGTGTACGACCCTGACCAGCTGCGT
This sequence comes from Streptomyces sp. NPDC002742, assembly GCF_042888885.1. Taxonomy (NCBI): domain Bacteria; kingdom Bacillati; phylum Actinomycetota; class Actinomycetes; order Kitasatosporales; family Streptomycetaceae; genus Streptomyces; species Streptomyces sp. NPDC002742. The sequence continues at coordinate 3,740 of NZ_JBIAQF010000032.1, forward strand.
GCCGAGATCGGCGGACTCTCGGCGTGGGGTGCCGCGCCGCTGGCTGCTGTCCAGGGCCGCCGCGTCCTTGCCCTCCACAGCCTCGGAGGGGACCCGAACCGCACCGACACCGGAGGACCGAGCCTCCAGGACTACGCGGCGACACCTTGGCTGCGGCGCCTGCCGGCCTTGTGGAAGGTCCTCCGATCGTTGCCGGCACCACTGCGATCGGTACGCCTCATAGCCCTCTCCCCCGGTGCCCGGTTCACACGCCTACAGTCCGCGAAGTGCGGTCCTCCGTGGGGGCTGTGCCGGTTGCACCTGCCCATCGTCAGCAACCACGGCGCGCGGGCCGTCTTCGTCGAGGACAGCTACCGTTGGACACCCGGCACCATGTCGTTCGCCGCTTCCTGGCGCCAGCACGTCCTGGTCAATGACGAGAGTGAAGAGCTGGTCCACCTCGTCATCGACCTCTACCACACCGCGGAACTGGCCAAGCTGTTCCCCCAACACCTCCAGGCCAGACTGACAGCCCCCGCGTCGCTGGAACTGCGCCCGAAGGTCGCGCTCATCCCGGACGAGGTACGGCGCTACGCGTGCCGCTTCCCGCTCCCCGAATCCTTTGCGAACTGGGAACAGCCGGGGCACTTCCTTCCGCGCAACGCCCTGCGCGACGTCGTCACGGCGGAGATCGCGATGAGCAGCGGCACACCCCAACTCCTCCTGGCCGGACGACCCTTCTGCGCTCTGGAGCACCTGGGCCAAGGCGAGTTCCGGATGCGAGGCTGGAGCGACGAACGCACCCTGCAGGTCCAGGCCTGCCCCCGCCAGGGGGCGACCGTGGTGATCTGCGCCCGGGACGGCTCCAACACCTATTCCACCTGCCTGCCGGCAATGTCGGTCGCCTGACCGATGTCAGTCGACCGCCCAGCCAGATCCGCAAGGGCCGCGGTGAAGCGCTCCCTCCGAGAAGCGGCACCCATCCGACGGCACAACTCCTCACCCTCGGTCAGCAGTACGAAGGCCTTGGTCTGATGGCCCTCCGCCACGTGCGCGGCCGCGAGGTTCAGCAGCACCTCGACCTGCAGCAACGGATCCTGGATGCTGCGCGCGAGATCCAGGGCCTGACCCAGACGCTCCTGTGCCTGCGCGATCCTGCGTCGTCGTACGTCGACCGTGCCCTGCCCCAGCAGAGCTGCGCAACGGCCGCTGAGATCGCCGAGCCGACTGGTCGCCCGGAGACTGGTCTCGTACGCCGCTGCCGCCTGATCGAGTTCACCGCGGGCAAGCCGGAGATCTGCCTGAGCGAGGTGAACCTGCGCCGCACTGCGCCCTTCGAACGACTCGGCCATCCGCACCGCGACGCGCAGAGAACCCTCCGCCTCCTCATCCCTGCCCAGCTCCAAGAGGGTCTGCGACATCCACCGGTGCACCTGTATCTGCGCCTCCAGGTCTGCTGCCTCCCGAAGGATCGGCAGACATTCCCGCCAACGCTCCAGGGCAATCGTGGTCCGCCCCTGGATGCGGTCCGCGCACGCGGCCTTGCGCAGGGCGAGTGCGTACCCATGCCGGTCACCGACCTCCAGGAACAGCTCCCGGGAGCGCTCCAACAGCGGGAGTGCCCGCTCGTAGAGCCGCCTCGTCAGGTCGAGATCGCCCAGCCCCAGCAGCAGGGCGGCCTCTCCCCGCTTGTTGCCCTGCCGCTGTACTGTCGCGAGAGCGACCTCGTGGGTGTGCTGCCAGTCGTCGAAGTGGAAACGTATGCTGAACAGGCATCTTGACGTGGCAGCCATGTCCCAGGCGATCTCGTCCTCGTCGTGCTCCGCGGCCTGGGCGCACAAGGCGGTGATGGTCGACCGGTCCGCCTCGTACCAGTCGAGCGGGTCACCGGCCGCCAGCTGGATCACGTCCTCGGATACGTAGGGCCGTGAGCCAAGGCTGTGAACCACGGTGAAGTCCCCGCCGCACACCTCACGGTGCGCCAGATCCGCCAGGGCCAGGGTGGTCGCGGCCACACGCTGCCGGGCCGCCGCCCGCTCAACGCCGGGCTCCGTCTCAGAGAGGCATTCCGAGGCGAACAACCGTACGAGATCATGCATCCGGTAGCGAGCTTTGGGGCTCCCCATGGGAGTGACGACGTCTACGAGACGAGCGTCCAGCAGCTCCTCCAGAAGGTCCTCCGCCTCCAGGACCGACAGACTCAACAGGGGTGCGCAGACCCACTCGGCGAAGTCCGGCGCCGCCAGGAGCGCCAATCTGCGAAAGAGCCGGCGCGCCTGCGGACTGAGTCCTTGATGTGAGAGCTCGAGGCTGCTTCGTACCTCCAGTCCTTCGTGCGCGAGCTCGTCGAGCCGACGTCGCTCGTCCACGAGCCTGGAGGCGGCCCTGCGCAGAGACCAATGCGGCTTGGAGGCCAGCTTCGCCCCGACGATCCGCACGGCCAGCGGCAGGCGGCCGCAGTACTCGACGAGCTTGCGAGCCACGTCGGGCTCCGCCTCGACACGCTCCTCCCCGACCAACTGGCAGAGCAGCAGGTGGGCCTGATCCCGGCCCAGGACATCCAGCTCAAGCACGTGCGCGTTCGGCACGGTCGTGAGCCGGGTCCTGCTGGTGACAAGTACGCCGCACGTGTCCGTTCCGGGGAGTAGCGGCCTGATCTGTCGGACGTCGCCGGCGTTGTCCAGGACCAGCAGCATCCGCCGGCCCGCGACCAGGCTGCGAAAGAGCGCCGCGCGTTCGTCCAGGGAATCGGGTATCGCCGCGCCCGACAGCCCGAGCTCCCGCAGGAAGCGGGCCAGGGCCTCCTCGGCCGACACCGGATCGCTGTCCATGCCGCGGAGGTTGACGTACAGCTGCCCGTCGTTGAACGTCTGACGCAGCTGATGTGCCGTGTGGACAGCGAGAACGGTCTTCCCCGTGCCTCCCGGACCCACGATCACCGCGACCGGAACGGTTCCGCTCCCGGGCGCGATCGCCGATTGCAGGGTGTCGATCTCTTCCCTGCGGCCCACGAACTCGGCCAGATCGCCTGGCAGCTGGCAGGGCGGACCGTATGGATCGGTGAAAGAACCGGCATGTGCTACCGGGGTCCGCTCGCGCGAGGTCCTCTTCCTGGCAGGAGTGTTTGCAGTTCCCTGCAGCATGCTCTTGTGCATCCGCTGCAAGTCTTCGCCCGGTGAAACGCCCAGCTCCTCGCGCAGCAGTTCTGCTGTGGCTCGGTACATCTGGAGCGCGTCGGCCTGTCGGCCGGACCGGAAGAGCGCCAGCATGAGTTGCGCGCGCGGCCGCTCGAGAAGCGGATACTGCTCGACGAATACCGACAGCTCCGTGACCACATCCTCGTTGAGCCCCAGACCGAGCTGGACATCGGAGCAGTGCTCGCGCAGGGCGATGTACTCCTCCTCCAGCCGACGGATCTCAGGCTGCCAGGCACGGCAGTCCATCCCGGAGAGAACCCCACCGCGCCACAGCCCCAGCGCCGACTTCAGCTGGGACAGAGCCCGCCTGGGATCGTCCGCTTCGCTGGACGCGCGCGCTTCTTCCTGCAGGTCACGGAAGACCATCGCGTCGATGCGCACCCCGGCCCCCACCATCAGCTGGTAGCCCGGCCGCCGAGTGACAAGGAGTTCCGGTGACGCTCCACCCTGCCTGAACATACGGCGCAGCATGGAGATGCAGGCGGCTACCTGATTGGCTGGATCCGCCGGAAGATTGTCCTCCCAAAGGCTTTCCGCCAAGTGCCGAGTAGAAACCGTGTTTCCGGGACTCAGCAGGAGCGTCCCCAGGACCGTTCTGAGCCGTGGCGCGGATATGTCCAACAGCTGCCCGTCGACTCGGATCTCAAGTGGCCCGAGAAGGCCTAACTCCAAATGGCTGCCCCCCGATGGCACCCTAGACAGCACATCGCCCCCAGCGAATTGTATGCAAGTGGAATGATCGATCAAACGAATATCACGCTGTCAGCGGGTCTGCCACACTTTGTGATCTTGGCATCACATCTATGACCTGGGGAATTGACCGTATCTGGCCATGCGCCCGGGGCCGCAGGTCGAAGACTTCCCGCCGATCGGGACTGTCGAGAGGAAGAGTCCCTGCCGCACCCACCTTCACACCATCAGCGTGAACCGGGCCACAGACCGCGGCAGGGGCCCTCGCCACCCACTGCGCTTCAGCGGCTGCGCCTGTACGTGATCGCGGAGGACGCGCCGCGGTTCGGGGCCGCCGGCTGAGTGGCAGGAGCGGGCCTTGACCCATCCGTGTCTGTGTCAGGAGGCGATGCCGCTGACCGGATCCGGTGCATGACCGCTTCTTCGATGAATTCGCTCCGCCGGCAAAGTGAGACGCCTTCGCCAAGGTCGTGCCGGCGGCGATCCGCCCGGCATCTCCTGGCGGTGCTCAAGAACCTTCGCCGCGGCCTCGCAGCCACCGCTCTGGGCTTCGCCGTCCTCCCCCGCTCCCTCGGGGCACGCCGATGGGTACACGCTCACTGAGGCCATCACCTCTCTGCCGATCGCGTATGGGGATCCGCGATGACTACGAGCGCGAGCTCTCTCCGCACTGGAAGGACGATGACAAGAACGGCTGTACGGCGCCCGCAGCGACGTGTTGACCGCCGAGGCCATCGAGGCCCCGACGGTTGGCGCGAACTCCACCCTCACCGAGGGTGTCCGGCACTCGTACGACGACGTCCTTGTCCAGGCCCCGGCCGGGGTGGACATCGACCACCGCTACCAGGCGGCGTGCGCGGGTCGGCGTCTCCTTCACCGCCGAGGGGCACTTCGGCGGCACTCCCCCGCTCGGTCGCCTTCAACGCACAGTGGTTCCGTCTCGCCGTCGCCCCCGGCACCGGCACCGGCACCGGCACCGGCACCGGCGAGATCCGTATCCTGCGCAGCGTCGTCCACGCTGCCGACGCCGGAAAGGTCATGAACCCGATGCAGTTGCAGTGCCGAGGCCAGGTCGAGGGAGGCGTCGCCCAGGCACTCGGCGCCACCCTCTTCGAGAACGTCCGCATCGACGAGCGCGGCGCGGTCGAGACGGCCGTCTTCCGCCGCTACCGGCTCCCCCAGTACGCCGACATCCCGCGCACCGAGGTCCACTTCATGGAAACCGCGGACGCGATCGGCCCACTCGGCGCCAAGTCGATGAGCGAGAGCCCCTTCAACCCGGTCGCCCCCGCCTTCGTCAACGCCCTGCGAGCCGCGACCGGCGTCCGCCTCACTCAACTCCCGCTGACCCGGGACCGGTTGTGGCTCACCCTGCACCAAGCGGGCGTGACGGATCAGCCGAGGTCGAGCAACTCCTCGTAGAAGCCACCGAACCCGCGGCCGCGGTCGACGAGATGGACCTCCAGGATCCAGTGGCAGCGGCGCCCGGCCTTGTCGGTGCGCCGCAGCGGGGTGCCGTTGTCCGGCGCGATGTAGGACTCGACGTCCGCACCGTCGATCGTCTCGTGCGGGAACTCACCGACCAGGTGCCCGGCGTGCCAGCCGCCCAGTTCCCATCCGGCTTCCGTGGCGAGCCGTTCGACCTCGGCGTACAGTCGTCGGCCGGTGATGTCCGGGTCGGCCTCGAAGTAGCGTCGCCCAGCCGCGAAGACCCGGGGCAGGTCGTCGCGCAGGCGGTGCTTGACCGGGTCGTCGCCGAGGACGAAGGTCCGGCCGAAGTCGGCTTCGTACTCCTCGAAGATCGGCCCGAAGTCGGCGAACGCGATGTCGTCCGCGCCGATCACCCGGTCCGGCGGATTCTCCTTGTACGGCAGGAGCGTGTTCGGCCCCGACCGCACGATCCGCTTGTGCCAGTGCTTGGTCGTGCCGAACATCTCGTTCGCCAGGTCCCGGATCCGGTCGCTGACCGCCCGTTCCCCCTCGCCGGGCGTCACGAGCCGACGCTCCTCGATCTCCGCGAAGAGCCGCTCGGCCTTCGCCTGGGCGTCCAGCAACCGTGTCGCGCGCGTGAGTTCGTCATCCGCCATGGTGCCGACCGTAGGAGCAGGCATTGATCTCCAGCAACCGAAATCCTTCGACGGAGAGCGGCTTCACGTCACAGAGCTCCGCCCGCTGTTGATGACAGGCTCCAGGTGTGGAAGCCACACGGCGTCAGCGGCCACCACCTCCGCAGGACCGTACCCGCGCGGGCCCGACGCACCGGTCAACAGGGGTGCGCGGAAGGACGATTACGGGACGCCCCGCGATTGATCTCGGGACGTGCTGATCTGCGGCTTCGGCGAGGCTGGTGGGTTCGGCAATCGCTGGTCGGCCCGTCACTCGTACCGGTACTTCAGCGAGTCCGCCTCCGCCTGCTCGATGTCGGCGATCGTCAGCTCCGGCATCCCAAGCTGGGCCAGCGTCACCTCGGCGGAGGTCGGCTGGGCGTCCGCCGACAGCCACTGCTCCGGCTTCCAGGCCGCGCTGCGCAGGAGCGACTTGGGACAGTGCGGGTAGACCTCCTCGATCCCCACCACCAGGGCACTGGCCGGTGGCTTGCCCACGGCGGTCAGCTGCGACAGCAGCTCCGGGCGGGTCGAGACGCAGGCCCGGCCGTTCACTCTGAGCGTCGTGGTGCGCCCCGGGATGAGGAACAGCAGCCCGGCCCGTCCGGTGGCGACGACGTTCTGCAAGGTGTCCAGACGCTTGTTGCCGGTCGCGTCCGGTATCGCCACCGTCCGTGCGTCCAGGACGGCGACGAACCCGGCAGGACCGCCGCGCGGGGAAACGTCACAGTTGCCCTCTGCGTCCGCGCTGGCGACCAGGACCAACGATGAGCAGCCGATCAACCGCCTGGTCTGCTCGGTGAGTTCGGTCATCTGCTTGCGCACGGCCGCCTCGCCGGGGAGTTCGTAGGTCCGGCGCAGCGCCTCCTGGTCGGGCACGGCATCGAGGCGGAGCGAGTCGAAGGCACTGCTGGCAATGGATGTCGTCATGCCTCCGATCCTATTGGGCCGACGTGCGATTGATCTTGGTCGGTGAGGACGCTGTCGCACCAACATCTGGGCCAGTCGGTCGCAGAACTCGCTCGGCGCCGGGTGGCGCGCCGGGAGTCCGGGCGCGATGGGCGACGTGAGGGCGACCGTCGGCGGGAGACGGGAGGCGGGAGACGGGCCGACGTACGGACCGGTGTTCACCGACCGGCTCCTGGTGACCCCGGTCCATCTGCGGACCTGGCTCACCCGTGAAGCTTTGACCGCGGACCCGGACGGTCGTCGACGGCGGCGGCGGCGGCGGCGGCGGCGGCGGTTCGACGCTGCGGCCGTGGTGACCGCGTACTCCGAAAAGGCGGGCCCACCCGTGCTTCCGCCGCCCACCGTGCCAACCCTGATCGTGATCGCCCAACGATCCGGCTTCGTCCGTCCGGAGCGGAGTACGTCACCGGCTGCCGATCGGTTTCGGGCGACCGTCTCACCGTCGCCGAACTGGACTCCGACCACATGCTCTACGTGGAGCGACCGCGCGAGGTCGGCGACCTGCTCCGGACATTCCTCGCCTGTGCTTCCGACAGCATCGGACGCGGCGCTGCGCGTCATCGCCCACTCCGACAGACCGGGCCCCGGCCGACCGCATCCTGGCCACCCTGCTCCACCTGCGCGAACTCGCCACCATGGACCTCCTCGGCCAGCTCTTCGGAGTCACCGCCATGACCATCAGCCGCGCGAGTCAGGAAGTCCGCCCACTGCTCGAAGCACACGGCCACCGCATCAGTGCCTCTACCGCCCGCTTCCGCACACCAGCCGACGTCACCACGTTCCTCGCTACCGACCCCATCCAAACCAAGATCAAAAAGGCGAGTCAAAGATCTGCACGCCCTGAGAGCTCGTATCAGGATCATGGGTGGGCCTTCTTGAGGCGTCGCCAGCAGGTGAGGCTGCATGCCAGGGAGACGAACGCGTCGTGGAGTTCGAGGCGTCCTTCCCATCGGATGGCGAGGCGATTGAACTGGTGGAGGAGGGCGAAGGCCTGCTCGACCACGTAGCGGAGTTTGCGAAGCTCCGCCTGTCGTTCGCGAAGTCCAGCCGTGTGGCGTGCCTGCTACCGGTTGGCCACGAGGAAGTCCTCCAGGATCTCGACGAACCGCGCCGGCTGCTCCTCGGCCGGGTAATGGCCGCAGTCGTCGAGGACGACCCCCGTGACGTCGTCGGCCGCCAGCCGCATCGTCTGGGCGGCATTCGCGCCGCTCCACAGCGCGCCGCCGACTCCGAGCACCGGCAGCGTCAGCCGGGTCTTGCTGCGCTGCTCGTTCTGCGCGATCGTCTCGTCCAGCGCCCGGTAGTACGCGAAGCTCGCCCGCAGCGCGTGAGGATCCGCGGTGATCGCGTCGACGTAGACGTCGACGGCGTACTCGGGTATCGCGGTCCGCGTGGCGGCCTTGGTGGCGAACTGCCAGCCGAAGAAGAGCCGCTCCCGTCCCCGGACCAGTTCCTCGTTGAGGTCGGTGAGCCGGTTGAAGCCGAACTGCCAGAGCTTCAGGTTGACCGCGGCCGGGCCGAAGAACGGCGGGGACGGCGTGAGACCGGGGATCACTGCTTCGAGGACGGCGAGCCGGCCCACCCGCTCGGGGTGATCGGCGGCGAGGGCGTATCCGGTCCACGTACCGATGTCGTGGCCGACCACGTCGAACCGGTCGTGCCCGAGTGCGGCCATCAACGCGACCAGATCGGCGGCGAGCGTGCCGGCGTCGTACCCGTCGTCGGGCTTGTCGGAGAGCCCGGCCCCGCGCGAGTCGACGGCGACGACGGTGTGCCGTCGGGCGAGCGCGGGCATCACCTCCCGCCAGGCGTACCAGGTCTGGGGCCACCCGCCGATCAGCAGCAGCGCCGGGCCGTCCCCACCGGTGACCGCGTGCAGCCGCAGTCCGTTCACCTCCACGAGCCGGCTGGTGAAGACGTCAAGGAATCCGTCGGGCAGCCGCAGCGAACTCAAGCTTGTCATGCCGACGACCATACACATCTTTGAACGATCGGTACAAGATGTGTAGACTGACGGACCATGGCAGGCCGCAAGCAATTCGACGTGGACGAGGCACTACGACGTGCGATGCACGTCTTCTGGCGCTGGGGTTATTCGGAGGCCTCGATCGATCGCCTGACCGAGGGCACGGGCCTGGGTCGGGGCTCGCTCTACGGCACCTTCGGCGACAAGAGCGCCCTCTTCCGCAAAAGCCTCCAACGGTACGCGCAGACCTACCACCCGCTGTACGAGCAGGCACTGTCCGGCCCCCACCCGAGCCCGAGCGCCGTTGTGGCCGCCTTCCTGCAGGTCGCCCTGAACCGAATCGCCGACCCGACGGTCCCGGACGGCTGCCTGCTCACGGTGTCGGCGACGCAGTTCCCGGCGCTTGACGCGGAGGGACGGGCGATGGTCCGCGCCATGATCGACGGATTGCGGGCGATGCTGGAGCAGGCGTTGCTGGCGGCGGGGGCCGATGAACAGGAGGCGGCAGAGCTGGCGTTGTGCACGCTGGCGACGAACAAATCCCTGGCAGTGCTGAGCCGCGCCGGCTTCTCGGGCGAAGACCTGGCAACCGTCGCGGGAGCCGCCACGAAGAATGCCAAGGCTCCGCCGAACCGGCCGGCCGAACCGTCCGGGCCGCGTTAGGCGGGAACGACTCCGTCGCCGATGGATCTGCAGAGACCTTGGGGCAGCCGGCGGCTCGGCAGGAAGTGACTCGGCCCAGCCCTCACAGGGGCTGAGCCGACCCTGGCGACGAGATCGTCCCACCGGGAGAAGAGGCTGACCTGAGCCGCCTCGGTCTTCGGGCACTTAGTCACGCCGATCGCGGCGTCGGCGGCCTTGCGGGCCATCGTGGTTCGGCGAGGAACTTCGGACGGAAATCCTCGACCGCCAGCCGGTCGTGGTCGCGTACGACCTTCTTCGCCCACTTGCGGCCGGTGTCCTGCCGCTGCCGGGCACCAGCGCGGTTGAACGCCTGAAAGCTCTTCCGAACCCCGGCTGACCAGCCACGAAGCCCACCCCGACGACCAGACCCCGCCCCGGGCCCGTGGAACCCGGCGCCCACCCGACGCGACAGCCGGGCCATCGGCAAGCCGAAATGCTCCGCCCGACGAACGGACGGACCGTCATGAAAGGTCGAGCCTAGTGGTCGTTGAGGTAATAGTGCGTGGACTCGCCGTATCCATGGTAGAGCGGCCCCAGCCAGATCGTGACCCCGATTTCCTTGTTCTCAGGGAGGTTGTACGCGCCCCCCTGTGAAGCTCTGGCGGAGATGCACGATCCTTCCCCGCCCGAGGCGACGAGTGCGTAGGCCGAGCCCCAGTCACCGGGGCCGTCCTCGTACACTATTTCGATGTGAGGAGTCCGCCCGTCGGCGTTCGTGTCGCAGAGTGTGACGATGTCGCCGTTCTCAGCGATGTAGACCGTGCCGCCCTGGCCGGCGTCCGAGGTGGTCCACGTGTGGTCCCAACTTCCCGGGGGCGGGTCAACAGTTGCCGATGCCGACGACGCGGTAGCGAGTACCCCACTGGCGGCGATAACGGTGGTTGCGGCCAAGGTCGCGATCCTGTGACGCATCTTTCCCTCTTCCCGCTCGCTCGGCCAGTCCGGCGAGCGTAGTGACCGTACGTCATCCAAGTAGATGGTGGACATACTTTCGATCACTTTCTCGCGTGATGCAGCAAGGCCAGCCCCTACCGGCCTCAAGCGCCCACCCGGCGGAGAGCTCACCCTGACCCAGCACACCGTCAACCCGGCCCTCGCCCAAGCCAAGGCTCCGGTCGAGAGCGCCATGGCACGGCTGAAGTCCTGGCAGATCTTCCGCGGATCCCGGATCATCCCCAACCGCATGACCGTCATCGCCAAACTGTCCTCATCCTGGAGGGACAACACTGAAAACGCCCACTGTTTCAGGCGGTTGATACACCGCTCGACGGTGTTGTGCTGCTTGTAGGTCTCGGGATCGAAGGCCGGCGGCCTGCCTCCACGTCTGCCCCGTCGCAGCCGGTGGCCTCACTGGTCCGCCGGGCGGATCGCACGGGACGAATAAGCTCAGAGAGGTCATTTTCTCCCGATGTTTCATCCCGGAATTGGTTTTTGATCCGTTGATGTCGGGTCGCGCCAGGAGATGGTGGCTTCGCCGGTGAGGCGGCGGGCCATGAGGTCGGTCATGGCGAGGTGGATCATGGCTTCGGAACGGGCGGGCAGGGTCTCGTAGTCGCGGGCCAGGCGGCGGTGGAACTTCAGCCATCCATAGGTCCGCTCTACGGTCCAGCGTTTGGGCAGGGGGTGAAACCCCTGCTCCCTGGGGTGCGTTGGACGATTTCCATGTCGATGCCGAGTGCGGCGGCGTGCTCGACGAGGTGCTGGCGGTAGCCGCCGTCGACCCAGGCCTTGCGAATCGTGGAGTGGGTGGCGGCCACGTGGGCCATCGCGAAGAGCCCTACTGACGTAGCCGCGTGGTGCACGCTCCTGGGTGAGAAGCCGTTCCAGGTCACCCATAACGGCCCGCCGTTCGCCCAGGGGCGCTACACGGGGTGTTCGACTCCGGCGCCCGACAAATGCCGGGCCCGGGCGGATCTTCAGCGGTACGAATCCCACGACGGGTACTGGCACGCGGTGAAGCAAAAGGACAGCGGGTGGAGGAGTTACAGCGGGCACCTCACCACCCCGGGGCTCAACTGCGTGCATGATGGCCACAAGGAGACGTACAACACTCAGGTGACCCTCCATGTCGAGTACCACGGACGCTTCAGCGAACCCGGAATCGCAGTCACGCACAACACCGTGCTCGACTGCTGAAGTCCGTTCATCCGTAACGGCCTGCCGGATTGATTCAGCAGGCCGTTTTCGGCCGGTTGCACAGATGAAAGCGAGACAGCAGCATGCAGGTTCACTTTGATGCCGTAGACCCAGAGAAAATGATCAGGTTCTGGGGCAGCATCCCGGGTCATGGTGCGTACAGCGTCGGCAAAGCGGAATCTCCCGCCGTGCTGCCGGTCGTCACCGTCCTTATCGGAACGGTCGCCGAACAGGTTCAGACGCTGATCGCCAAAGGCGGCTCTCTGGTGGAACTCCACGACCCCATGGATGCCCTGATGACGGATCCGGAAGGCAACAGGTTCATGGTGGTGCTCGACCCCGATCACGAAGCATCAATTTCCCAAGGCCATGTCCTCCAGTAAGTATTCAGGCTGCTACTGAGCTTGAATACGTGATACCGGCCAGTGGTCCATGATCAGCCCGGTTTCCGTCATCCCGCCTGGGATCGAGCCGGTGCGGTCCGTAGACGGGTGACCTGGGCGCGGTTGCGGGCCCGGATAGCCCGGCGCTCCCCGGCCTCGGCGAGCACCGCGGCTCTGGCTTCCTCTCCGGCGTCGAACGCCGCCGGAGAGAAGCGGTCGCTGGCTCTGACGTGCCGTTCCCAGTCGTCCTGCCAGAACTCCACCGCCCAGCCTGGCCACAACTCTGGTACCTGGTAAGCCTGTGGCGAGGAGTAGAGGGACCACCAGCCCAGACGGCGGCGTTCCGGGTCGAGGTGGATGCCGGCGTTGACGTGCAAGTGGCAGGCTCCGTGCCCGGGGGCGTTTGCCAGGCGGTCGAGCAGGACGGCGCCCTCGCGGACAGGGTGGTCGAAGGCGTCAGAGGCGACGTGGCACCGGCCGGTGCTGACCGTGATCACCACACCGCCTGGGTCGGGCCCGGCCAAGTCCTCGTCGTCGGGGGCGAGGAGCGGGGCCAAAGAGGGGTCCGAATTGCGGCAGCGGACGTACTCCGGGTCCAGCCCGACGTACTCGCGCAGTTCGGCCGAGCCGTCGTACAGCCAGCGGACCTCCCAGCCCGGCCACGCGGCTCGGATCAGCTCGAACATGGCCGCGCGGTGGCGGAGCTCAGTGCTAGGGCCCTCCCAGGCGAAGAACAGGAGCACCTTCCGGCCGAGGTCGAGCAGTATCCCGCCCTGGGCCATGGTGTCGTCCAACCACCAGCCGTCTTGGCGGAGTCCGGGAAGCATGGCGAGAACCGGTGTCGGCCCTTCCAGCAGGTCGAGGTCGATTCCGACCGCCCAGCCGGTCCGGTACAGCTCATGCGTGTCGTTCTCGCGGACCACGATGACGTTGGCTCTGTCTCCCATTGGGTCAGGATGACCGGGCGGGAGGCTGTCGGCCATCCGTTTTCGGCGGCTTCGAGGCTCCGGTGTCCAGAGAGTGAAGGCGTGCGGACAGGGCGGGGGCCGGGGTCGTGGCCGTGCCCCTTGGAGTGGTGCAGTGATCATGTTCCCACGGTCATGCGGTGGGCGGTGCTGACTCCGAATGCGTGATGTTGGTCAGCCGTCCATGCTCAGGCTGAGCTGCCGCACGCAGGCATCCCAGGCCCCGGCGGAGAGCCGGTCGCGCGCGCGGGTGAACAGCCGGTGCAGGGCCGGGCCGTAGCGGTCGGCGAGTTCGACGTTGTGTGCCAGTACGTCGAGTTCGTTGGCTGCGGTGATTTCGAGAAGGGCGCGCACGTCCGGCTCCGGTGGGGTGTGCTCCCGGCCGGTGAAGCGGTCGCGGAAGACCAAGGGTTGCCCGACCCCCAATCGCGGATACACGACGCCGCGGTCACAACTGGCGTATAGGTGAACCAGCGCCTCGGCCCGTTCACCGATCAGCTCGGCGAGGACGTGGCGCTCGGTGGCGTCCACCAGGACCTGGTCGAACCCGTCGGTGCCGTACGCCGCATGGCACATTCCCGCGGCCTGCAGGTCCGGATGGGCACCCCACTCGCCCAGGAGGCTCGCGACGCGGATCAGGTGTTCCAGGAGCGTTCCGCCGGGGTGGGGCATCTCGCCGGCGCCCCGGGTGCGCAGGAACTCCTCGACGGCGGGTCGCGCTGCCGCCCGGCCGGATCCTCTTCCCTGCGAGCTGCCCTCGGATTGAATGAACCGCTGCATCAGGCCTCCTGGTTCGCCGGTCGAGCCACCTCTGCCACCTCTGCCACCTCCGCCACCAGCCGAGCCTTGGCCGGGGTTTCGAGCCCGTGGGCGGCATCGGCGCGGCGGACCAGCCTGATATCGGGTGGCCGGCAGGGCGAACGGGGCGAGGAAGGCGAGCTTGTCCCGGAGCATTGCGGTCTCGTGGGTGCGGAGGGTCACGCCGCGGCCGGCGTGCCGGAGCTGGTCGGCAATTCCGCGATTGGTGCAGCCAGTTCAAGGTTGGTGTAGGAGCCGCCGTGGACGATGCGCCCCGGTGCGGTGCGGGTGGCCTCGACCCTGATCGTGCCGGCGACGGCCTTGGCGGACGGGTAGCGCTCGCGCAGTACGGCCAGGTGCTCAAGGCCGTTGAGTAACGGGACCACGATCGCGTCGCCGAGGGCTTCGGCCGGGACCCGGTCGAGCGCCTCCTCCAGGACGGTCTGCTCGACCGTCACGAAGACGGCGTCCACCGGTTCGCGCAGCTGGGTGTCGGTCTGTACCGCCGCGGTGAAGTCTCCGTACCGGGTGCTCTCGATGTGCAGGCCGTCCCCGCTCAGCACGGCTGCGGTCTCCTCGCGGGCCGGGTGCATGACGCGCTGTCCGTCACGGGCGAGCGCGCCGATCAGGCCGCCGACACCGCCCGGTCCGAGAGTGGCCACCGTAAGCTCTGTTGTGCGCACGTGTGCTCCTGTCGTATTTGGGAGACCGGTTGGTGCGGTGAGGCGAAAGCCAGGCGGCGGGAACTGGCCGGATGGGCAACCCTGTTTCCCCCTCGGCGAGTTGCGGGTCGGCACCCGCCATGTGTTCACCGCGTCCGGATCGGGTGAAAGCAGCGGGCGGGTTGCCGCCATGGGCCCTGCAACGATGATCAAGCATCGCGGAGATCCAAGTCAATCCACGGGCTTGCTGGCATATATCAAAGCGATACCTTGGGTTGGTCGCCCTGACTCCTGACGATCTCGTGTCGTCGCCGCGGTCTGCCCTACCTCGATCCTGCCGCTGCCGCATGGGTGAAAACCTCATCCCGAATCGACGCCGCGCTCTCGCGGCTCCCTGACCGGACATCGGAGCCGAGGCCCAGGACGCGGTCGGCGAACAGCCCGCGGTGCCGGGTGGGTTGCCGGGGCATCGGGCATGGCCATGCGTGGAGGGAAGGGGAGGGGAGGGGAAGGGATGCGGCAGGTGCGGAATGAGGCGGCAGCGACCCGCCTGGTGGGCGGGGCCGCTGCCGTATGCCGTGCTGGTGGCCGGTCAGGGGGCGACGATGCCCTCTCCCCCGACGCCGCCCGGCACGGTCCGGGAGCCCAGCGGGGTGAGTGAGCCGTCGTGGTTGACCTCGAACTCGTCGACGATGCCGTTGACCCCCGTCTGGACGTAGAGGAAGCGCCCGTCCGGGGTGGTCGCGGCGTCGACGGTGCCGGGGTCGGTGGGCGTGTTGCCCAGAAGGGTCAGCCGACGGCCTTGGTCCGAGGTACGGAAGCCGCTGAGGGTCGAGCTGCCCGCGTTGGAGGCGTAGAGCAGGCTGCGGGCGGCGACGATCCAGCAGGTGGCCGACTGGCCAGTGGCCGCGTACGCCTCCTGTGATGCGGTGCCGTCGCGGTGGATGGTGAACGTTGCGACAGCGTTCGTCCCGGCCTCGGCCAGGAACAGGCCGCGGCGGCCGTTGGGGACGAAGGCGAAGGGCACGGCGCCCGGCAGATTCGTCACGACAGGGGAATGGGCGGGTGTGCCGGAGCGGTCCAGGTTGAACACCAGGAGGTTGCTGCCGTTCGCCTTGGTGGTGACGACGAGCTGGGAACCGTCGCCGGTGAAGCCCACCTGCCCCGGGGTGTTGGTGAACTGGGGCGTGGCGTTCGGGTCGAGTCCCAGGTCGCGGTGCCGTCCGGCCTGCTCGTGGAGGCGGCCGCGGTGGAGCGTGTAGCCCTGGAGCGAACCGCCGTCCAGTGCGTTGAGCACGTACACGTCGTCGCCGTGCACGGCGACACTCACCGGAAAGCGGCCACCGGAGCCGATGACCTGCCGCAGCGCCAGGCGGTCGCCGTCCACCGAGAACACGGAGACGGTGTCGCTTCCGGCGTTGACGGCATACAGCAGGGCGTGGTGCGAGTCGTAGGTCAGGGAGCCCTGCGAGGCGAGGTGGTCGGCGACCGACCCGGCCAGCACACCCCCGAGACCCTTCGTGTCGTAGGTCCGGGCCTGGGTCAGCCGCCCGTTCTCCGCACGCCGGTAGGCGACGATCTGGTTACCCGCCGGGTTGTCGGTCTGGACGAAGACCGCATGGTGGCTGCCGCGGTCGTGCCCGTCGCCGCTGCGCGCTGCAGCGGACACTGACGGAGTGCCTACGGCTGCTGTGGCGAGCGCGGTCGCGACGGCCATGGCGAGACGAGTGATCTTCTGCACGATGTTCTGCCTCCACGAGGGACCTGGATCGACGTCCCGCTGGAGGCCTGCGTCTCTGGTCGAGCCAGATTCGGGCACCGTGGCCGCGAGCGGAGACGACATGGACGAGGACTGTGGTGGGCGCGCCCTACGCCGACTGCGTTCCGTGCGCGAGGCACCACGGTTCCTCGCCGAAAAGGTATGTGATGTTTTGTCAGAAATCGTGGAGGTGCTGCGGTTCGGCGCTGCCGGGGTCGCGCGGGTGCCGCCGCTGCCGTCCTCGCGGGTGCCCTGTAGGTCTTCCGGCGTCGGCCGGACGGTCTCATGCCCGCGGGCGGTCCGAAGACCTCTCTGGCGACGGAGAAGCCGGTCGGCAACGGGAAGGGCGCGGTGGACCTCGGCAAGACGTTCACCAACGAGTTCGCCGTCCAGGCAACAAGAGCGAGGGCTTCAAGACGACCACGACCCCGGTCGGCCCGAACGGCTGGCCTCGCGACCCGCACGAGGCGCCCGGGTGACTGTCACCCGCGCGGCCCGTCTCCGGCTGCGACCGCCGGTCAGCGGACGGGCAGTACGGTGGTGTGCTCCTCGCGCACGGCCTGATGCCGATGGTCCTCCCGCAGCGGCCCCATCCAGCGCGGATCCGCGCGGGGGTCAGCGCGGCCCCCAGCTCGCGCCGGCGCCGCACGGCGACACCCGGACGGGTGCGGCGAGGCTGAGCGGAACGGGGAACTCCGCCCACCAAGGGTGACCCGGCACCGTGAGGAACCGGGGAAGCGCAATACTCGAGCGCGCGCACCGCGCATCGGCGAGGAAGCATGGAGTTGCGGGACGTCACGCGCTGCGGATGATCGTCTGCGTGGGAGCGGCCACCTGCGCCGCCACCTGCGCCGCACTCACCCTCGCTCGTGGCGCCTGACTCACGGTTCTGCTGCAGCGGTGCTGAGGCGTGGTCCAGAGTCTTCGGAGTGCTGCGGTCCGAGTATGTCGAGAACGTGCCACCGGTTCCGTCCCAGGGGCATCAGCGGCCACCACCGGCCGCACGAGGAAGAAGGAGGAACCAGCATGGCGATTCAGCGGATGGACAACGTCGGCATCGTCGTCGAGGACATGGATGCCGCCGTCGCGTTCTTCGTGGAACTCGGCATGGAGCTGGAGGGCAGGGCGGAGGTCGAGGGCCCCTTCGCCGACCAGTGCACCGGACTCGACGGCGTCCGCTGTGACATCGCGATGGTCCGGACCCCGGACGGTCACAGCCGGCTCGAGCTGGCGAAGTACCACAACCCCGCGGTGATCAGTGCCGGGCCGCGCAACCCGCCGCACAACGTTCTGGGCACGCACCGCGTGATGTTCGCCGTCGACGACATCGAGGACACCGTTGCCCGCCTGCGCCCTCACGGCGCCGAACTCGTCGGCGAGATCGCCCGGTTCGAGGACAGCTACCTGCTCTGCTACGTCCGCGGCCCGGAGGGCATCATCGTCGGGCTGGCCGAGCAACTGCGCCGAGAATGAGGCGTCGAACCAGGCCGTGGGGCCGGACCGCACGTGATCCGGGCCCTCACCGCCTTCGTTCGTTCAGTCAGTGCTAACGGTTGACGGCTCGCATCCCTGCCTCGTCGTACCGCTCACCCGCCGCCTCGGGCAGCTCCGCATCGATACGTGCCAGTTCCTGCTCGGTCAGCGCGATACCGACCGCGGCGGCGTTCTGTTCCAAGTAGGTGCGGCGCTTGGTGCCCGGGATCGGCACCAGGTCCTCGCCCTGGGCCAGCACCCAGGCGATCGCCAGCTGGGCCGGGGTCACGTCCTTCTCGGCCGCGATCTCCTTCACCTTTGCGGCCAGCCGCTGGTTCGCCTCCAGATTGGCGTCCTGGAAACGCGGGTTCTCCCGGCGCCAGTCGTTCGCGTCCAGCTCATCCGTCGAGGTGAACCGCCCAGCGAGGAAGCCGCGGCCGAGCGGCGAATACGGCACGAACCCGATGCCCAGCTCACGGCAGGCCGGCAACACCTCGGCCTCCACGTCCCGTGACCACAGCGAGTACTCGCTCTGCACCGCAGTGATCGGGTGCACCGCGTGGGCGCGCCGGATGGTCTCCGAGCTCGCCTCGCTCAGGCCGATGCACCGCACCTTGCCCTCGGCCACCAGTTCGCCCAGCGCGCCGACCGTCTCCTCGATGGGTACGTTCGGGTCTACCCGGTGCTGGTAGTACAGGTCGATACGGTCGGTCCCAAGACGTTTCAGGGAGCCGTGGACGGAGCTCCGGACGTGCTCGGCCGAGCCGTCCTGCGGGCCGACCGTGCTGATGTCGCCCGGCACGGCGCTGTCCATCCGGTAGTTGAACTTCGTCGCGATCACGTACTCCTCGCGGTGCCCCCGGATCGCCTCGCCGACGAGCGACTCGTTGGTGAGCGGCCCGTACATCTGCGCGGTGTCGAGAAAGTTCACCCCGAGGTCGAGGGCGCGCCGGATGGTCGCGATGCCCTCCTGCTGATCGGCGGATCCGTAGAAGGCGGACATGCCCATACACCCAAGGCCGATGGGCGACACCTGGAGGTCCCGCAGACTGCGCTTCTGCATGTCGTGTCCCATGCCTTTCCCTGTCGTTCGAACGCACGAAGCCCCTCATCGATCCGAGCGGCGAACTCCGACGCCGGCATCCCATGAGAGGCGGACGCCGACACGGGCTTCGTAACGCCGTAGTGGTGTCTGCAACGCTACGAGTTCGAGCGCACTCCAGCACAAGTCGATCGATGCGCCCGTGAACACCTCGGAGAACGCCGCTGAGGACAGGCAGGGGCCGTCACGAGTCCAGGCCGGGGTTGGAACCCCCGCCCCCACCACCAGCTGCCGCACGCTTCACGCCGCACGCCGCACGCCGCACCCAGAGCGGATCCTGCCGCCGAGGCCGCACCGACACGACGCCGAACACCGCCCGCGCAGCCAGACCGCGATGCCCAGCCGCCCCGCCTCGTACCAGGCAGGAGCCAGACGGGCGATCGTCCGGGAATGGCAGAGGGCCCGGATCCTGTGGATCCGGGCCCTCTGCGGCAGTAGCGGGGACAGGATTTGAACCTGCGACCTCTGGGTTATGAGCCCAGCGAGCTACCGAGCTGCTCCACCCCGCGTCGGTATCCCTCACCTTACGCCATCGCAGCGAGCTCCGAAGAAACACTCGTCACCATGATGACCCGGCCATATCGGTGATGCTAGCTTGCTAGGATGCTAGCATCCCTGTTGTGGGTGATGAGGACGTCAAGCAGTTCAACGTGTACCTGCCGATCGGACTGATCAAGCAGGTCAAGTACCACGCCATCGAGTCGGGCATGTCGTTGTCGGCGCTCGTCGCTGCCGCGTTGCGCGCATACCTCGACGATGCTCATGGGAGCAACCAGCAATCGTCTGAGAGGGAGAACGGGACATGACGACCGAAGGAATCGAAGCCGTGTTCCTGACGACCCACAACTGGGGCAAGGCGGCAAAGTTCTTCCAGGCACTGGGTTACGAGCTGGAGTTCGCGACAGACCACAACTCCGGCCAGCTCCGCAACGGCGACGGTCCCTACGTATTCATCGCCGAGGTTCCCCAGGATCAAGAGCCACAGACGCGGATTGTCCTGAAGGCGCCGGACGCGGACTCGTTCCGTCCCGATCCTGTTGTCGAGGTGGTCACGCCGTTCGAGGACACCCATTACGGGACCCAGGAGATGACCGTCCGGGACCCCGACGGGCGTCTGTGGAGCCTCAAGGCTCCCGCCAAGAACTGACCGCGCCGAAGGGTGAACACTATGCCCCATGAGCAGATCGAGGCACCGGACGACACCGCGGTGCGGACCGCCCTCTGGCGGGCGATGCACCTCCAGGTCGATCCGCCTCCGCATGTGATCGAGGACGAGATCGGCCTGCAGCTCGCGGCCCCCGGCGCCGACTGGCGCGACCGCCCGGACATGGACCCGCAGGCCACCAGTGGGTTCCGCGCAGCCATCGTCGCCCGCGCTCGTTTCATCGAGGACCTGATTGCCGAGCATGCGGACCGCGGCGTGACCCAGTACGTCATCCTGGGAGCCGGCCTGGACACCTTCGCCCAGCGCAAGCCGGAGCTCGCCTCCCGCCTGCAGATCTTCGAGGTCGACCAGCCCGGCACCCAAGCCTGGAAGCGCCGGCGCCTGGCCGAGCTCGGCTACGGCATCCCCGACCGGCTGCACTTGGTGCCAGTCGACTTCGAGGCCGACGCGTCCTGGTCCGAGCAGTCGGGTGCCGCCGGCTTCGATCCCGGTCGGCCGGCGGTCATCGTCTCCACGGGCGTCACCATGTACCTCACCAAAGACACCACCACCGCCACCCTGCGACAGGTTGCCGGGCTTGCGCCGGGCTCAACGCTTGCCATGACCTTCCTGCTGCCCACCGAACTCGTCGAAGCCTCCGACCGCCCCGGCCTCCGGTCGAGCGAGGAAGGCGCACGAGCGTCCGGAACGCCGTTCATCAGCTTCTACACCCCGCAGGAAATGCTGACGCTGGCCCGCGAAGCCGGCTTCAAGAACCCTGGGCACGTGCCGGGAGCCCTGCTCACCGAGCGCTACTTCACCGATCGCACCGACGGCCTTCGCCCGTCAAGTGGAGAAGACCTGCTGCTGGCCACCACCTGACCCTCGTCAGCACCGTCTGTTCCAAGGAGTCTCCGAGCCTTGCGGTTCATGAACGCCTGGCGGCTGATCACGTGACCGCTTCATGTCCCGGTCGTCGATGTGGACACGGGGCGAGGTGATCTGACTGATACCGGGCGGGAGCGGCCACGGCCGTTCCTGTCGGTCAGTAACGGGCGTTGTGGCCGGTGGCGGGATCACCGGCAGCTGATCGACGGGATCCGCACCGGGTTCGCACCCGGGTGCAGTGGCCTGACCCGCCCGAACGGTTCGGGCCGCGGAAGACCGTCCACGAACGGTACCGCCTGTGGTCGGCCGACGGGACTTGGGAGCGTCTGCTCCAGCAGGTGAACCAGTCGCCGCGGGATCCGCTGCCGGTGCGGCGGCGGATCGCCCAGCGGTTCTCCGGGGCGGTCACGCCTGAGGTGTGGGTGATTGAGACGTGCCGTTCCCCAAGTGCGGCCGCGCATCGGCCGGGTGGCCGGCCAGAACTGCGCCGCGCTCGGGAAACGGGCGAACTGCCAGGTCGCGGTCAGTGTCCATGCCGCTACCGACACAGGCCGAACACCGGCTCAACACTGGTCCACAAGTGGCGTGTGAACGCCGCCCACGGGGGTCGATCCGTGACCGTGTCCAGTCACAGGAGGCAGCGGGAGGCAGCGGGAGGCAGTAGAAGGACGAGGATCCAGTCCGTGTTCTGGCCCCCTCCGGGGGCGCCTCACGTCAAGATCACGATTCCGGCTCACGTGTAGATCTTGTGTTCGCGTCGTGGCTAATCTGTGCACCTGATTCTTCGCGTCACCCGTGCCTGCTGGTCAGGGCCGTAAGGAGCTCGTATGGAGACCACAACCGCCTCTCCCGCCGCAGCCCCCTCATGGCCGATCCTGTCGCCTGACGCTTCCCGGTGGCCAACAGTCCCGCCGATTGCGGCAGGAGGGCAACAGGCGGACACGGTCGCGGCGGTGGCGGGACCCATGGCCGCCGTGACCGCCGTGGGGTGGCGTTGACCGGCGGCTTCCTGCCCGCCGGGCCCACCGAGCCGGACATCTTCACCCCGCGTGCCACACAGGTCGTGTGACGCGCCGTCACGTCGGCCATCGCAGGAACCTCGGCGGCACGAGTCCGTTTCCGGGAGGCGAGGTCCAGGCTCAGTACCGCAACGTACACACGTACGCGGAGTACCGAGGCAAGCGCCGGACCGCTGCGCCGACGGCGTCGTCGCCCGCGCCCTCCATGCCCAGTGCACGCAACCGCTCTGTCCCACCGGCGGTCGGCCCACCACCCGCGCCAGACGCGCGGCCCGCCGGCCCACTTGTTCCTTCTTGTCCCAGGGAGCCTCGTTGTCCACGCGTGTCCACCCCGCACGGCCCGGTGATCCGCGCCGGATAGGTCCGTACCGGGTCATCGGCCAGCTCGGTTCGGGCGGCATGGGAACCGTCCATGCCGCCCTGGATCCGCAAGGGCGGCGGGTGGCGGTCAAGGTCATTCACTCCGCGCAGGCCGGCGACGGCGAGTTCCGGGCCCGGTTCAAGCGGGAAGTGGAGGTGTCCCGGCGGGTTACCGGGCCCTGTCTGGTGCCGCTGCTCGCGGCTGACCCCGGCGCGTCCGTCCCCTGGCTGGCCACCGCGTATGTCCCCGGTCCTACGCTCGGCGAGCACGTCGGCGTGCACGGCCCGCTGTCCGGGGCCCGGTTGTACGCGCTGGCGGCGGGGACCGCGGCCGCGCTGGCCGCCGTCCACGCGGCCGGGGTGGTGCACCGTGACGTGAAGCCGGGGAACGTCATCCTGGCGCCGGACGGGCCGCGGGTTCTGGACTTCGGCATCGCCCACGCTCTGGACGGCACCTCGGTGACCCGGACCGGCGTGATGACCGGCACCGCGGGCTGGATCAGTCCCGAGGGCTACCGCACCGGGGCTACGGGTTCTGCCGGGGATGTCTTCGCCTGGGGAGCCCTGGTCGCCTACGCGGCCACCGGGCGCCTGCCGTTCGGCACCGGCGCACCGGACGCGGTCGCGTTCCGGGTGATGTCCGGCGACCCTGACACCGCCGGGGTGCCCGATGAGCTCCTCGCGCTGGTGACGTCCGCGCTGGCCAAAACAGCCGCGGAGCGGCCTACGGCTGCTGCGCTGGCCGGGCAGTGCACGGCGTTGCTCGCCGCCCAGAGCACCCAGGTCCTGCAGTCGGGGGCCGAGGCACCGACTCTGGTGGGTGATCTGGTTACGGCCAAGTGGGACCTGCCCGTCTCCGAGGACGATGCGGCGTGGACCGTGGCCCGGCGGCGGATCACCCGCCGCCGGACCGGGCTGGTCGCCGCGGCCGGTGTCACCGTGTTCGCCGCGGCCGCGGTCGGCTCCTATCTGATCGCCGGACAGGACGCGGGCGGGTGGCACCACGGCACAGGGGCCGGGCCAGGCACGACGGCCTCCGCCACGGTCTCCCCCGGCGGGCACGGACCTGCGAAGACGGCGAGGGCTTCCGCTTCGGTGTCGGGTTCCCCGGACGCGGCCCAGGGTGCGCCGGTCGCCAAGACGGCGTCGCCGGGAAAGACGGCCACGTGCCTGCCCGTCACCTACAAATCCGCCGAGGGCCCGGCAAGCTGTGAAACCAGGAAGGACATCTGCGCCGCCGGCGCCCCGTACTACCTCAAGGGCATCAACGCCCTGTGCGGCGGCGCTCCCGCCCTGCAGAGGGTCAACATCATCTCCGAGCCGCCCTACGGCGGAGACCCGGGTGTGTCGTACTGCGTCGCCTGGACAGGCAGCAGCGACGGCACCGCACGCAACGCCGCGCTTCTGATGGACGCACCCAGGTACCAGTGCGGCGCCGAACTCGGCGAATCCGCCGGCGCGGTCACGGAACCGGGGAACTACGCGATCGTCTTCCATGACACCCCGCAGGACTGCGCGCCCCAATGGCCGGGAACCCGCCTGACCTACCCCGCCGTCCTCGACTACAGCAGCCTCGGCGACCAAGAACCCCGCCAGTACGTCTGCCTCACCGAACACACCGGCGCCTGACAGCCAGACACCAACGGACACCTCCGCCAGAACCGGTTGCGTGCGAGTTCATCGTCCGTATGGAGCGGTTCAGGCCGGTGGAGTTCCGCTCCACACCGACACCGTGGAACGCGGGTCGGCATCACCGGTGCCCGTGGGCTCGCCAAAACCCGTCAACTGAGCCTCCGGACGGAGCACGGACGCCGACTCCTGTCGACTCCTCCGCCCTGGTCCGCCCCGACGGGCCGCGATGTATTCGTCCACGCGAGCTCCGCGCCCGGCCGGTCACGGCGGATGCCCGACGACGGGTCTTCGAGCGGGTCCTGGATGCCGTCCGGCAGGCCGGGTGCAGCCCGGGTCGCCGATTCGCGGCCGGGTCGTCCGATCAGGTCGCGCGAGAAGGTACCAGTTAGGTACCATGCCGATATGCCATCACTGAACGTGACCTTCACCGAGGAAGAAATGGAAGCCGTGCGTGTGTCTGCCGCGGCCGAGGGCAAGAGCCTCAAGCAGTACATGCACGACCTCGGCGTCCGCGAAATGCAGCGCAAGCAGTTCGTGGCCGGCGCGGTCTCGTGGGCGGACAGGCTGCGCGCCGAGTTCGACGAGGCCTTCCCGGACGAGATCCCCCCGTCCCAGCGCGGCGCGGGAGCCACCGCCGCCTGATGACCCTGCACATCGATGTCCCCTGGCTCCTGGACGTCCAGGACGCGGCCCTCGGCAATGACGACGTGTCAGTCACCGACTACTCGGCCCTCGTGGCCGCCGTCGCGCGCCACAAGACACGCATGCCGACCCTCGCCACGTCCAACCCCGACGCCGCGTGGCGCGCCGCCGCGCTCCTGCACACCATCGTGTGTCTTGAACCGCTCCCCCACCGCAACAGCCTGTTCGCCGCGTTCGTCACCGGCCAGTACATGGACCAGTCCGGGGAAGGAATCGACCCTCCCTACGGGGCTCTGTCCGACCTGATCAGAAAGATCCGCGAGACCCGGCTGGACATCTACGCCATCTCCGACGCCCTGCGCGCCTGGCGGCTGTGACGCGTCGGAGCGAGGCCGAAGCGCACGGGGTCAGGCCGAACCCCCGTGACGCCCGAACGACGAAGATCTCTCTCCGATCTCCTCCTGCCCCCGCTCGACGCCCCCGACCCCGAAGTACGCATCGGCGCCGCCTGACGGACTGGCGGCCGCCT
Source organism: Streptomyces sp. NPDC002742 (assembly GCF_042888885.1). Lineage (NCBI taxonomy): Bacteria > Bacillati > Actinomycetota > Actinomycetes > Kitasatosporales > Streptomycetaceae > Streptomyces > Streptomyces sp. NPDC002742. Next base: position 28,822 of record NZ_JBIAQF010000032.1, read on the forward strand.
CCGCCCGCACGCAGAACACCCTCTGTGTTCCACGCCCGCTGTGTTCCTCGCCCGCCTGCCGTTCGCCGAACACGATCCACCCGTACGCGCAGGCCCGGAACCGGCGATTACGCAACCGGCCCTGGCGCACCAGGATTCGGGGACGATGGCGCGTCTGCGACGGCCGCGAGCAGGCGGTCTACGGCCTCGTCCACCGTGGAGCGGGGACAGCCCAGGTTCACGCGCATGTAGCCGTGGCCCTCGATCCCGAACTTCTGTCCCTTGTCCAGCCACAGCCGTGCCCGGGTGAGCATGAACTTGTCCAGCGACTCGGCGTCCATCCCCAGTTGCCGGCAGTCCATCCACGCCAGATACAGCGAGTCGGCCGGAAGGACCCGCACCTTGGTCGTGGCGGAATTGACCGCCTGCGCGAAGTGCGCGTGATTGCCGCGCAAGTAGGTGAGCAGCTCCTCCAGCCAGGGCACACCGTGCACGTAGGCCGCCTCGGCAGCGACCATGCCCAGCAGGTTGACCAGCGGGAACACGTTGCGCTCGTACTGGCGGGCCAGTTCCGCCCGCCGCCTGGGATCAGGCACGAAGACGTTGGCGCTCTGCAGGCCGGGAAGGTTGAACGTCTTGCTGGGAGCCGTGCAGGTGATGCTGTTCCGTGCGAACTCCTCGCCGAGCGAGGCGAATGGGATGTGCTTGCGGTCCTGGTTGATGATGAGGTCCTGGTGGATCTCGTCGGAGACGACCAGGACATCATGCCGGGCGCAGATCTCGCCCATGGTCCGCAGTTCGTCCTCCGCCCACACGTTCCCGGTGGGGTTGTGAGGGTGGCTGAGGATGAACAGCTTGGTGTCGGGACAGATCGCGGCCTCGAACGTCGAGGCGTCGAAGCGGTATCCGTCGTCGGTCCGCTGCAGCGGCGCAAACGCCAGGTGACGGCCGTTCAGCAGGACGTCCTCGTGGAAGTGGACGTAGACCGGCGGCTGGATGAGCACCGAGTCGCCCGGCGCGGAGAACGCCTGCACAACTGTCTTGAGCGTGGTGATGATGCCGGCGGTCTGCATCACCCACTCCCGGGGGACCTCCCATCCGAACCGCTTGGCCTGCCAGCCGGTCACGGCGTCGAGGTAGCTGTCGGTCGCGCCACCGGGATACCCGAAGACTCCGTAGTCGACGGCCTGGTGGAGCGCGTCGATCACGGCCTGGGGGGCCTTGAAGTCGGTGTCGGCAACCCACATCGGCAGCGGGTCGGCCGCGGCCTCGTCGGCTGTGAGGAACTGATGTGCACTGGCCCATTTCATGGAGTTGCTGTTCCGGCGGTCGATGACGGCATCGAAGACCGATCCTGTATCCGCCGCCGAGGTGCTCTGCCGTGACCGGTCCTGGGGTGTGGTGTCAGGTGCCATGACTGGATGCTAGGAGCGTGGGCCGGTAACGGTGAGCGGTGGGACCAGTCGCGGTCGTCCGGCCGTGACCTGTGACGACGGGATGAGGTGTTGCCTGCCGGCCCTGCCTGCGCGGCGGAGGCGGACACGGGTTCTTCCGGCGAAACTCCCTGAGCTCCTCACACCCGCGGGGCGGTTCCGTGCGCCCAGTGCGGCGTGATCCGTGTCCTGTGCGGCCGATCGGATGACTTCTTGGAGAGGCGTACGGGGTGAAGCCGGGCGCGGGCCTAGCCTTTCGCGGGTCCGGGCTTCCCTCCACTCTGTCCGGATTTTCCCGTACTGGTCCGGAAGGGGTGTGAGGGTGGCACGTTCGTCCGGCATCCGTGGCCTCCTGCGGGTTCTGCTCGCCCTGTGTCTGTCGGCAGCTCTGCTGGCCGGCTGCGGGGGCGGAGGTGGCGGGCCGGTGACGCTCAACTGGTACAACTTCCCGGATGATTCAGGTGCGTTGGCCAGTGCGGCAAGTGCCTGTTCCAAGCGGTCCGGTGGGCGTTACCGAATCAGTTACAACAAACTGCCCCGTACGGCGGACGGGCAGCGCCAGCAGCTGGTGCGCCGACTGGCCGCCAAGGACGCCACGGTCGACATCATCGGGCTGGATGTCACCTGGCCCGCCGAGTTCGCGGAAGCCAACTGGATCCTGCCGTGGACCGGGGCCAACCGCACGGCGGCCACCCGGGACACCCTGGAGGTCCCGCTGCGGACGGCCACCTGGAAGGGCCGGCTGTACGCCGTCCCGTACAACACGAACACCCAACTGCTCTGGTATCGCAAGGACCTGGTCCCCACGCCGCCCAGAACATGGGCCGAGATGATCGGGATGGCCGGTCGTCTGGCGAAGCAGGGCAAGCCGCACTACGTGGAGATCCAGGGCGCGCAGTACGAAGGACTCACGGTCTGGTTCAACACGCTGGTCGAGAGCGCCGGCGGCTCCATCCTGAACGCGACCGCCACGGCTCCCAAGTTGGGTCCGCCCGCCGTGCGCGCGGCCTCCGTCATGAAGACCCTGGCCACCTCGGCCGCGGCCGACCCGTCCCTGTCCAATCAGATGGAGGACCAGAACCGGCTGGCCATGGAGTCCGGCAGCGCCGCTTTCGAGATCAACTACCCCTTCGTGTATCCCTCGATGAAGGCCAACAACCCCTCGCTCTTCAAGCAGTTCCGATGGGCGCCCTACCCGGCGGTCGACCCGGACCGGCCGGCCAGGCCCACCATCGGCGGCATCGACCTGGCCATCGGCGCCTACTCCCGGCACTCCGAGTTCGCCTTCGAGGCGGCGCTGTGCCTGCGGAACCGGCAGAACCAGTTGACCGCGGCGCTGGAGGGCGGGCTCCCGCCCACGCTCCGCCCGCTCTACTCGGACCCCGCTCTGGTCAAGAACTACCCCTTCGCCTCCACCGTTCTGACGGCCCTGGAAAACGCCAGCATCCGGCCCAAGACCCCCGCATACCAGAACGTGTCCATCGCGATCTCGCACACCCTGTCGCCGCCGAACGGGATCCAGCCGAGACCGGACGTGCAGAAGATCGGTGACCAGATCAAGGACGCCCTCAGCTCAAAGGGGCTGATCCCGTGACCCCATCGGCTCCGACCGCCTCTCAGGACGCGCCGCCCCCCAGAGACGACCGCGCTCTGTCCGAAGGGGCCCGGCAGGAGCGCCGGTTGGGCTGGCTGTTGTGCGCGCCCGCCGTGATCGTCATGCTCGCCGTCACCGCCTACCCCATCGTCTACGCGATCTACCTCTCACTCCAGCGCTACGACCTGCGCTTCCCGCAACAAGCGCACTTCGTCGGGTTCAGCAACTACGGCGCCGTACTCTCCTCCGAGTTCTGGTGGCAGGCACTGTGGGTCACGGTGTTCATCACCGTGGTCTCCGTGGTCGTGGAACTCGTCCTCGGATTCGCCCTGGCGCTGGTGATGCACCGCACCATCTTCGGCCGCGGGACGGTTCGCACCGCCGTCCTGATCCCGTACGGCATCGTCACCGTGGTCGCCGCCTACTCCTGGCAGTACGCCTGGACCCCGGAAACCGGCTACCTGGCCGATCTCCTGCCCTCCGGTTCCGCTCCCCTCACCGAGCAGTGGCCGGCCATCGGCCTGATCATCCTGGCCGAGGTGTGGAAGACGACCCCGTTCATGGCCCTGCTGCTGCTGGCGGGCCTCGCGCTGGTGCCGGAGGAGACGCTGCGCGCGGCCCAGGTGGACGGCGCCGGAGCCTGGCAGCGCTTCTTCCTGGTGACCGTGCCCCTGATGAAGCCGGCCATCCTGGTCGCCCTGCTCTTCCGTACCCTGGACGCCTTCCGGATCTTCGACAACATCTACATCCTCACGTCCGGCGCGCACAACACCGGCTCGGTGTCCATCCTGGGCTACGACAACCTCTTCACCGCGCTCAACCTCGGCATCGGCTCGGCCATCTCCGTCCTCATCTTCCTGTGCGTGGCGTTGATCGCCTTCGCCTTCATCAAACTGTTCGGGGCAGCCGCCCCCGGCTCCCAGGAAGGGGGACGCTGATGTCCGCCACCGGACGGCGACGGATGGCGGGGTGGGCCCTGGTCAACATCATCGTGATCGTCTATGCCCTGTTCCCGGTCTGCTGGATCATCTCTCTGTCCTTCAAGGCTCCCAGCACCCTCACCGACGGCAGCTTCATCCCGACCCAGTGGACGTGGGAGAACTACCGCGGGATCTTCCAGACCTCCGAGTTCACCCGGTCGCTGATCAATTCCATCGGCATCGCCCTGATCTCCACGGTGATCGCGGTGGTGCTGGGCACCATGGCGGCCTATGCCGTCGCCCGGCTCCGTTTTCCCGGCAAGAGCCTGCTGATCGGCATGTCACTGCTGATCGCCATGTTCCCGCCCATCTCGCTGGTCTCGCCGCTGTTCAACATCGAGCGGATCATCGGAATTTTCGACACCTGGACCGGTCTGATCATCCCGTACATGACCTTCTCCCTGCCGCTCGCCATCTACACCCTGTCGGCCTTCTTCCGGGAGATCCCCTGGGACCTGGAGAAGGCGGCCAAGGTGGACGGTGCCACCCCGGCGCAGGCGTTCCGGCTGGTGATCGCTCCGCTCGCGGCGCCGGGGGTGTTCACCACGGCGATCCTGGTGTTCATCTTCTGCTGGAACGACTTCCTCTTCGCGATCTCGCTGACCTCGACCTCGGCGGCCCGGACCGTGCCGGCGGCCATCGCCTTCTTCACCGGGAGCAGTCAGTTCGCTCAGCCCACCGGTTCGATCGCCGCGGCCGCCGTGGTGATCACCATTCCCATCATCGTCTTCGTGCTGCTCTTCCAGCGGCGCATCGTGGCCGGGCTCACCTCCGGAGCCGTCAAGGGCTGACCGGCGGCAGCCGTTCGTCAGGACAAGAAGGACCGACCGTGGCAGAGATCGTTCTCGAAGGCATCACCAAGCGCTACCCCGATGGTGCGGTGGCGGTGAAGGACGTCAACCTCAGTGTCGGAGACGGCGAGTTCGTCATCCTCGTCGGTCCGTCCGGATGCGGTAAGTCCACCACCCTCAACATGATCGCCGGGCTGGAGGACATCACCGAGGGCACCCTCCGGATCGACGGGCAGGTCGTCAACGACAGAAGCCCGAAGGACCGCGACATCGCCATGGTCTTCCAGAGCTACGCCCTCTACCCGCACATGAGCGTGCGCGACAACATGGGTTTCGCACTCCGGCTGGCCAAAGTGGACAAGGCGACCATCCGCGAGAAGGTCGAAGAAGCCGCCCGTATCCTCGACCTGACGGAGCATCTGGACCGCAAGCCCGCCAACCTCTCCGGCGGTCAGCGCCAACGGGTGGCGATGGGGCGGGCCATCGTGCGCGACCCGAAGGCGTTCTTGATGGACGAGCCGCTCTCCAACCTGGACGCCAAGCTCCGCGTCCAGATGCGCACCCAGATCTCCCGCCTCCAGCAACGCCTGGGCAGCACCACGGTCTACGTCACCCATGACCAGACCGAAGCCATGACGCTGGGCGACCGGGTGGTGGTGCTGCGCGGCGGATTGGTGCAGCAGATCGGTACCCCGCAACGCCTCTACGAGCAACCGAAGAACCTCTTCGTCGCCGGGTTCATCGGTTCGCCCGCGATGAACTTCCTGCACGCCACCACAGAGGACAACCGCCTGCGTACGTCGGTGGGCGTCCTTGACCTCAGCGACCGGCTGCGCCGCACCCTGGAGCGGCACAACGCCCCCAGGGACCTCATCGTGGGGCTGCGCCCGGAGGCCTTCGAGGACGCCGCCCTGGTGGACCGGAGCAAGGCCGGAGGGGGTACGACGTTCAGCGTGGACATCGACGTGGTCGAATCCCTGGGATCCGATGTCTACGCCTACTTCACCGAGGACGAGTGGCAGCCCACCGCCACCTCCGAACTCGCCGAACTCGCGGCCGACTCGGGATTGACGGACACCGGCGCGGGCGGGCACCAGATCGTCACCCGCCTCGACGCCTCCACGCAGGTCCGCGAGGGTGGCCGAGCCGAACTCTGGGTGGACACGGCCAAGTTGCACGTCTTCGACCCGGCCTCGGGGGCCAATCTGACACTGTCCGACGAGGCTGCCGACTGACCCTTTGGATCGGGATGTGCCGACGCAGGCGTCGATCCGTGCCGGCAGCCGGCTCCCGACTTCGGTCCGGGCCAGGCGTTTGGCCTTCGACCGCGCGCCTTCGGCCTTCGCCGGAACTGCTTCCAGCGGCGGTCTGTCCTCAACGGAGCAGACCGCCGGGCTTGTGGCCTGAGCTGTCGCCATCTTGCGAGTCAGCAGCCCACGGGTCTCCCACCGATGCCGTTGCCGGACGGTTGGGCGACGAGTACGGTGCGGGCCGGCATCGTGGGCAGGCGTCGACGCCGTCGGCGAGGGCCTGGACGCGAGCTGCCGGAGCGCGACTCGCGTGGACAGGCCTCCGGGTGTGTGACCGCTCGATCGCGACGTGCGGTCGATGCGCTTTCCCGGCCGGTCGGACGGATCAGCGCAGTCCGGCGAAGAGATCCTTCTCGGGTACGGCCGCGCCGGTGGCGTCCTGGACACGTACGAAGGTCTCCAAGCCCATCAACTCGCCGAACCTCTCCTTGCCCATCTTGAGGAAGAAGATGTTCTCGCCCTGACTTGCATGCGCGGCCAACGCGTCGAACTTCTGACCGCTGAACGCGGTGGTGTCCACCCAGGTGGTGATCTCGTCGTCGGGGAGGCCGATCTTGGCCATCTCGGCGGCCTCGGCAGGATCCGGCTCCGGCATGTCCTCATGGAACTCGCGCATGATCTCGCCGAACCGCTGCATCCCCGAGCGGGGCATCGTGGTCCAGTACACCTTCGGTGTCAGCGCGGTCATCTCCAGCGCCGCCATCGTGATGCGGTGGGCCTGGATGTGGTCGGGGTGGCCGTAGAAGCCGTTCTCGTCGTAGGTGACGACCACATCAGGTCGGTAGTGCCGCATGAGTTCCGCCAGTCGGGCCGCACCTTCCCGTACGGGGGTCCGCCAGAAGGAACCGGGGGCGTCGTTGCTCGGCCAGCCCATCATCCCGGAGTCGGCATAGTCCAGCATCTCCAGATCGCTGACCTTCAGGACATCGCAGCTCGCCTCGAGTTCTTGACGGCGCATCAAGGCGACCGCCGCCGGATCGTGCCCGGGATCGCCCGGCTTGACACCCCCCGGTCCGTCACCGCAACCGCCGTCGGTACAGGTCACGAGAACCGTGCGGATGCCTTCCGCCGCGTATCGCGCGAGGACCCCTCCGGTTCCGGTGGCCTCGTCGTCGGGGTGGGCGTGTACTGCCATGAGCGTCAAGGGCCGGTCAGTCATGAAACAGTCCTCCTGCAGAAATAACGTCTTGATCCAAGTAGCACGGCGGGCGTACCGCGATCCCCGGGACCGGATCCTGGTGGGGCGGACGACCTTGTGGTCTCCGTGTTCCCCGGCCGTGCGGCGCCGGTCCCTCGGTCGATGCAACCGTGCCGACCGGACCGGATGTTCCCGGCGCGGGCGCTTGGCATTCCGGGCGTGGGCGTTTCGACGCGAACGAGGTACAGGCACGGCCCCTGCCCTGTCGCAGCGCATCCGTCGGCCGGCGAGCGGTTGACCTGCCGGGATGCCAGGCCGTCGGAGAAGGCGGAGGTCCGTGCCTCTCGAACGGCCTGGCATCGCCGAAGACGCGATCTCGACAGAGGCAGCGCCGCCTGCGGAAGAGGTTTGGTCCTGGGTTCCGAGGGCGGCGCAGATCCGTGCGAATCGTCGGCTACCGCCTGCGGAGTGGAGGAGTGCCGCCACCCGCGCGGTCTCGGCCCGGGGGTTCAGGCGAGGGCGGCGGCCAGCAGGGCGAAGGCGGCCATGATGACGGCGAGGCGGACGTAGTGGTAGCGGTTCCAGCGGTCCAGCTGCTGCTTCCAGTCGGCGGGCCGACTCTCAGGGGTCCACGTCTTGTTCAGGTTGTTGATCGGGACGAGCAGCAGGACGGACATGACCACGCTGAGGAGCAGTAGCGCTCCGGCGGTGACGACGAGGCCGGTTCCGGGGTGGTGGCGTCCGGCGACCGCCCAGACCGCGACGAGGACGAGCGAGCCGATGTACCAGAACGGCATCACGGCGCCCAGCATCCGGCCCCCGTGGGCGTGGCCGAGCTGGCCGCTGTCCTCCGGGAGCGCGTTGAGGATCGGGTTCATGACGAAGGCGACGGCGAACTCCACCCCCACCATCACGCCGACGATCACGGTGGTGACGACCTCGAGTGCGTTGAGCATGATGACCTCTCTTGGTATCTATCATTGCTAGGTGATGAGTCAACGCTAGTACTGCTGCCGCTCGATTGTCTAGTGATGCTAGGATCGAATCATGTCGGTACAGGAACGCAAGGAACGCGAACGGGCGGGCCGCGAACGTCTCATCGTGGCGACGGCCCGCGAACTCGCCGAGCAGCAAGGCTGGGACGCGGTCACCACGCGCCGGCTCGCCGAGCGCATCGAGTACAGCCAGCCCGTCCTCTACAGCCACTTCCGCGGCAAACGGGAGATCATCGGTGCCGTCGCCCTGGAGGGCGCCGCCGAACTGGCCGCGGCGGTGCGCGCCGCGACCGCCGCCGCGGACGGCCCGCGCGAGCGGGTGTACGCCCTCGCCCGCGCCTACCTCGACTTCGCCGCACGCAACCCGGCGGTCTACGACGCCATCTTCCAGCTCGACGGCGGTCTCCCGTACGCACGGGAGGACACCCCGGAACCTCTCAAGGACGCTTTCGCCGCGCTGCTGGAGTGCCTCGGCGAGGCCGCCGGGGACGGCGTCCACCCGGGGCTGTTCACCGAGACGTTCTGGGCGGCCCTGCACGGGGTGGCGACCCTGACCCGGGCCGGACGACTGCCGCCGGCGGACACCGAGCGGAGGGTCGAGCTGCTGGTGGACCGGCTCGCCATCATCTGACACACCGTCCGGGCGAACAAGCAGCCGACGCCACCCGGCCCGGCTGCCGGCCTACGGCATCGCTTACGGTCCAGCCGTCATCCACCGCCGCGCGGCCGATCACGGAGCCGTCTCCCGGCGGCACCTCCAGGACAGGTCACAGGTCACCACACCACGGCTGGCGGTAGAGCTCGGCAGGACGGACAGCGGGCACCAGCACCGCAGCCCCGGCCCCGGCCTCCGGCGCGAAGCGGAGAGATCAAGCGCTATTCCAGCCACATCCCGTCGCGCATGATGACCCTCCCGCGTAGTTCCGGCTCGCCGCGCCAAGCGCGCACAGTCCTCGGGACCACTCGTACATACAGAAAGGATCCCTCTTCCGCGCGTGGATCCCACCCGAACTTGTCGGCGAACGCGTCAGCTGCGCCTCCGGGCACGTCCTGGTCCGGGAAGCACTCTGCCTCACCCTGGAGGAGCACCACGTCGAAGGTGTCCGGTAGCGCCAGGCGCACGCGCGGCTCTTCGCGCACGTTCCGCGCAGTCACGGAAGTGGCGCTGGTGCACATCCACACTGCACGCCCATCCCACAAGAACCACAGCGGCACCTGGTGCGGCCCGTGACCGGGGTGAGCCGTCGACACCCATACGTCCCGCTCGCTGACGAGCCGCTCAAGAACGTCGTGCTTACGCTCCACCGCCCGACGGCGAACGATTCCCGTGATCTCCATGGTGATCGACCCTAGCGAGCAAGCGCGAGGCGCGCCTGAGGCACAGGACCTACTCCCAGCGACCGATGAACCCCTGAGCTCTTGGCTCGCGCGACCGGCCTCGGTGCTCAGAGCGGCCGGCGGAGGCGCTCAGTCACCCTTGCCTGCGGCAACGTCCGGATCGTGATCGCACCTGGTGCCCGCGTCGCCGCGCGGACCAGTTCGCGAGGGTGACCCAGCGCCTTCACAACCCTGGACCGCCTACCCTGGACCGGCTACCCCACTCGGCGCGACACCAGCCACGTCCGGCAGAACACCATCCCTGTGACAACCGACCAGGACCCGGCCATCGGGTGGTCGCCTTCAGGGCAACGGCGGTGATCCTGCCCGCGTCGACCAGCGGTACGCCATCGTGCTCAGCCGCGAACGGGCGAACGTGCTCCGCCGGTCAGCCGTGCGTTGCCGATCCCGCCGCCACGATCGCCTGCTCAGCGGCATCACCCCAGCGTGACCTCCTCCCCGATCGACTGCTCGCGGGCGGACATGACGACCAGGGCCGTGGCCGCGGCGTCCTGGACTGCCACGCCGACCGACTTGTAGAGGGTGATCTGGTCCGGCGCGGTGCGCCCCGGCTTGCTGCCGTCGATGAGTTCGCCCAGTTCGGCGTGTACGTGGTCGGCTGTGATGAGGCCGTCGCGGATCGGCATGAGCAGGTCGTTGCTGCCCGCGGGGAGCGGGGCAAGCACTGCCCGGCGCGATTCGACGCACACCAGCGCTTCGGCGATCGTGGCGTCGTCGATCTCGCGGCCGGCCGGGTTGTAGCCCACGGACGTGATGTGCACCCCGGGTGTCAGCCAGGCGCGACGGATCACGGGTTCGACGGCGTGGGTCGTCGCGGCGGCGATGTCCGCGCCCTCGAGCGCCTCGGCGTAGCCGGATACGGCCTGGACCTCGGCCTCCAGGACGGCTGAGAGTTCCTCGGCCAGGGCAGCGGCTTTCGCCGGGTCCCGGCCGGCCACGCGGATCTGCCGGATCGGGCGGACCCGGCAGATCGCGCGGGCGTGGGACCGGGCCTGTACTCCGGTGCCCAGCAGCGCCAGCACCGTCGCGTCCTCGCGGGCCAGCAGCCGTGCCGACAGCGCGGAACAGGCTCCGGTCCGCGCCGCGGTGATGGCCGTACCGTCCAGCAGGGCAGCGGGCTCGCCGGTGTCCGGATCGAACGCCACGATCAGCGCCTGATGCGTGGGCAGCGATACCCCGTCGTTGTGCGGGAAGAGCGACACCAGTTTGGTCATGAGCACCCCGGCCGACGGCAGGAAACCCGGCATGGCGGCCAGGAATCCATCGCGTTCGGGCACCAGGGCGGCGACGCGGTCGGGCACCGAGGCACGACCCGCGCTGAGGTCTGCCATCGCCGGTTCCAGGGCATCGATCAGCGCGTCCACGTCGAGCAGGGCCTCGACCTGCGAGCGGCCCAGAACAAGCATGCGCCTCAACCTCCTGACGCCGGTCATCCAGCCGACGACCGCACAGCCATAGCGTCAACCGCAGCCCCGATCGCCCGGGTTGGACACGCAGTCCTTCCCGCGCACGTTCATCCGTACGCGGTCGAGTGCATAGCCGGCCCTGGCGAGATTTCCGTGAAGCCGGGGTTTGCCACCGCGCACCGGTGACGCTCCGTCACGGGTGGCGGGGCTGTCAGAGAGTGTGACGTCCTCGTACGGGAGGAGCGGTCGCGAGGGGGTCCAGCTCCGGCTTCATCCACCGATGCTGGGCTCCCTCGCCTCTGAACCTCCGGTCGAGGCCGACGGCGCAGGCGCGGGCACAGGCATTACACAGGCATTACCGGAAGGCGGCGATGTGGCGCTGGACCCAGTCGGCGAAGGTGCGGGGCGCGCGGCCGAGGACCCGCTCGACGTCGGGGCTGATCCGCTGCTCAGCGGGGTTGGGCTCGCCGATGGCATCGAGGGTGGTCTCGACCACGGGCTCGGGCATGAACCGCAGCATCTGTGCATGCGCCTCGTCGCGGGTCTGCTCGATGAACCGGATGGGCTCGCCCAGCGCGTCGCCGATCGCCTCGGCCCGTTGCCGGGGTGTGCTGAGGGCGGGCCCGGTCAGGTGGTAGAACCCTCGGGTCGAATACGAGATCAGCGACCTGGGTCGCAGCCTCGCCCCGCTCTTCGCCCATCTCGCCGAATGGGCCGCCACCAACCTCGACAGCGTCGAGCGGGCCCGCCACGACTACGACACCGATTCAGCGCGATAGCGCGTCGGCGAAAACGGCCCGAACCTTGGCGAAACCTCCAACGATGTTGCGCTGAAAGGGTCGCGGCCACCTCAGGCTCAGAGCGCCCCCGACCGCGCCGCCCAGCTCCACCTGACCGCCTTCGACGCCTGACAACGCACACGCCCACGACCGGCTCCGGAGAGTCAACCCCGAAGAACTTCTGCAGCCGACCACTTAGTTAGGCTCAGGATCCATGATCTTGCTGAGTGATCCCAAGGTGCTCAATATCCCGCTGCAGGACTGCGGTGAACCTCTCGCAGAGATCGCCTCGGTCCCGGTGATTGTGCTGGACCCCCGGGAGCGAGACGAGGCGGGATCATACGGCCGGGTCCGGATCGGCGTGCTCGAGCGTTTGCGCTCGGCATCGGAGATGCTTCCCGACGGCGTCAAGTTCCTCGTCATAGAAGGACATCGCAGCAGCACCGAGCAGGCGCGGCGGTCTGCCCTCTACGAGGACCGCCTACGCCGCTCCGGCATCACCGACCCCGTCGACCTGCGGCGCCAGGCCAGCGCCTTCGTCTCCCCGGTCGAGGTGGCGCCACACTGCGCCGGCGCGGCCCTCGATCTAACGCTCGTTGATGCCGATGGCGTCGAACTGGACATGGGGGGGCGCTGTGAACGGCCACCGCACCGGAGACGAGAAGTACTGTCCGCTGGACGCCTCGGGGCTATCAGACCAAGCACGTCGCAATCGCGACATCCTGGCCCGAACCATGGGCGGCGCGGGCTTCGTCAACTACCCCACCGAGTGGTGGCACTGGTCTTACGGCGACCGCTACTGGGCACTGATCAGCAAGGCTGACAGTGCCATCTACGGACCAGCATGACCAATTCGAACCGCAGGAACGTCAGCAGACCGTCACCGCCACCCCCTTGGAATCGATCACCTATGGCTCTGGCCGGGTTGGTTCGCCGGACAGGTGGTTGTGGCGGTTGGATGTGCGGTGGCGTCTGTGGGGCCCGACCGTTGGGGATGTGGTGGTTGAGTCTGTCCGTGAGCGCAGGTTGACTGACCGGGAGGGGTGTAGGTGGGCCGGTCACCGATGCTGACTGTGGCGGGCCCGGACGTCGTCACCGACACGTCCACGCCGGCCGGTGGCGGCGGTGCGCTGCCGCCGCCCTCGAAGCGGGCCAGGGCGAAGGAGCTGTTCGGTCCGCCCCCGCCGGCGGTGACGATCTCGCCGTCGGACTGGAATGCCACGCCAGGGGCCGCGTCGCTGCCGCCGAAGTCCGCGGTCGCGACGCCTGCGGTGCCGAAGCCGCTGCCCTGGCTGCCGTCGGGGTTGTAGCGCAGGACGGCGAAGTTAAGGGTACGGGTGCCGCTGAGCGACCGCCATACAGGAACAAGCCGCGACCCGTCCCCCGGGCCGCGCGCCTCCGCGCGCGGCCGTCCCAGCGTCGTGCGCCACAGGGCGACGAACTGCCGAAGCACGCGCACTTCGCGAAGGAAATCCGTCTGACCTGGACGCCCGGGGGTTTCCGCGGGGCCCGGCAGCGTGCTGGTGAGCTCGGACGATCGCAGAGCGCTCCGAGACGTCCCCGTCGAGGTCACCGGCATCGCCGGGCCGGGCCGTCAGCGCGGTGAAGGCTCGCTGACGGGTGCCGCCAACGGCCCCTGTCCGCTGCCAGTTGCATGCCCTCCCCCGGTTACCGCACAGCTCCGACGGCTGAACCGCCGCGTTCCCTCCGGAGCTTGAAGCGATGGCATCGATGACCTGCCTAGGGTCTCGCCCGCAGCCACCCTCCTCAAGTGCCTGGTCCGGCAGTCACGGCTCAAACCGCACTCCCTGCGCGTCGACCAGCGACACACCCGGACCGACGACCAGGTGGCCGGCGTCGCGGGCTGGAGCCTGACTGACAAATGATCACTGGGCGGGACGTGGGATCGGTTCAATCGCGTTGCCGCACCGACGCCGACCAGCGATTCTGGGCCGGTGCCAGGACAGAGGAAAAGGAAGCGGCGGCAAGATGCCGAGAGACAACGGCTTGCGGCTCGCACTGCGCTGGACGCGGGCCGGTGGGAAGTGATCTTTGAGACCGGGGACAAGGCAGAGCTGCGGGCGCACCTGCACCGCCTTCGGGAGGCACGAATCGACGGGTCGATGATCCGGATCGACATACTGTGTGGCCCCCTGGTGCAACCGACCGCCTATCGGCTGAGCCGGTTCGTGGCGGACCCCGCGTGCGAGTCCGCCAGCGAGCACTCTGATCATTGATCTTGTGGCAGGTCTAGGGCCTGTAGTTCGGATCATCTGGCAGTTGGCCAAGGCCGCTGGCTGGAGAGTCGATCGCGGCGCCGATCGCGGCGTATGCGTCGGCGCGGAGGACTTCCGCGAGGGCTCACTGGACCAGCTCGATGTGTGGATGGTCCGGGGAGGCAGGGCAGGCGTGGAGTTGCAGGTCGTAGCCGTCGGTGATGTTGAGGAGAGTGAAGTCCGCGGGCGGGATGCCGATGAGGAACGGAGTCGGGTTCGTCCGTTCCTCATCGGGCATCCAGCTCTTACTGCCGGAGTTCCATTCCGTGGAGGCGATGGTGAGGAGCGGGGTCGTCTCGATGCCGCATTCGGGGCAGGAGCGCGGCATGGGGTCGGTGAGGCCCCAGCGGGTCCAGCCGCCGGTCTTCCACCCGGGGGCGTGGCACAGGTTGCGGAAGTAGAACTCCTGCGGGTCCAACGCTCCGGTGCTGTCCCACGCGAATCCGGCTGTCTCCCACAGGTTCACGTCGCCCAACTGCTGCTGCAGTTCCTTGCTCAGCTCCATGGGGCTGGGGTATTCGGTGATCTGTTCCGGTGCGAGCAGGCACGGTTCCGGCAGGTACCAGTCGAACTGGATCACGGGCGGCTCGGGCGGGGCCTCGAGGACGTCGGTGACGGAGCCGGAGGAACGCCAGAAGAGGGCGGTTCGGGGGTGTGCAAACTCCTCGTGGTCGCAAGGGCACCACAGGACCTGGAGAAGGTCGGCTCCGGGAGGGCTGGCCGGGAGAGGGACGTCGCGGGCGTAGAGCTGGGCCACGGGGATCATGGGAATCGGGCCGTCGAACCACGGGTGGCCCTCGCGGAGCCACTGCTCGATCTCCCGTTCCTCGGGCGTGATCGCGGGTGCCTGGGGGTCGCGGAGCCGCCGCTCGGCCGCTGCCGCACGGATGCGACGCAGGAGCCGGATCTCGTCCGGAGCGTGCATCTCGTCTGCCGCTTCACTGTCGTGCGGCTCTACGCAGTGGGGCCACGGCTCGTCGGCGGGCCACAGGAGGGGGCCGCCGACGGAGCTGTCGTGCACGGTCGGCGATCCCGGCCGCGGGTGCAGCCGGGTCGCCGTCCGTGCCAGCGGGGCCAGTCGAGGGAAGAGCGCGGTGATGTCGACCGGCCGCGGTGGGGTGGTGAAGATGGCGTTCACAGCGGTGATGCTGCCAGCGGCGTCTGACAATGGGCGTACCGATCCACGTCAGCTGACACCACACAGCTTCCCCGAGTCAGCAGGCGGACCAGAGGAAGATGCCAGCGATGTGGAGTCCGGCCAGGCAAATGGCCGCGGTGTTCTCGCAGCGCGTGGCGATGCCGCGCCACTGCTTCAGGCGGTTGATGCACCGTTCGACGGCGTTGCACTGCTTGTAGGTCTCACGGTCGAACGCCGGCGGTCTCCCGCCCCGGCTGCCCCGCCGCAGCCGATGACCACGTTGATCTGCGGGCACGGGGATCACCGCACGGATGCCGCGCTTGCTCAGGAGGGCCATTGGCGCGCGATCACCGGCGCACGCCTCGTCGCCTTGGTTCGATCCGGAGCCAAGTTCGAGAACGGCATCCTGGACGAACGCCCTGGGAACACCACCGCCGCGTGAACAGCAGGGCCTATGCTGCGGGGATGATCAAGCCCATTGAACTCGTCATATTCGACTGCGACGGCGTGCTGGTCGACAGCGAGCGCATCGCCGCACGCGTCCAAGTCGCCCTCGGAGCCGAACTGGGCTGGCCGCTGACCGAGGACGAAGTCGTGAATCGGTTCA
The DNA here is from genome assembly GCF_042888885.1 of Streptomyces sp. NPDC002742. Lineage (NCBI taxonomy): Bacteria > Bacillati > Actinomycetota > Actinomycetes > Kitasatosporales > Streptomycetaceae > Streptomyces > Streptomyces sp. NPDC002742. The sequence goes on from NZ_JBIAQF010000032.1 coordinate 44,646, forward strand.
TCGGGCGCTCGCACGCCGCCATCCACGAACAGATCGCCGCTCAGCTCGGCCCCGCCACGGCCGCGATCTGGTCGCAGAGATTCGAACAGCTCCACCGCGAGGCCGTCGACGCCGGGCTCGCGCCAGTCCACGGCTTGCCGGAAGCACTCGACGCGCTCACCTTGCCCATGTGCGTCGCCTCCAGCGGCTCCCACGACAAGATGCGGCACACTCTGGGCCGCACCGGGCTCTACGAACGTTTCGCAGGCCGCATCTACAGTGCCAGCGAAGTCTCTCGTGGCAAGCCCGCGCCTGACCTGTTCCTCCACGCCGCCCAGCAGATGGGCGTCGATCCCGAAGCCTGTGTGGTGGTGGAGGACAGCCAACCCGGCGTGCACGCTGCCCGTGCCGCCGGCATGCGGGCCTTCGGCTACGCCGGCGGACTAACCCCGGCCGGGCGCCTCGAAGGCCGCGACACCGTCGTCTTCTACGACATGCGGGACCTGCCGACTCTCATCGCCGAGCGACAGCCACCTCTCAGCCAGGCGCCCGTCCTCAAGAATTGACACTTGCGCCCGCTTCGACTTGCCCCAACTTGTCCTGTAGGGACTTTTCGAGGAGCGTGAACGACTTGGGCACACCACCCGGCTGCGGCTTGCCCTCCTTGTGTCCGACAACCCGATAGCCAGCGTTGAGATAGTACGCATTCAGGCGCTCGTTGGTGGCCAGGCAGTCCAGACGGACCAACAGTCGACCCGCCTCGGCCACGCGGCGTTCCGCGACTCGCAGAAGCTGCCGTCCTGTCCCGGGCGGAACGCTTCCGTGGGCCACCATCAGCCGGTGTATATAGCCAGCCGTCGGCGGCTGCGACCCCCAGGCGTCCTCGTCCTCCCACCAGAGCTCCCAGGCGCCAACCACACGATCAGCAGCCTCGGCGAGCCATACCTCCCCGTTCTCCATGATCCTGCGGAAGTGGTCTCCGCCCAGCTCGCCAGGCCGCCACTGACCAGCGACTCCTTGGGCAAGCATCCAACGGGCGGCGTCGTCCCGCAGGCGCACCAAAGTGGCAAGATCACCGTCATCAGCGAGACGGAAGCGTAGATCGTTCACTGCGCGATCTTCGCACAGGCGTCCCCATGGCACCGCCCCTGCCGCACGGGGACTGCCTGATAGAAGACCAGCTTCCCACTCTCAGCGCTGGAGCGGGCACAACTGATCCACAGATATTGACAATTGCTCGCAGCGCACCGCCGACCCCCAGCCAGCCGAGGGTCTGGTCCACCGCAGCACCCGTCACCTGATGCTGGTCACCAGTCCCGCAACCGCAAGAGCCTCGGATCCCGCGGCGGCCGTCCTCCGAAGTTCGACCTTGTCTGGACGCTGGGACTTCCGCAACCAGCCTCCTGCCGAGACGGAGCGCGGTGAGTTTGTCCATGGGCCAGCTCGATCCGTCGTTCATAAGGCTCCATTCCGGCCTGGTCACGCAAGGGCAAGTACCGCGGCCAGATCGCGACTTCTGATGATTGGTCAACCGTGACACGGCGCCAGAGTCATTCGCACACTGGCTCGCTCCGCCTGGAGGCCGGGTCGGCAAAGATCGCGCTAAGAAGCTGAGCCGTTCACTCCCGTCGCATGACTGGCCTGACAGGCTCTCTGCACGACGGTAAGCAGCCGCAACACCGTCGTGGGGGGACCGGCGCGTCGACGAACGCCATCGACTGGATCCGTACAGCGATCGTATGGCTCCTGACCTTTGGGCCAGGAGCTGCAGCAATCTTGTGCGGCCAGCCGCGCTTCCCATGTCGCAGGCTCGTCGCATCTCCGCGCCCTTGGGGTCTCGGGTGATCGTGGTGGGTCTGACAGCCACGATCGGGATCACCACGCATGGGCGTTCTCGCACTGACGCGACCACGGCTACGCTCGTGGTCGTCACAGGTCTTCGCCTTGCGACCTGGGCTGCCCCCTGGTCACCGATGGACAGCACGCACAACCGACACAACACGTACGGCAGATCCGTGCCGAAGAGGGGTATCGATGCTCAGGTTCATGGACTGGTCCGTCGTCGCGATGGGCTGCTTGCTGGTTCTTCTCAGTTTCGGTTACCGCTGGTGGGAGCGGGCGAAGATCCGGAAAGGAGCGAGCCCCCGCCAGGGTGTGCGCTTCGTGTCGATATGGTTTCCCTTGCTAATGGGCCTTGGCATGATCATTGCCAAGGTGCCGCACATGGTCGGCGCACCCTTCGCCGTTGTCATGATTGCTGACTCGTTGAATGGTGTGCTGGCGGTCACGGCGGTGCTGGTCTTGGTTGTACAGCTGGGGCGCCGGGCCGGCTCTGGGCCATCCGCTCAGTGACAACGATCCTTGTCAATGCCGCGTGCAGCGGCTGACACCAACAAGCGCGAGTAGTGCGGTCGACGCCGGACCCGCGTTCAACTTCAGCGGCAGCAAATGCGTTCGCCTGTCACGATCAAGCATGTTCGACCTTTCGAAGTCACGAAGTGGATGTACGTACTCCGTGACCTGACGGACCTGGCAGTAGGCGCAACGGTCTTGGCGGTCGGCCTCAGAACCCACCGCCACGGAGCATCCGTGGTTTGGGTCATTCCGAGAGCAGCGGCGATGGTATTGGGCTCAGCGTGGCCCGACGTCGGCTCGGTGGGCGAAGGCAGGCGACTCCATCGCCGTCACCGCGCGGAGGTGGTTGTTTGTGACCCTGCGTGCCCGATTGGGTGACACTGGTTCCGACCCCTGATGGAGGCACCCTCAGCATGAGTAGTACCGAGCCTTCGGGACGACTGCAAGTGGCGATCGTGTACGAGCGGCCTTCGGCGCACAAGGTGGCCTGTCACGCCCGGTGCGTCAGCCTGGGGCGAAGCGTCTTCCCCGGTGATTCGGTGCTCCCGTTGGAGAGCCCACCGGATGACGCGGCTCCCCCGGCCCGGGTGATGCGGATGCACCGGGAGCCGTACGGAGAGTTCGCCGAACTGCCCCCCGGCTGGAGCGCCGTCGTCGAACTCGAGGGCACGGAACTGTGCTGGGTGCAGCCCGGGGCGAATCTCCGAGTGCTCCCGCCGACGACCGGCATGGAATGGGAACAGGAACAGGAACAGGAACAGGAACAGGCGGGCTGAGCAGCGTCCTCAGCGGCATACGGCCAAAACCGCGCCGACCTGCGCCGCGCTGATCGGCCCGACGCCAGGCAGCTCCAGGAGCCGACAACCCGCCGACGATCGAGGCAGAGGATCCCTCCTTCGCGATCCGCTGCCTCACCCCGCACGGACTGACGAGATCGCCGTCACCGGAAACGCCTCCGAGGCGCCGCCCGCCTTGTTCGCCGGTCAGTGGCACAACGGGCACGAGACCACGCGAGCTTCCCAGGCCGAGAGCGCAAGCCTGAACCAACAGGCCATTACTGGAAGGACCTTCAGCTTTCCCCGTCCCTGGGCGGGATCAAGTGCGGGGCACGGGTTCCGAGGATGCCGAGGACCTCATCCAAAGCCGTCCGGTGAAGCTCTGAGAAGAAGTCCCGGTCGATCCTGTCCTGTTGGGCCCAGATGCCGGCGAGCGACGCCGCGCAGTGCTGGGCCAGCACGCTGCTGAAGTCCTCGGCACGGATGGTCCGGATCAGGCACGACTCGACGAGCGGGCCCGGAAAGTCCTCCATGTACATCGCCGCGTCGTACTTTTCGTCCTCGCGCGCCGTGGGGTCTTCGAGGATTCCCACGAGCAGAACCGCGCGTTCCTCCGGCGAGAGCTCAGCCCGGCTCTCCAGCGGGTTCTCATCTGCGGTCCGGGGCCGCCCCTTTCGGAACAGCCCATCCAGCCAAGTCCTCATCCAGAACAGCTCCTCGATCCCGTCCACAATGTCCGCGCCGATACTGCCGCCGACCACGGTCCCGACAGTCCCCTCGATGGAGCGGACCTCCGTCCCGAACTCGGCGCCATAGCCCGCACCGGCGAGGCCACCCAGCATCCTGGAACTGTCGTGCACGGCCGTCTGAATCCGCTCGTACGGCCGCCACATCGTAGGCGACGGGTGCGGCGATCAGTAGCCGGCCGCCGATCTCCTTCACACCACCGTGGGCAGCTTCCTCTGAACTCTCCTCCTCAGCAGTGTTGTTACTGCTCATCAGTGCATCCTCCATGATCAGGAGTTACACCGCTCTTCTTCAGTCCCGCCCTGGCCGGTGTGGGAACGCGCGTCAGTCTTGTTCGCCGCGGTCCGTGTCCGGGTCCGGGTCCGTGTCCGTGTACATGTCGGTGTACACGGTGGCGTAGTCCTCCAGGGGCATGGCCATGTCCGCGGCGTACTCGGCGCGGGCCTGGCGGTCGGCCTCGGTGATGTCGGGGTGTACAGGGGGTGTGGGGGGCGCGGGCCAGAGTTGGACCAGGTGGCGTTCCCCGTGGTCGCCGATGCCCGGTTCGGGGTCGTCGGCGTCGCAGTACAGGCGCATCCGCACCCAGTCCGAGCCCTCGGATGAGAACGGGAATTCCAGGGCAGGTTCCTCGTCCGGCCACGCGTCGAGGATGTCGCCCTGTTCGAGGGTCGCGACGTGGAGGGCGGGGATGTCGGGCCGCAGGCTGATCTCCTCGGCAGGCTCCCAGTCGGCGCTGGTTTCGGGTGCCGGCGGGGCGTCGTGGATCTGGACGGTCAGCTTGAGAGGGCCGGTGTCGGTGGTGGTGAGAACGACGGCGCCGGTGTCGGTGGCCGGCCCGCAGCGCCAGCCGAAGGGCATCTGTTCGGGGTACTCGTAGTCATCGGTGAAGCCGATCAGGTAGCCGCCTTCGCCGAGGTCGACGGTGAACGAGGACGCACGGACCAGCATGGGGAAGTCTCCTTGAACGGGTCAGGGTGCCCCCTCCCGGACGATGAGGGAAGAGGCACCCAGTCTTGCGGGGACCGCGGTCGGGCTCAGGTGATCACGTAGAACTGGTCGTGATCCGTCACGCGCATCTGGCCGCGTCGCAGCGCGAGGGGGCTGCCCCATGGTGGTGACCCGTGAACTCTTGGACAACGGGGCACTCCTGATCAGTCGGCACCTGTGATGATCGTCCTGCCAACGCCCATGGACACCCTGTCAGGCATAGGTCACCATGGGCTGTTTGCCTCACATGCATGCCGCCCGCTCGACACCGGAGACCATCGAGTCCTGCGGTGGATCGACCTTGATCAACCAAGCGTAGGCCGGGCCTGCTGGCCCAGATCGTTGGCGGGTCGGGTCCGGGACGTAGCAGTCGGAGACCACGCGGCCGGGAACCACGCGCAGCCGGCCCCGTCCCTCCCTTCCGACACGCCGGCCGGACGACCGCCCCGGCCGGCCTGCCGCACCGAGCGGGGGATGATGGGAATGGAATGACGGAACGCAAGGTCAGGAGCTTCCATGGCGAAGCGGGTTCACCAACCCCGTGAGGACGCGGAGTTCGATTTCATCCTCGGGATGAGCGGAGTCCCGGTCCTCGCGTACTTCACCGGGACATGGCCCAAGGCGATCGAGCCCTGCCGGGCGATGGACCTCGTCGTGAGTGGCATCGCCGACGAGTACACGGGCCGCCTGACGGCCGTCCGCATCGACATCACGCGCTGTCCGGCCGCGACCGAGCGATACGGGATCACCGGGGCCCCGTCCTACGTCCTGCTGAAGGACCGAGAGGCGGTGGCGCACGGCACGGGACCCATGACCATCGCCGAGGTACGGCAGTTCCTGGACGCCCACCTCTGAGCGGCCACTGAGGCCGCGGCGTCAGGAACGCGAGCCGTGCGCTGCAGTCCGGGCTCCAACAGGGGCAGCGCCGTCCTGCCCGGCATCGAGGTCGTACCGGGCTCATACGGTGTTCGACACCAACCGAGGGACATGAAGCCGAACCCGCTGGACTAGATGGCGTAGTGCAGCGACAAGGGAGGTTCGCCCCGGCCATGCAGCTCCTGGGCGGGGAGTTGGCCCCCGTATGAGCGCTTCGCGAGCGAGTTCAGTCAGGCGAACCCTCGCTGCGCTCGCCGTCGAAGTCGAGCGAGGAGGTGAGGCGCCCGATGAAGGAAGGGAAGTCCGGGGCAAGGTCCAGTTCCGAGTTGTCGTCCGCATCGAACCACGTAACAGACGGTTCTCCGTTCCGACCACAGATCCTGTAATCGAGCCCGATCCAGTAGTGGCCATCACCCGAGACCACTACGACGTCCGTGGGCAGACCCCATTCCTCGACCAGGTACGGACTGTCGAGCATGGACAGCGCCTGTTCGCGGCGGCCGATGCCCATCACGACGTCGAAGGGCACATGATCGGGAGCCCATGAGGTCGGCCGGCTTGTGGGGAAGGCGTCCCGACCGGCCACGACCAGACCCCCGTTCTGCTTGCGGAGGAGACTGAGCAGGGAGACGGGGAGCGTGACGTTCAACAGCCCCTCAGCCTCCAGAATCGCCAGGTCGGTCAACGGCAGTTGGACTCCGCGGTCGCTGTTGATGTCCCAGAACGGTTCCGGCGGATCTTCGACGCGTGCCATGAACCTCATCGTAGGAGCCGGGCCGAGGACTCAGCGTCCGGTCCCCGTTTACGTGGGGTCGTGACGCAGGCGAGGATCGCGCGATGCCGGAGCAATGAGGTATCTCGATGGCAGCGGACTGACGGCTGAGGAGCGGGCTCGGCGTGAGCTGATCGCGACCTGCGGCAACGGCCGGCAGGCTGTACATGAAGCGTCCCTGTTATCTGCGGCAAGGGGAAAGTGGTGTCCGCCGTCACAACTGCCCGCGGGGAAGGCGCTAACCGTCCGCGCGGCGGCCGACGTCTTCCTCGACTCGCTCGGCAACCCGAACACGGCCCGCAACTACGGGATCGGGGTAGGTAAGACCGCCGAGCGGCTCGGCGAGGGCCGACCACTGGCGGCCGTCACGGACGACGAGATCGGCGAGGCCCTGGAACTGACGCGGGCACCGCCCGGCTGCTGCCCCGCCTGCTCAAAGGCCGTACGCGCGGGCCGGTGTTCGTCACCCACCGCAAGCCAGGTCCCGGCAAGGTCGTCAGCCCGCGCGACGTCTGCCCGGACACTGGGCTCGCCCGGCTCTCCTACGGGCAGGCCCGGATGTTGCTGGACGAGCACACGGCCCTCGGCGGTGAGCCGGGTACGGGCTGGGATCTGCATGAGTGGCGGCACTCCGGCCTGACCCACCTCGGCGAGGGAGGGGCGAGTCTGCTGATGCTGATGGCGAAGTCCCGGCACAAGAAGGCGGAGAATGTACGGAAGTACTTCCACCCCTCCCCGGAGGCGATCGCCGAAGTTACCAGCCTGCTCGCGCCGGGCGATCGCCGACGCTGACCGGGGGCGGGGTACTTTCCCAGAATTGGGGGCCAGCGGTACAGCCGCAGGTACGAGCGGATGAGTCCGCGTCGTCCACACCGGCCCGCCCCACCACGCACCGATAGGCCCAAGGCTCTCTCGGACACGGAGGGTTCGGGAGGGGCGGGGGCTGGTGTATGGGGCCGGCTAGTGCATCAGCTCGGAGTGGGGGTGCTCTGGCGCTGCCGGACAGACGTAGAGCTGCTGGTCGTAGCCGCTGCCGATCTGGACGGCGGTCGGTTGCCTTGGAGCAGGGTTGGTGCCGAGGGGCGCGACGCGGGCATCGCGGGGGACGCTACCGCGGTCGTGCACCTCAATGCCTTGGGCGCGGAAGAAGTCGATCACGGCCTGCCCCTCCGGCCCAGTGTGGCTGGAGGACGCACCGGTGTGTTCTCGGTCTTCGCAAACTTCGTTCGGGAGCCAGCTGCTGTCGTCGTCACCCTCGAACGTGGCGACGGTCAGTAGGGCATCCATGTCACTGCCGCAGGCAGGGCAGAGCCGGGGGGCGGGGTCGGTGGCGCCCCAGCGAGGCCAGCCGCCGACTTTCCAGCCGGGTGCGCCGGCCAACTCACTGTCGTAGAACTCCTGCGGATACGACGCGTAGGCGCTGTCCACCTCAGTGTCGGCTGCCTGCCACACGCTCCAGTTCCCTAGCTGCTCCTGGAGTTCCTTGCTCAACTCCAGGTGGTCGGGGTATTCGGTGACCTGCTCCGGGTTGAGCAGGCACGGCTCGGGCAGGTAGCCGTCGAACTGCATCGCGGGCGGTTCGGGGGGCGTCGTGAGGATGTCGGTGACCGTGGCTGCTGACCGCCAGAACAGCGCGGTCTTGGGCATGATCGGGTGGTCGAAGGGGCACCACAGGACCTGGAGCAGGTCTGCTCCTTCAGGCGTGTGCAGATCGGGCACGTCCCGCAGGTACAACTGTGCGACCGGCAGCATCGCTATGGAGCCCTCATACGGTGCGATGGCCACCCTCAGCGGAAACTTCCGAGGAGGGCGGATTCGCTCCAGGGCCTCTCGCTCCTGCGGGGTCAGGCCCCTGCCGCGCGAGGCGGCACGGATCTGCCGTTCCAGCCTCACGTCCGCTGGGGACAGAGCCTCGTTCATTCCGTCCACCACATGAGGTCCGTCGCAGTGCGGCCACGGCTCGTCGGCGGGCCATAGCAGCGGTCCGCCGATGGAACTGTCCTGCGGTGACGGAGACCCGGGGCGGGGGTGCAACCGAGTCGCCGTGCGCGCCAGGGGCGCCAGGGGCGCCAGCTGAGGGAAGACCGCGGTGACGTCGAACGGCCGCGGTGGAGTGGTCGGAGTGCTGTTCATAGCCGCGATCTTGCCAACTCACTCTGACAACGCTCGCAGCCACCTAGGAGCAACCTCTCCCCAGGTGAAACCTTGCACGGTTGACCTGCACCTCTGAGGTACTCCAACCTCACTTAGGTTTGCTGATTCGCCTCCAGCTTTGAGCCCGGCGTGATGGGTCGTCAGCGTCCTGCGCCACTGACAACCCATCACCGAGTGTCATACCTCGTCGGCGGCGTCCGGATCGCGCAGCGGACGCAGGCCCCCCGGGCAGGTCGGGGAGGTGGAAGGCCCACAACCGCTGGTTCGCCGCCTCCCGCACCGAGGCGACCAGGCGACCAGGCGGGTCAGCGTCGTCACGCCGGGCAGCAGCACCCGGCGCTCGCGCAGCCGGCCGACCGCCGCGTCGAACAGGGCCTTCGGGCCCTCGCCTGTCGTCCAGGCTCGCGCGTCCACCCAGGTCCGCAGGTCGGCCTCCGCCTCGGCGAACTCCTCGTACTCCAGGTCAAAGCCTCTCCGAGCACGCCCAGGGCTTAGCGCCGGTTTTCGTTCCGATGTTCCTCAACCCCCAAGAACTGCTTGAGGGGAAGACCGCTCTCGTCACCGGGGGCGGCATCGCAAGCGGCCTGGCCAGTGCCGTAGGGCTGGCGGCCGCGGGCGCGCACGTGTTCATCACCGGCCGGCGCGAGACCGCCGTCGACAGGGCCGTCGAAGTGATCGGTTCAGCGGCCCCCGCGGCGACCGGCGACATCTCGAACCTGGCCCACCTCGACCGGCTCTACGAGACGATCCGCAGCCGTGGACGGGGCCTGGGCGTACTTCTCGCGAACGCGTCCGTCGCCGCGTCCGTCGCCGCGTTCGCGACGCTTGAGCGGGTCACCGAGGAGCGTTTCGACAGCGTCTTGGGAGTGTTTTTCAGGGAGAACAGCGGACCTCGGCGTCGGTCGGCACGAACCGGCCTGGCCCCGCCGCACGTGGTGGGAGCGGCGGGGCCAGGGGGTGGTGGCAGCGGGGTCAGTTGGGCGGGTAGTTGAACGCGCCCGAGTCGGCGTCGTTGACGTATGCGCCGGCGAGGTCTGTGTAGTAGGCGTCGGACGGGTTGCCGTCCGAGAGGTCGGCGGCCTTGACGGTCGAGGATGTGGCGGTGCCGTCGGTGGAGACCGCCGCGGCCAAGTCGACGAACCGGCCGGGGTAATCGTCGAGCAGGTAGTTGTTGACCTGCTCGCGGGCGGCCTCCTGGGCCGCGGTGCCGGGGTGAGCGGCGGTGAAAGGCGGGATGGTGGCGAGATAGACGGTGATGTTGGAGTTCTGGGTGATCGGCTGCTGATTGATGTAGAGCTGGCCGTCGTCGGTGGAGTACGAGCCCAGCCGGGTGTCGAGGGAGGCCAGTCGTTCCTCCACGTCGGTGGCGCAACTGTAGGCGCTTCCGGTGCAGTTCAGCAGGTCGGCGGCGCCGGTGGAGACGAGGACGGTGCGCACGTTGCCTTGGACCAGCACGTAGCGGTCCTCGGGGTTGAGCGCGTTGATGGGAGTGGCGCTGTTGGTGATCTGCGGGAGTTGGTTGCCGCTGTCGGTCCCCGCGTTGAGCACGCCGTAGTCCACGGAGGCGTTCCCGTGGGGATCGTTGACCAGTGCGCTGGTGATCGCGTCGCTCAGGTGATGGCGGCCGTCTTCGCTCGCGGTGTCCCCGTTGACGCTCTGGTCTCCGTAGAGGACCAGAGAGCCGGTGGGGTGTGAGGTCGAGGTGGTGACGTCGATGCCGGAGAGGTACGGCAGACCGGTGTAGGTGGTCCGCGTGTAGTGGGCGGCTGCTGTGTCGCCGGTGCGGTCGGCGGCGTCACTGGCCCAGACAGGGGTCCGGGCCACGGCGTGGCCGGGCATGGCGGACACCGCGCCGTGCACCTGCAAGCTGACCAGTACGGTCGCTTGCTGTTGGACGGTCAGTGGGACCGGGTCGCTGGTGGCGTCGCCGCCTGCGGGGACGGTGACGGAGGGGGAACCGTCGAAGGTCAGCGTTGTAGGTGCCGCGGCTGCTGTGGCGCCGCCCGCGGTGGTGTCCTGTGGGGCGACGGAGGCCGCGTCAAAGGTCACCGGGGTGGCGCCCATCGCGTTGGACAGATGGATGCGCACCCCGTTTCCGCTGTCGGTGCCGATGCTGACGTGGGCCGGGATGCGTAGGGTCTGGCCGTTGGCGGTGGCCGTGCTGTCGTCGGACAACCGCACCTCGTCGGTGTCCTGGACCGAGGCCCAGGTGCCGACCCAGTGCTGGGCGCTGGATCCGCTTCCGGTCACGGCCATCGGCCGGACGCCCAACCCGAGGATGTGCAAGGCGGGCCGGCCGGCCTGGACGCCGTTGGTGAACAGGGGCACGGTGATGCCGCTGACGACGGAGCCGGGGCATGCCAGCGGGACGCTGACGGCATAGACCTTCGGACCCGAGACTGGGCTGGTCTGGGTGTTGTCGCTGTGGTTCTCGTGCACAAGCGTGATAGACGCAGCGGAGGTCGGGCCGGAGAGCCAGTCGGGCACGGTGTCCAGGTCGTAGCCCTGATCGACCGGGTTGTTTTGGTCCAGACAGTTGTTCTTGGCGTAGGTGATGGTGCCGGTGGCGCCCTTGGCTGCGCCGCCGGTGGCGAAGGCGAGGAAGACGACGGCGTCGCCGGTGTTCACCACTCCGCTGCCCGGCAAGGTGATGGTCTGGCCGGAAGCCAGCATGTTGTCGTAGGTGCCGGTGCCGAACTCAGGCAGCGTGATGGTGGCGCCGTCGACGGTCACGGTTTTGCCGCTCCGCCAGCCCGCCGTGCTCGTCAGGTCGGCGGCGTTGAAGCTGTTGCCGGAGCCGTCGGCGTCGGCAGGGCTGGTCGTGGTGGTGAAGGTGCTGGTGGCGGTGTTGTCCAGGCAGCCGCTGGTGTCGTTGATCGCACAGGTCGGTCGGGCGGCGGACTGGGAGCGAGTGCTGTGCGCTGTCGCACCGGGCGGTTGAGCCGGGGTGCCGGACGCCGCGTGGGCCGGCGCCGTGGCTGTCAGTGACCCGGCAGCCAGCGCCGCTGCCGCGACGATGACGGCCGCGATCGGCCTTGCCCCGGGCCCTCTGGAGGCACGTACGGGTAAGCGAAAGACGAACATGGAGGGCGGGGTCCTTCCCGGGCCTGGCGGTCCCTCGGTGGGTCCGCGCCGCTGTGCATTCTGAAGGCCGGTAAGTGCGCGGTCCATCACTAATTGATCGTCAAGCGCCCCCACGCAGTCCGCTTTTGACTCATGTGAGTTGAGATGTGTTCCAGAGTGGGTGATTCCTTTGTTCTCCTTGTGAAGATTCTTTACGCTTCATGTCGACTTGGGGGCCGGACCCGCCAGCTCACCGACAGGAGTTCTCAGCGGCACCTCCGGACCTGGCTGTGTGACGGCAGGAGGCTCGAAGGAGGGGGCATTGCGCAACGGCGCCAGACACGCCGCCGAGTTGCCGTGCCCCCTGCAGACGCGCCGATCGCCCCGCAGGCACGACCACACAGCTTCCCTGACAAGTCGTCAGGGACCGCTCAGGGTCGAGTCGGGGTCGTCACCGATAGCGGTTGCCCTGCCATGGCCAGCACTCTGTGGTCATGTTGAACACGACCACCGATGGCCGCCGTCCGTCCCTCGCCCGCCGCGCCGCGCTCACTCTCGCCGGTGCCACCGCACTGACGGGGCTGGCAGGGGCGTACACACCGAGCTCCGCGCACTCGGAGCCCCTTTCGACCACGACTCAGGCAACCGACTTCAGCGACTGCCCCGCTCTTCCGGCCGGGGCCGATCCCGCGCGCTGGCGGTGCGAAGTCCACAGTGCGGCACCACAGTTGACGATGGGGAAGGTCACTGTGGCTCTCGCCCCGATCACCATGACGCACGCCGAGGGGCCGATGCCGGACGGAACGAAGGCGCAGGTGTGGGGTGCGATGCACAGCACCCCCACCGCCCTTCCGGGCGGGCTCACCGGCACTTCGGCCGATGATGACTCGCGACTCCTTCGGCTGGCGATCAAGCCGGAGTACGGTGGCCGGTCCGACTTCTATACCGGGCAGTTCAGTCTTCGCCTCAGACTGTTGAGCCCGCTGCTGTCGCACCGTTGTGCCATCGGAGCGAGCGCGCCGGTCGACTTCCAGCTCAAGCGGTCGGGGCCCTCGGAGTGGGTCTCACAGGATCCGCCAGTGATCAAGTTCTCGGCCTACGACGACGCCTTCACCGCCCCCGCAGCCGAGGAATGCGGTCCCCTGACCGTGCCGCTCAACCGGCGACTGGGACTGCCGGCGCCGAGCGGAAATCTGATGACCTACGACGCGACCTACACGTTCCGGATGTACGACCGACTGCCGACTGCGTAGTGTCGACAGTCGGCCCTTCGCCCTGCCGGGCCCACCGGCCCGGTACGCGGCCGACCGGCCCGGTACGCGGCCGACCGCTCCGCTTCCGCCGGACGACCGGGTGACGCTCAAGCGCCCACCGCGTCGCGCGGAGTCGATCTCTCACTCGGTGGTGTGAACTTCCTGGCCACACCCGTAGCGGCTCATCAACACCGTGCGTTGAGGCCGTTGTGTCCGCTCTAGACTCCGCGCATATCTCGCTCTGGCTGCTCAACCACTTCAGCACCTTCACTCTGGCCGTCTTCACCGTCGGCGGGACTGTCCTCCTCGCTGTCGCCGGCAGTGTGCTGTTGCGCCGCAGGTACCCGTCGGTGGCCCGTGGCGAGCACAACGAGATGGTCGGGGTGACACTCGGCATGTTCGGCGCGATCTACGGGATCATCCTCGCCTTCGTCATCGTCACCCTCTGGACGCAGTTGGAGGACACCCAGACCATCGTCGCTTCCGAGGCCACCGACGCAGCGCTCATCACCCGTGACGCAGCCGCGTTCCCGCCGCAGGTGCGTGCTCGTCTCGACGCCACGATGAGCGGCTACGTCCACACTGTCGTCGAGGACCAGTGGCCCCGGATGCGCGCGGGGAACCCCAGCTACGGGGCCACGGAAACCCACCTCCGAGCCGCTTTCCAGGCACTCCAGGACTACGACCCGAAGAGCCAGAGCGAGCAGGTCTTCTATCAGGAGGCCGTCACCCATCTGAACGACGTCGCCTCCCAGCGCCGCGCCCGCATCACCATGGCGCGCCAGGAACTCCCGCCGCTGCTCCAGGCCTTGGCCTTCGGCGGCGCACTCGTCCTGGTCCCCCTCACGTTCCTCTATGGCATGCGCAAACTGAGGGTTCAGATCCTCTTCGTCGCCTCGGTCGCAGGGCTCGTCGGCTTCAGCCTGCTCCTGGTCTTCGTGCTGGACCGCCCGTTCGCCGGTGAACTCAGCGTCAGCCCCGCCCCGTACAGAGAGGGAGCCCTCGCCCAGTACTGGAGCCGGGGAGCCCACGACGTAAGTGCCCATCGCTGATCGCTTCATGTCGGCTCGACCGGCGAACGCGGCCTGCGCCGGATGGTGTTCGAACGGAGCCACGCGGGCCCGACCGGGCGGTGACGGCGACAGCGCGCGGTTCGGCGTCCGGGACACCGGCGCCGTGCGCGCGGCCCGGAGCGGCCCGGGTGTTGTGCGCCGTGAGCGTCCGAGCCGTAACCGAATGATCAGCCCTGCGGATCCGGCGGCTTGACCTCGACCTGGCGCAGACCCTGGTCCCTGAGCTCGGTGCGTTCCTCCGTGCGATGGCCACGAGCGATGTAGTCCCGCACAACCACTTCAATGGCGTCCTGCGGCGATCCGACCCCGGCCAGCACCATCACCTCTACCACCAGCTCGGCATCGAGACTGATGTTGACCTTGGCCACAGTGCTCCCCTTCGTCGCTGTGCTCGGGACTCTACTGAGCATTTCAGGCTGGGGACGTAGAAGCGGTCTCCCGGGAAGGCATACAAGCGCGGTGGCACCGCACTTGCGTACACACCTCTCCGCCTCCCGCGCCCCGTCGCCCCGGAGGACGTCCGGAGCGACGGGATCGTCCGGAGCGACGGGATCATCGGCACGCGGTCGGGCGGGCGGCCGTGCGGCTCAGTGGAGGCTGCCGACGAGGCCCGCGTGGAAGGGGGTGAGCTCGTCGAGGCGTCCGGCGAGGACCTTCTCCAGCCACTCGGGATCCCCGAGCAGGGCCCGGCCGACCGCCACGAGGTCGAACTCCTCGCGCTCCATGCGGTCGAGCAGCTCGCCGATGTCCGTGACCGTGGCCTGCTCGCCCTGGAACACCTGGAGGAACTCGTTGCTGAGGCCCACCGAGCCGACGCTGATGGCCGGTTTGCCGGAGAGCTTCTTCGCCCAGCCCGCCAGGTTGAGGTCGGAACCCTCGAACTCCGGGAGGTGGAATCGGCGGGTGGAGCAGTGGAAGGCGTCGGCACCCGCGTCGGTGAGCAGGCCGAGCATGGTCTGCAGTTCCTGCGGTGACTCGGCGACCCGCGCCTGGTAGTGGTTCAGTTTCCACTGCGAGAGCCGGAAGGAGATCGGGAAGTCGCCCGAGACGCTCTCCCGGCAGGCGGCCACGACCTGGGCGGCGAAACGGGTGCGACCGACGATGTCGCCGCCGTACGCGTCGGTGCGCCGGTTGGTGTGGGCCCAGAGGAACTGGTCGATCAGGTAGCCGTGGGCTCCGTGGATCTCGACGCCGTCGAAGCCCAGTGCCTCGGCCGACGCCGCGGCCGTGGCGAAGGCCGCGACCACGTTGTCGATGTCCGCCTGGGTCATCTCCCGGCCCGACTTCGTGCCGTCCAGGGCGATGCCCGAGGGACCGATCCGCGGGGCATTGGGGACCGGCGGATTGCCCGCGACGCGGTCCATGCCGACGTGCCACAGCTGCGGCATGATCCGGCCACCCGCCTGGTGGACGGCCTCGGCCACGGCCGACCAGCCGGCGAGCGCCTGGTCGCCGTAGAAGTGCGGAACCCGGGCGCTGCTGCCGGCCGAGTCGTGGCCGACGTAAGTGCCCTCGGTGATGATCAGGCCGACGCCGGCGGCCGCCCGACGGGCGTAGTACCGCGCCACGTCGTCGCCCGGAACGCCGCCGGGGGAGAACTCGCGCGTCATCGGGGCCATCACGACGCGGTTGGGCAGCGTGAGGCCCCCCAGGGAGAACGGACGCACCAGGATGTCCCTGACACGTTCGACGGAATTCTTGGGCATGGTGTTCGCCTTCGATGAGGGCCGACCGCACGGCGACGGGGGAATCGGACCGTGCGGTCGGCAGCTTGGGTGGGTGCGGATCCGACCCCTCTCGGGGCCGCGTTCAGTCCCCGGGAGGAGTCCGGGTGGAGTCCTTCCCGGCGCCGACGCCGGCCTCGGCGGTCGGCGTCACGGAGGCCGGCGTCCCGGCGGTAACCGGGGTCGGCGTCGCGCGGACGAACCACGCCGTGCCGAACGCGATCGCGGACAGGACCGCCGCGCCGACCAGGACGCCGTGCAGACCAGTGCTGACGGCGGCCTCGACGGCGTCGCGCATCGCGGTCGGCATGTCCTTCAGCAGCGCCGGGGTCAGTCCGCCGCCCGCGGTCAGCCGCTTCTCCGCGCCGGAGCCGAGGCGCTGGGCCAGCTCGTCGCTCATGCGGCTGCTCTGCACGGCGCCGAGCACGGCGACCCCTAGGGAGCCGCCGATGGTGCGCACCAGGGTGACCGTGCCCGTGGCCGCGCCCATGTCCCGCGGGGTCGCGTTGTTCATGGTGGTGACCATGGTGCTCTGCATCAGGGCTCCGACTCCCACCCCGATGACCAGGGTGAGCGCGGAGGCCTCGACGAGCGGGGTGTCCGTGCCGAGCAGGAGCAGGAGCAGCGCCCCGGCGAAGGTGACGGCGCCGCCGGTGAGTGGCACGGCACGGTCCAGACCGCCGCCGTCCATGAGCCGCCCGATGATCAGCTGGGCCGTCAGCATGCCGAGCATCAGGGGCAGGATGAGCAGGCCGCTGGCCGTGGACGAGGAGCCCTGGACGAACTGCATGTACTGCGGGAGGTAGTTGACGACGGAGAAGAGGACGGCGCCGGCCAGGAAGCTGAGGACCTGGGCAAGGGTGAAGTCACGGCGGGCGAAGAGCCGGGGCGGGGTGATCGGTTCGGCCGTGCGCAGCTCCACCCGGACGAACCAGGCCAGGCTCAGCACGACGACCACGGCGAGTCCGGCGATCTGCCAGGACGTCCAGGCGTACGTGGTGCCCGCCCAGCCGGCGAGCAGGGTGATGGCCAGGATGCCGGTGGTGAGCAGGGCCGTGCCGAGGTAGTCGATCCGCCCCGTGGCGCGGCCGGCGGGCAGCCGTACACCCTTGGCGATGGCCAGCAGCGCGACGAGGCCGATGGGCACGTTGACGTAGAACGCCCAGCGCCAGCTCATGTAGTCGGTGATGAACCCGCCGAGCAGGGGGCCGCCGACGAACGCGACGGGCATCATGACGCCCACCGTCGACTGGATGCGGCCGCGGTCCTGCGCGGGCACCACCGCGCCGATGACCGAGAGCGCGCCGACCATCAGACCACCGGCGCCGAGGCCCTGGAGGCCACGGAACGCGATGAGCTGTCCCATGCTCTGCGCCAGGCCGCACAACACCGTCCCGACCAGGAAGAGCGCCACGGAGTTCATGCAGGCGCCCTTGCGGCCGTACAGGTCCCCCAGCTTGCCCCAGATGGGAGTGGACGCGGCCATGGTGAGCAGATACGCCGTCACCGACCACGAGAAGTGGTCGAGGCCGCCGAGGTCGCCGACGATCGTGGGGAGCGCGGTGCTGACGATCTGTCCGTCGAGCGTCGCCAGGAAGATGCCGAGCATCAGTCCGAAGACGCCCAGCCGGGGCAGACCGGGCCGGTCGGGCGAGGCAGTGTCGGTAGGGCGGTCGTTCATCGCTGCCCCCAGGGCACGAGTGGCGGGATGTCAGACGGCATACGGGCGGACGCGCCGGGCCTCTCGCAGGGACTGGCCCCACCAGGTGAGCTGGTCGAGCATCGCCTTGGCCGCGACGTCGCAGCCGGGGTCGGTCGGCTTCCCGTCGGGGCCGAAGACCTCGGAGTAGTTGTGGAAGCTGACGGTGTTGCGGATCGTGACCGCGTGCAGCTCCGCGAGCACGACCCGGAGCTGTTCGACGGCTCGCAGGCCGCCCGCGAGTCCGCCGTAGGAGACGAACCCGACCGGCTTGGCGTGCCACTGCTCGTTGTGCCAGTCGACGGCGTTCTTCAGCGGCGCGGGGAAGCTGTGGTTGTACTCGGGGGTGACGATCACGAAGGCGTCGGCGCGGTCCAGGCGCGGTGACACGGCGCCGAGCTGGGCCACGATCTCGTCGCTGGGGGGCTGTCCGAACGCCGGGAAGACGGTGGGCAGAGGCGTCTCGACGAGGTCGATCAGGTCGGCTTCCATGTCCTCGCGCTGGGCGATGTGTCCGGCGATCCAGTCCGCGACGACCGGACCGAACCGTCCGTCCCGGGTGCTGCCGATGATCACCGCGGTCCGGAGGGTGTCGTCAGTCTCGTCGGCCATGGAGGACTCCTCGTGGTGTGTACGCCGTATCTTTCTAGTACAACGTACACAGCCGAGTGTACGTTGTCCACTACTGATACGCTGTACACAGCACCGTTCGTCGGAAGGAACCGAAGCGATGGCCGCCCAGGAGAGACCAGCAGCGACCGAGGACAAGGACCACGCCTCCGTGTGGGAGCGCCTCGAACGGCCGACGCCAGCCCCGCGCACCACCCTCACTCCCCTGCGGATCGCCAAGGTCGCCGTCGGCGTCGCCGACGCGGAGGGACTCGACGCGGTCACCATGCGCCGCCTGGCCACCGAACTCGGCGTCGCCCCCATGGCCGCGTACCGCTACGTGACCGGCAAGGACGAACTCCTCGAGCTGATGGTCGACTTCGTGTACGCGGAGCTGGAGCTGCCCGACGGCACGGAGGGCTGGCGCGCGACCATGCGGTCCGTCGCCCTGCGGATCAGAGAGGTCCTGCTGCGCCACTCGTGGGTGACGCGGGCGACGTGGTGCGCGCCGACCCCGAACCAGCTGGCCGTGCCCGAGGCCGTCCTGGCCGTGCTCGACGGCCTCGGCCTCGACGCGGACACCGCCATGGCGGTGTACAACACCCTCACCTCCTACGTGCACGGCGCTGTGGACACGGAGGTCGGGCTGACGCAGATGCTGCGCGTGCGAGGCTGGTCCACCAGGGAGGAGGCCCGCGCGGGGCTGGCCTCGCAAATGGCCTGGCTCATGAGCACCGGCCGTTTCCCGATGTACGCGCGCTACATCGGCGAGGCCCGGCGCAAGGACGATCAGCAGTGGCAGTTCGAGGCCGGTCTGGACTCCGTCCTCGACGGCATCGCGGCGCGCCTCTCGATCTGAGGACATCGCCAGGACAGGTCGGTGCAGAAAACCGAAGACCCGCTACAGAGAAATTACATGGAGCGGGCCTTTGCTTGTCCGTTCACCAATTACGGAAATAGATTCGCCCCACTTCGAAGCGGTGGGGGAAATGACTTACAAATTCGCGGACACCACACAGACCGCCCGTACGACGGCCTCGCAACCGACGGAGTGCGACGGCGCCGCGTGCCGGCGCCTCGAAACCGGCGGGCGCGCCCGGGAGCTGGCCGTCGCCGGCAGCCGGCTCTGCCCGACCTGCCGGCTCCGTCTCACCCATGACCTGAGGCGGCTCCCGCGCCTGCACGACGAGTGCGGACAGCTGCTGACCGGCGTCGACCAACCGCGCGACCGCACCTCCGGCGGCGGCACGGCATCCGGTCTGCCCTTCAACACGGCGGCCGCCGAGGCCCGTTCGGGGATCGTCGGGACCCTGCGGTCCTGGGGTGCGCTGGTGGTCCAGGAGCGGGGCGTCGACGCCCCGCTCGACACCCCGGGCCAGATCACGGACTTCCTGCTGCGGCACTCGGCCTGGCTCCTCGAGCACGAGGCCGCCGGTGAGCTGTCCGACGAGGTGGCACGGTGCGCCCGCCGCGCCGCCCGGGTCATCGACCCGGCGCCGCGGCGCCGGGTCCCGGTCGGCGAGTGCGTCGTGCCGGACTGCGCGGGTGCCCTGACCGCGGCGGTCCGGCCCGGCGGCGCCGACCCCGCGGTCGAGGTCGGCTGCGACATCGAGCCGGCACACCGCTGGTCCGGGCGGGAGTGGCTGAGCCGGGCCGGCCGGCCCGGCGCGGAGCGCGCCGAGCCGGCCGTGCGCTGGATGACCGCCCGGGACATCGCCGCGCTGTGGGGCACCGCGCCGGGCAGCGTCTACCGCCACGCCAGCGAGGCCCGTTGGCGTCGCCGCGCGGTCAGCGGCCGCACTTACTACCACGAGCAGGACGTCCACGCGTCACTCGGTGCCCGCGCCTGAGACAGACCGGCGCCGACGGCATCCGTGAACGGCTCCACCAGGGGTGAACCGCCCCCTGGTGGAGCTTTTTCGTTGCGCCTCGCAGTACCCGGAAAAGCACGCTTGACAATTCCCTGACTCAAACGTGTCGTTGCACTGGAAAAAGGGTGTTGACATCCGCGGGGATTCCGAAGAAGCTCTTCATTAGCTTCCGCAGCACTGTGTCGATTCACCCGGCGCCCAGTCGCCGCACACAGCCACCGCGGAAAAGCATCAAGCGGCGCACCGATGTCTCATTCCGGTGCGCCGCTTCGTCGTATCGACCATTCCGAAGCCCCGGAGGACACATCCATGGACGCTTCCGTCATCGTCGCCGGCGCAGGTCCCACCGGACTCATGCTCGCCGGGGAACTACGGCTTGCGGGAGTCGACGTCATCGTGCTGGACCGGCTTCAGGAGCGCACCGGCGAATCCCGCGGGCTGGGCTTCACGACCCGGACGATGGAGGTCTTCGACCAGCGCGGACTGCTGCACCGCCTCGGCGACATGGGCACCAGCAACGCCGGCCACTTCGGCGGTCTGCCGGTCGACTTCGGCATCCTCGACAGCATTCACCAGGCGGCCAAGACCGTGCCCCAGTCGGACACCGAGACGATGCTGGAGAGCTGGGTGCTCGAACTGGGCACCGACCTCCGGCGCGGCCACGAACTGGTCGCCCTGCACGACCACGGCGACCACGTCGAGGCCGAGGTGCGCGGTCCCGGAGGCGAGGAGAGCCGGCTGACGGCCTCCTACCTGGTGGGGTGCGACGGCGGCCGCAGCACCGTGCGCAAGGCCTCCGGTTTCGACTTCCCTGGCACCGCGGCGACCATGGAGATGTTCCTGGCGGACATCAAGGGCGTGGACCTGGCACCACGGCTGATCGGCGAGACGTACACCGGCGGCATGGTCATGTGCGGTCCGCTCGGCGACCGCGGCGTCACCCGCATCATCGTCTGCGAGCGCGGCGCTCCGCCCCGCCGGCGCACCGAGCCGCCCGCGTACGCGGAGGTGGCTGCGGCCTGGCAGCGGATCACCGGCATCGACATCTCGCACGCCGAGCACGAGTGGGTCAGCGCTTTCGGCGACGCGACGCGGCTCGCCACCGAGTACCGGCGGGGCCGGGTGCTGCTCGCCGGGGACGCCGCGCACATCCACCTGCCGGCCGGCGGCCAGGGCATGAACACCGGCATCCAGGACGCCGTGAACCTCGGCTGGAAGCTGGCCGCCGTGATCCGCGGCACCGCCCCCGAGGAGCTGCTGGACACCTACCACGGTGAACGGCACGCGGTGGGCGAGCGGCTGATGATGAACACCAAGGCGCAGGGCCTGCTCTTCCTCAGCGGCGACGAGGTCCAGCCGCTGCGCGACGTGCTGGCGGAACTGATCCGGTACGAGGAGGTCAGCCGCCATCTCGCCGGCATGGTGAGCGGCCTGGAGATCCGCTACGACGTCGGCCGGGGCCACCACCCGCTCCTCGGTCTGCGGATGCCGCACCTGGAGCTGGTCGGCGACCGGGGCAAGACCAGCAGTACCGAACTGCTGCGCGCGGGGCGGGGCCTGCTGCTCGACCTAGAGGACAGCGCCGTCCTCCGCGACCGTGCGGCCGGGTGGTCGGGCCGGGTGGACATCGTGACCGCGGAACCGCACGGCGTGGCGGCCGGCGGTCCGCTCGCCGGCACGTCGGCGGTGCTGGTGCGTCCCGACGGGCATGTGGCCTGGGCCGCACCAGGCAGCCATCACGACCTGCCCATGGCGCTGGAGCGCTGGTTCGGCCCGTCCGGCAGCCCGCAGTCCTGACAAGGAGACACTCATGCACAGCACATTGATCGTGGCCCGGATGGAACCCCGTTCGGCCGAGGAGGTCGCCCACCTCTTCGGCGAGTTCGACGGCACGGACATGCCACAGAGAATGGGCACCCGGCGCCGGCAGCTCTTCACGTACCGGGGCCTCTACTTCCACCTCCAGGACTTCGACTCCGAGGACGGCGGCGAGCGGATCGAAGCGGCCAAGGAGGACCCGCGGTTCGTCGGGATCAGCGAGGACCTCAAGCCCTTCATCACCGCCTACGACCCGGCCACCTGGCGCTCCCCCGCCGATGCCATGGCGCAGCGCTTCTACCACTGGACCGCGCTGTGAGTGGGCCGTACGGCCGACGGGTCGTGATCACCGGCATCGGCGTCACCGCGCCCGGCGGCGTGGGCGCCAAGAACTTCTGGAGCCTGCTGTCCGACGGGCGCACGGCGACCCGGCGCATCAGCTCCTTCGACCCCTCCCCGTTCCGCTCGCAGGTCGCCGCCGAGGTCGACTTCGACACCGAGCTGCTGGGGCTCGGTGCCCAGGAGGTGCGGCGGATGGACCGGGCCGCGCAGTTCGCGGTGGTCACCGCGCGGGAGGCGGTGACGGACAGCGGACTCGACTTCGAATCCCTCGACCCGCACCGCACCGGCGTGACCATCGGCAGCGCGGTCGGCGCGACGATGGGGCTCGACGAGGAGTACCGGACCGTCAGCGACGGCGGACGGCTCGAACTCGTCGACCACGAGTACGCGGTCCCGCACCTCTACAACTACCTGGTACCCAGCTCCTTCGCCGCCGAGGTGGCCTGGGCGGTGGGCGCCGAGGGCCCGGCCACGGTGGTCTCCACCGGCTGCACCTCCGGCCTCGACGCGGTGGGCTACGCCGCCGAGCTGATCCGCGAGGGATCGGCCGACGTCATGGTGGCCGGCGCGGCCGACGCCCCGATCTCGCCCATCACCGTGGCCTGCTTCGACGCGATCAAGGCCACCACATCGCACAACGACGACCCGCAGCACGCCTCCCGCCCGTTCGACGGAACCCGCAACGGGTTCGTGCTGGGCGAGGGTTCGGCCGTGTTCGTACTGGAGGAACTGGACAGCGCGCGACGGCGCGGCGCCCATGTGTACGCGGAGATAGCCGGGTACGCCACGCGCAGCAACGCCTTCCACATGACGGGTCTGCGCCCTGACGGGCGCGAGATGGCCGAGGCGATCCGGGTCGCCCTGGACGAGGCGAGGCTCGCCCCGCAGGCGGTCGACTACGTCAACGCGCACGGTTCGGGCACCAAGCAGAACGACCGGCACGAGACCGCCGCGTTCAAGCGCAGTCTCGGCGAGCACGCGTACGCCGTGCCGGTCAGCTCCATCAAGTCGATGGTCGGGCACTCGCTGGGCGCCATCGGCTCGATCGAGATCGCGGCGAGCGCGCTGGCGATGGAGAACAACGTCGTGCCGCCCACCGCCAACCTGCACACGCCCGACCCCGAGTGCGATCTCGACTACGTGCCGCTCACCGCGCGGGACTGGAGGACCGACGCCGTGCTGTCCGTGGGCAGCGGCTTCGGCGGCTTCCAGAGCGCCATGGTGCTCGCCCGTCCCGATCGGAGGACCGCATGAGCGCCTCCGGCGTCCGGGTCGCCGTCACCGGGCTGGGCGTGGTCGCGCCCAACGGCCTGGGTACTGAGGCCTATTGGACGGCGACCCGCAAGGGGAGCAGCGGCATCGGCCGGATCTCACGCTTCGTCCCCGACCAGTATCCGAGCCAACTGGCCGGTGAGATAGAGGGGTTCCACGCGGCGGAGCATCTGCCGGGCCGGTTGCTGCCGCAGACCGACCGGATGACCCAGCTCGCCCTGGTGGCCGCCGACTGGGCGTTCGAGGACGCCGCGGTGCGCCCCGGGGAGCTGCCCGAATTCGAGATGGGCGTGATCACGGCCAGCTCGTCGGGCGGCTTCGAGTTCGGCCAGCGGGAGTTGCAGGCCCTGTGGAGCCAGGGCAGCCGCTACGTCAGCGCCTACCAGTCGTTCGCCTGGTTCTACGCCGTCAACAGCGGCCAGATCTCCATCCGCAACGGTATGCGCGGTCCGAGCGGCGTGGTCGTCAGCGACCAGGCGGGCGGGCTCGACGCGGTCGCCCAGGCGCGGCGGCAGATCCGCAAGGGCACCCGGCTGGTGATGTCGGGCGCCGTCGACGCCTCGATCTGCCCCTGGGGCTGGGTCGCCCAGATGGCGAGCAACCGGCTGAGCACGAGCGACGACCCGGAACGGGCCTACCTGCCCTTCGACGCCGCGGCGAGCGGCCACGTGGCCGGCGAGGGCGGCGCCCTGCTGGTCCTGGAGGAACTGGAGCAGGCCCGGGCCCGGGGCGCGAAGCAGATCTACGGCGAGATCGCCGGATACGGCTCCACACTCGACCCCCGGCCGGGCAGCGGGCGTCCGGCGGGTCTGCGCAAGGCCGTCGAACTGGCCCTGGCCGACGCCGGGTGCACGCCCCGCGACATCGACGTGGTGTTCGCCGACGCGGCCGCGATCCCCGAGCTGGACCGGATCGAGGCGGCGGCGATCACCGAGGTGTTCGGGGCCAGGGCGGTGCCGGTGACGGCGCCCAAGACGATGACCGGGCGGCTCTACTCGGGAGCGGCTCCCCTGGACCTCGCCGCCGCGTTCCTCGCGATGCGCGACGGCGTGATCCCGCCGTCCATCGGCGTCTCCCCCGCTCCCGAGCACGGCCTCGACCTGGTCGTCGGCCAGGAACGGACCGCCGCCGTGCGCTCCGCCCTGGTCATCGCCCGCGGCCACGGCGGTTTCAACTCCGCGGTCGTGGTGCGCGCCGCCGCGTAGGGCCCTGCCCTCCGGCGAGCGGCGCCGGTCACCCGGCTCGCGGAGGACCGGCGTGACCCGACTCCCCACCCAAGCGACGAAAGGACACTCACCCATGCCCTCCCACGAGTTCACCCTCGACGACCTCAGGCGCATCCTGCGCGACGGGGCCGGCGCGGACGAAGCCGCCGACCTCGACGGGGACATCGCCGACACCGACTTCGAGTCGCTGGGCTACGAGTCCCTGGCGATGCTGGAGACCGGCGGGCGCATCGAGCGCGAGTTCGGCATCACCCTGGACGACGACGCGCTGACCGACGCCAGGACGCCGCGCGAGCTGATCGAGGCGGTCAACGCCCTGCTGGAGCCCGCCGAGATCGGCTGAGCCCGGCCCCGGACCGCGCCGCCGGTTCCCGCCGGTCACCGTCGATGCCTCCGGCGGGAACCGGCGGCGCGCCTTTCTCCCCGCGCCCTCTCCCCACGCCTCTCTCCCGCTTCGCCTCTCCACGCCTCCCATCCCTTCTCCAGGAGACAGACATGACGCAGCAGAACCCGAAGGTCGCCCTCGTCACGGGCGCGACCAGCGGCATCGGCCTGGCGGTGACCAGGCTGCTGGCCGAACAGGGCCACCGGGTGTTCCTCTGCGCCCGTACCGAGGACAGCGTGACCCGTACGGTCAAGGAACTCCTCGATGACGGGCTGGAGGTGGACGGCACCCCCTGCGACGTCCGCTCCGCGGACGACGTCAAGCGGTTCGTGCGCCAGGCCGTCGAGCGCTTCGGCACGATCGACGTACTCGTCAACAACGCGGGCCGCTCCGGCGGCGGAGTCACCGCCGACATCACCGACGAACTCTGGTTCGACGTCATCAACACCAACCTCAACAGCGTCTTCCTGATGACGCGCGAGGTGCTCACCGCGGGCGGCATGCGCGACAAGGACCGCGGGCGGATCATCAACATCGCCTCCACCGCGGGCAAGCAGGGCGTGGTGCTCGGCGCCCCGTACTCGGCTTCCAAGCACGGCGTGGTCGGCCTCACCAAGGCGCTCGGCAACGAGCTGGCGCCCACCGGCATCACCGTCAACGCGGTCTGCCCCGGCTATGTCGAGACGCCGATGGCGCAGCGTGTGCGCCAGGGCTACGCCTCCGCGTACGACACCAGCGAGGACGCCATTCTCCAGAAGTTCCAGGCGAAGATCCCGCTCGGCCGGTACTCGACGCCGGACGAGGTCGCGGGCCTGGTCGGCTATCTGGCGTCCGACACGGCCGCCTCCATCACCTCCCAGGCGCTGAACGTCTGCGGCGGCCTGGGCAACTTCTGAGACACGGAGGGGAACACGTCATGACGACCCGTCAGGTCGAGCACGCCATCACCGTCGAGGCCCCGGCCGCCGCCGTCTACCGGCTGATCGCCGAGGTGGAGAACTGGCCGCGGATCTTCCCGCCCACCCTCTACGTCGACCACGTCGAGCGCGGCGCGAACGAGGAGCGCATCCGCATCTGGGCCACCGCCAACGGCGAGGCGAAGAACTGGACCTCGCGCCGCACTCTGGACCCCGAGAGCCTGCGGATCACGTTCCGCCAGGAGGTCTCCACCCCGCCGGTCGCCGCGATGGGCGGCACGTGGATCATCGAGCCGCTGTCCGGGACGTCCTCGCGGGTGCGGCTGCTGCACGACTACCGGGCCGTCGACGACGACCCGGACGGTCTGAAGTGGATCGACGAGGCCGTCGACCGCAACTCCCGCTCGGAGCTGGCCGCGCTGAAGACCAACGTCGAACTGGCCCACGCCTCCGAGGAGATCACGTTCTCCTTCGAGGACACCGTGGAGGTGGCGGGCGCGGCCAAGGACGCCTACGACTTCGTCAACGAGGCCGGGCTGTGGGCGGAACGGCTGCCGCACGTGGCCTCCGTGCGTTTCTCGGAGGACACCCCGGGGCTGCAGGTGCTGGAGATGGACACGCGCGCCAAGGACGGCTCGACGCACACCACGAAGTCCTACCGGGTGGTCTTCCCGCACCATCTGATCGCGTACAAGCAGGTCACCCTGCCCGCTCTGATGACGCTGCACACCGGCCGCTGGACGTTCGCGGAGAGCGCCAGCGGCGTCGCCGTGACCTCGCAGCACACCGTGGTCCTCAACACGGCGAACATCACCGCCGTCCTGGGCCCGGGCGCGGGCGTCACCGACGCGCGGGAGTACGTCCGCGGTGCGCTGAGTGCCAACAGCCGCGCCACCCTGGGCCACGCCAAGGACTACGCCGAGAACAAGCGCTGACCATGGCCGTCCTGGACACCGACGTGCTCGTCGTCGGCGCCGGACCGGTCGGGCTGCTGCTCGCCGGGGAGCTGCGCACCGACGGGGCACGGGTGACCGTGCTGGAGCGGCTGACCACGCCCACCACGGAATCGCGGGCGTCGATCCTGCACGCCCGCACCATGGAACTGCTGCACGCGCGGGGCCTGGTCGAGCGGCTCGGGCCGCCGCCCGACGCCGGGCCCGGCCACTTCGGCGGCCTCCCTCTCGACCTGGCCGAGGCCGGTGACAGCCCGTACGCCGGCCAGTGGAAGGCGCCGCAGACCCGCGTCGAGGCCGTTCTCGCGGACTGGGCGACCGGGCTCGGGGCCGAGGTGCGGCGCGGCCACACCGTGACCGGGCTGGCCGAGGCGGTCGACCGGGTGCACGTCGTCGCGACATCGTCGGCGGGCGAGCGGCTGCGACTGAGCGCCGCGTACGTCGTCGGCTGCGACGGCGAGGAGAGCGCCGTGCGCCGGCTGGCCGGCTTCGCGTTCCCCGGGGCCGGCCCCACCAAGGAGCTGCTGCGCGCGGATCTGGCCGGCGTCGACCTGCGGGAGCGGCGCTTCGAGCGGCACCCGAACGGGGTGGCCAACGCCCGCCGCGGACCGGACGGCGTCACCCGCGTCATGGTGCACGCCTTCGACCGGGTTCCCGGCCGGTCACGAACCCCCTCCTTCGCGGAGGTCCGTGCCGTGTGGGCGCACGTCACCGGCGAAGACCTCGGTGGCGCCGAGCCGCTCTGGCTCAACGCGTTCCACAACGCCCGTCGGCAGGCCGCCCGTTACCGCGTGGGCCGGGTGTTCCTCGCCGGTGACGCCGCCCATGTCCAGCTGCCGGTGGGCGGCCAGGCACTCAACCTCGGGCTGCAGGACGCGGCGGATCTCGGCGGAAAGCTCGCCGCGCACCTCGCCGGCCGGGCCGGCGAGGAACTGCTCGACACCTACCACGCCGTCCGCCACCCGGTGGGTTCGCGGGTGCTCGGAAACATCGAGGCACAGGCGCAGCTGCTGTTCGGCGGGCCCGAAGTGGACGGCGTGCGGACGGTGTTCCGGGAACTGCTCGGCTTCGGGGCGGCCCGCCGCCACCTCGCCGCGATGATCAGCGGGCTCGACGGCGGCGGTCCGGCCGTGCCGGAGTCCGGCGGCCCGGCCGCGCAAGGCGCTCCCGGACCGAAACGTCAGCACATCACGCACAGGAGGAACACCATGGGCAAACTGACCGGAAAGACCGCGCTCGTCACCGGCTCCAGCCGCGGCATCGGCCGGGCCACGGCGATCCGGCTGGCCCGCGAGGGGGCGCTCGTCGCGGTGCACTGCGCCGCCAACCGCGCGGCCGCCGGCGAGACCGTCGCGGCCATCGAGAAGGAGGGCGGCCGGGCCTTCTCGATACTGGCCGAGCTCGGGGTGCCCGGCGACGTGCACGAGTTGTTCCTGGCGCTGGAGCGGGAGCTGAAGGAACGCACCGGCGCCACCACGCTCGACATCCTGGTGAACAACGCCGGCGTCATGGGCGGACTGGCCCCGGAGGACCTCACACCGGAGGCGTTCGACCGGCTCTTCGCCGTCAACGCCAAGGCGCCCTACTTCCTCGTGCAGCGCGCGCTGAACAACCTTCCCCAGGGCGGCCGGATCATCAACATCTCCTCGGGGCTGACCCGGGTCGCCAACCCGCAGGAGGTGGCGTACGCGATGACCAAGGGCGCGATCGACCAGCTCACCCTGCACTTCGCGAAGCACCTCGGGCCCCGTGGCATCACCGTGAACAGCGTGGGTCCGGGCATCACCGACAACGGCACACCGGTCTTCGACGACCCGGACGCGGTGGCGGCCATGTCGGGCTACTCGGTGTTCGGCCGGGTCGGCGAGACCCGGGACGTCGCCGACGTGGTGGCCTTCCTCGCGAGCGACGACTCCCGCTGGATCACCGGCTCCTATCTGGACGCCAGCGGCGGCACCCTGCTCGGCTGAGCGAGCGGGCGGCCAAGCGCATGACGACGCTCTCCTCACACCCCGCGCCCCGCACCGACGCGGGACGGCGGGCCCTGCTCTTCGTGCTCGCAGGCAACATGCTCATCGACGCCCTGGAGGTATCCGTCGTCCTGGTCGCGCTGCCGGCGATGGAGCGGGACCTCGGTCTGTCGACGTTCGGCGGCCAGTGGGTGATGAGCGGCTTCGCCGCCGGTTTCGCGGCGCTGCTGCTGCTCGGTCCGCGCCTCGTGGCCCGCTGGGGCAGGCGGAACGTGTACCTGGCCGCGCTGCCGGTGTTCATCGCCGCCTCGGTGGCCGGAGGTCTCACCGACCAGGCTGCCGTGCTGGTCGCCACCCGGGGGGTGAAGGGCATGTGCGCCGCGCTGACCGCGCCCACCGGGCTCGCGATCATCAGCACCGCGTTCCGCCC
Source organism: Streptomyces sp. NPDC002742 (assembly GCF_042888885.1). Classification (NCBI taxonomy): domain Bacteria; kingdom Bacillati; phylum Actinomycetota; class Actinomycetes; order Kitasatosporales; family Streptomycetaceae; genus Streptomyces; species Streptomyces sp. NPDC002742. The sequence goes on from NZ_JBIAQF010000032.1 coordinate 73,897, forward strand.
GGGAGCCGAACAGCGCCGGGCGGTGTCGGTGTACTCGCTCTTCGGGGCGACCGGGTTCACCGCGGGACTGCTGTGCTCGGGGGCGCTCACCGAACTGAGCTGGCGCTGGAACCCCGTCTTCCCGGCCCCGGTCGCGCTGGTGCTGCTGGCGGCGGGGTTCCGGCTCATCCCCCGCGACGCGGCGCCGACGCCGGCCGCGCCGCTCGGGGTGACCCTGGCGCGGCTGCTGCGCAACGGTCCGTTCCGGCGCTCGGCGGTGTGCGCGGCCACCCTCAACGGCACGTATCTGGGGCTGCTGATGCTGCTCGTCCACCGGCTGCACGACCAGTGGGGGTGGAGCTCCTGGCGCACGGCGCTCGCGTTCCTGCCGGCCTGTCTGCCGCTGGCGCTCGCCCTGCCGTTCACCGGCCGGATGGTGGGGCGCTTCGGCACCGAACGGCTGATCAGAGCCGGCAGCTGTGCCGCGGCGCTCGGCTGCGTGACCGCCCTGCTGACCGGGACGCCGGAGACGTACGCCACCGGAGTGCTGCCCGCGCTGCTCCTCGTCGAGGCCGGCTTCGTGTTGTCCTTCGCCGCCCTCAACCTTCAGGCCACGGCCGGGATTCCGGCCGAGCGCCGGGCTTTCGCGGTGCCGGTCTACCAGACGGCCGTACAGCTGGGCGCGGTGCTCGCGCTGCCGGCCACGGCCGCGGCCGCGTCCGTCGACGCCGGCCGAGCGGGTGCGCTCGCGTTCCTCACAGCCGTGTCGGCGACGGGCGCGCTCGTCGCCTGCACCGGCGGGGCCGGCGCCGCGCCCTGACACGCTCCGGGCGCGCCGCGCACGTCCTCACGCGCTCCGCGCCCGTCCACGTCCCCTCACACCCCCGTGTACCCGAACACGAACGGAGTCCAACGATGCGCGTCCTGTTCACCATCTTTCCGGCGACGGCACACCTGTATCCCATCGTCCCGCTCGCCTGGGCGCTGCAGAGCGCCGGGCACGAGGTCGTCGTGGCGAGCCATGCGGGCGTCGTGGACCCGGGGGTGATCGCGAACATCAGCGCGGCGGGGCTCACGGCCGTACCGCTGGGAGCGCCCGAGGAGTTGCCGGAAGCGCTGAGCAAGAACACGGGGGAAGGCAAGCCCGACCGCCCCACGCTCTCTTTCGACGCGTGCGAACCGGAGGAGTCGCAGGGCTGGCGCACGGCGCGCTCGGTCTTCGCCGGCATGTTCAGGATGCACTACCCCGAGCCCGCGGAGCCGGGCGGCCGCAGGCCCGTGCTGGACAACCTGGTCGACTTCGCCCGTGCCTGGAAGCCCGACCTCGTGCTGTGGGACCCGCTGATGCTGCCCGCGCCCATCGCCGCGCGGCTCTGCGGCGCCGCGCACGCCCGGCTGGTCTGGGGCACGGACAACATCGCCGTGATCCACGAGCGGACGAAGCGTGAACTGGCCGACCCGGACGCGGAGTTGACCGAGCACCCTTGGCTGGGCTGGTACGGCCCGATCCTGGAGCGGTACGGGCTGGAGTTCAGCGACGAGATGCTGCTCGGCCAGTGGACCCTCGACCTGACCCAGTCCAGGATGCAGCAGCGGCTCGACCTCACGCGCGTCCCGGTGCGCCGGGTCCCCTACACGGGCGCGGCCTCGTTCCCTGCGTGGCTGCACGAACGGCCCGAACGCCCGCGTGTGGTGCTGACCCTGGGGGTGAGCCGCCGCAAGATCTTCGGCAAGTACAGCGGCTTCCCCATGCGCGAGTTCTTCGAGTCGGTGTCCGCCCTGGACATCGAGGTCGTGGCCACTCTGAACAGCGAGCAGCTCGCCGCGGTCGGCGCCCTTCCCGACAACGTCCACACCGTCGAGTACGTGCCGCTCAACCAGGTCCTGCCGACCAGTTCGGCGGTCATCCACCACGGCGGCGGCGGGACCTTCGCCTCCGCGGTCGCCTTCCAGGTGCCCCAGCTCGTGGTGCCGCTGCCGATGTGGGACGAGATGGTCACGGGCCGGTACGTCGAGGACATGGGCGCGGGTCTGGTCGCCGATCCCGAGGCCCTGGACGTCGCGGTCCTGCACAAGCAGCTCGTGCGGCTCCTGGAGGACCCGTCGTTCTCCCTCGGCACGCGCCGTCTGTACGACGAGATGCTCGCCGCGCCGGCGCCGAAGGACGTCGTTCCCCTGCTGGAGCGCCTGACCGCCGAGCGCCGCTGACCGCGCCGCAGAGGCCGGAGAGGACTGTCCGTCAGATGCGCGTACTGGTGATCGCCACCCCTGTACCGACCCATTTCCTGCCTCTGGTCCCTCTGCTGTGGGGGCTGCGTTCGGCCGGCCACGAGGTGACGGTGCTCGGCCAGCCCGATGTCCTCGGCGCGGTCCGGGCCTGCGGACTCACCGGAGTCGAGGTGGGCGAGTCGTTCGACGTCAACGCCATGCTGCTGAGAAATCTGCCCGCGGAACAGCGGCCCCTGCAGGCCCGGCCCCGTCCGGCCCCCGAACTGCTCGGCGGATACGGCAGGTTGTGGTGGGCCCACGCCGCCGCGCTGCTCGACCGCTACCTGGGACTCGCCGAGGAGTTCGGGCCCGGGCTGATCCTGGCCGACCCGCTGGAGTACTGCTCCCTGCTCATCGGTGCCCGGCTGGGCGTGCCGGTGGTGCACCACCGGTGGACCGTGGATGCCATCTCCGGCCCCGCCCGGCGGTTCGTGGGCGCCGACGTCCGGGAGTCGGCCGAGCGACTCGGGCTGCCCGGACTGCCGGGACTGCCGGATCCGACCGTGCTGCTCGACCCGTGCCCGCCGACCCTGCGGATACCGGACGGCGAGACGGGCGTGCCGATCAGGTACGTGCCCTACAGCGGGGGCGCCGGGACGCCGGCCTGGGTGCGGGCGGACCCCGGCCCGGGAGCCGGGCGGCGGCGGGTCGCCGTCTCGCTGGGCAACACCCCGGCCCTGCACGGCGAGGGTTTCGTCCGCGGCCTGCTGCACACCCTCGCCGCCCGGTCCGACACCGAGATCCTTCTCACGCTGCCGGAGCCGTACCGCTCCGCGGTCGGACCGCTGCCGGGGAACGTACGGACGGTCGACCCGCTGCCCCTGCACCTGTTCCTCGGGACCTGCGACGCGATGGTCCACCACGGCGGCGCCGGCACCGCGATGACCGCCACGGCGTTCGGGCTGCCGCAACTGGTGCTGCCCCAGCTGGCGGACCACTTCCCGCTGGCCGACCGGCTCGCCGCGACCGGTGCGGGGCTGTCCTTCGACACGGCGGCGCGGCAGGACGACCCGCGGGTCGTCGGCCGGGCCCTGGACGAGCTGCTGTCCGACCCGCGCCACACCCGGTCGGCCCGCCGCCTGGCCGCGGAGATGGCCGCGATGCCCTCCCCCGCAGCCGTTGCCGCCGATCTGGAACGGCTCGTGGGAGCCACCACGGAACCGAGAGAGGCGAGCTTGCAGTGCACATCGAGGAATTGACCCTGCCCGGGACCTACCTGATCACACCCGACCAGATCCCGGACGAGCGCGGGACGTTCTACGAGTCCCTGCGCAGCGACGCGCTGGAGGGCGCCACCGGGGTCGCCTTCCGGCCCCGGCAGATCAACTACTCCGTGTCGAGACGGCACACGCTGCGGGGCATCCACAGCGTGCGCATTCCGCCCGGCCAGGCCAAGGTCGTCACCTGCGTGCGCGGCGCGCTGCGCGACATCGTCGTGGACCTGCGGATCGGCTCCCCGACCTTCGGCGAGCACCACGTCAACGAACTGGACGCCGACTCCGCCCGATCCGTCTACGTCCCCGAAGGCGTGGGCCACGGGTTCCTCGCGCTCAGCGACGACGCCTGCATCTGCTACGTCGTCTCCACCACGTATGTGCCGGGCACCCAGATCGACGTCAATCCGCTCGATCCGGAGCTCGATCTGCCCTGGAACTGCCCGGAGACCCCCCTCATCTCGGACAAGGACGCGAAGGCGCCGACCGTGGCCGAGGCCGTACGGGCAGGCCTCCTGCCCCGATTCAGCAAGGCAGGGACACCGTGAGAATGCTCTTCGTGGCGGCGGGCAGCCCGGCGACGGTCTTCGCCCTGGCCCCGCTGGCCACCGCCGCCCGCAACGCGGGCCACCAGGTGGTCATGGCCGCCAACGACGACATGGTCCCGGTCATCACCTCCTCGGGCCTGCCGGGCATCGCGACCACCGATCTGCCGATCCGGCACTTCATCACCCTGGACCGCGCGGGCAACCCCGAGGAGATTCCCTCCGACCCGGCCGAGCAGGCACTGTTCACCGGGCGCTGGTTCGCGCGGATGGCCGCCTCCAGCCTGCCGCGGATGCTGGAGTTCGGCCGCGCCTGGCGGCCCGACCTGATCGTCGGCGGCACGATGAGCTATGTCGCCCCGCTGCTCGCCCTGCACCTGGGCGTGCCGCATGTGCGCCAGACCTGGGACGCCATCGAGGCCGACGGCATCCATCCCGGCGCCGACGCCGAACTCGGTCCCGAACTGGCGGAGTTCGGGCTCGACCGGCTGCCCGCCCCCGATGTGTTCGTGGACATCTGCCCGCCGAGCCTGCGGCCGCCCGACGCCGCCCCGGCCCGGCAGATGCGCTACGTGCCGGCGAACGGCCAACGGCGGCTGGAGCCATGGATGTACAGCCGGGGCGAGCGCCGCCGCGTCCTGGTGACGTCCGGCAGCCGGGTCGCCAAGGAGAGTTACGACAAGAACTTCGAATTCCTGCGCGGTCTCGCCAAGGACGTAGCCGCCTGGGACGTCGAGCTGATCGTCGCCGCGCCCGACGCGGTGGCCGACGTCCTGCGTGACGAACTGCCGGGCGTCCGGGCCGGCTGGGTGCCCCTCGACGTGGTGGCGCCCACCTGCGATCTGCTCATTCACCACGGGGGCGGCGTCAGCACCCTGACCGGACTGAACGCCGGTGTGCCCCAACTGCTCGTTCCCAAGGGCGCCGTGCTGGAGAAGCCGGCGCGTCGCGTCGCCGACCTCGGGGCCGCGATCACGCTGCTGCCCGGCGAGGACTCGGCCGACGCGATCGCGGACTCCTGCCAGGAACTGCTGTCCAAGGACGGATACGGCGAGCGGGCCCGCGAACTCTCCCGGGAGATCGCCGCCATGCCCTCGCCCGCGAACGTGCTCGACGCGCTCGTCCCGGCATGAACACACGAACCGAGAGGACCTCTCGATGAAGGCTCTGGTGCTCGCCGGCGGATCTGGAACCCGCCTGCGGCCTTTCAGCTATTCCATGCCCAAACAACTCATACCCATCGCCAACACGCCCGTGCTGGCACATGTGCTGAACTCCGTACGGGAGCTGGGGGTGACCGAGGTCGGCGTCATCGTCGGCAACCGCGGTCCCGAGATCGAGGCCGCGCTGGGCGACGGCGCCCGGTTCGGCGTACGCGTCGTCTACATCCCCCAGGACGCACCGCGCGGACTGGCCCACACCGTGTCCATCGCCCGCCCGTTCCTCGGCGACGACGACTTCGTGATGTACCTCGGCGACAACATGCTGCCCGACGGAGTCGTCGAGATCGCCGAGGACTTCACCCGGCAGCGCCCGGCCGCCCAGGTCGTCGTGCACAAGGTCTCCGACCCGCGCTCCTTCGGCGTCGCCGAACTCGGCCCCGACGGGGAGGTGCTGCGTCTGGTGGAGAAGCCGCAGCACCCGCGCAGCGACATGGCCCTCATCGGCGTGTACTTCTTCACCGCCGCCATCCACGAGGCGGTCGCCTCGATCGCGCCCAGCGCCCGTGGCGAGCTGGAGATCACCGACGCCATCCAGTGGCTGGTCACCTCCGGCGCGGACGTGCGCGCCAGGATCTACGACGGCTACTGGAAGGACACCGGGAAGGTCGAGGACGTCCTGGAGTGCAACACCCACCTCCTGGACGGTCTGACCCCGCGCGTCGACGGACAGGTCGACGCCGAGAGCGTGCTCGTCGGCCGGGTCGTGGTCGAGGCGGGGGCGAGCGTCGTGCGCTCCCGGATCGAAGGACCGGCGATCATCGGCGCGGGCACCGTCCTGCGGGACAGCCATGTGGGCCCGCACACCTCCATCGGGCGGGACTGCACGGTGACCGACAGCCGGCTGGAGGGCTCCATCGCCCTGGACGAGGCGTCGGTCACCGGAGTGCGCGGGCTGCGCAACTCGCTCATCGGGCGCGCCGCGTCCGTCGGCACCACCGGCCCGGGCACGGGCCATCACTGCCTGATCGTCGGAGATCACACCCGAGTGGAGGTCGCGGCATGAGGATCCTGGTCACCGGAGCGGCCGGATTCATCGGCTCACACTTCGTGCGCGGCCTGCTGGCCGACAAGTACACCGGCTGGGAGGGCGCCCAGATCACCGCCCTGGACAAGCTGACCTACGCGGGGAACCGGGAGAACCTGCCCGCCTCGCACGAGCGGCTGGTGTTCGTCCGCGGCGACGTGTGCGACCGCGACCTGCTGCGCGAACTGGTGCCCGGCCACGACGCCGTGGTCCACTTCGCGGCCGAGTCCCACGTCGACCGCTCGCTGGAGGGCGCCGGCGAGTTCTTCCGTACGAACGTCCTGGGCACCCAGACCCTGCTGGACGCCGTGCTGGAGAGCGGGATCGAACGGGTCGTGCACGTCTCCACGGACGAGGTGTACGGCTCGATCGACGAGGGCTCCTGGACCGAGGAATGGCCGCTGGCCCCCAACTCCCCCTACGCCGCCTCGAAGGCCGGGTCGGACCTGGTCGCGCGGGCGTACTGGCGCACCCACGGCCTGGACCTCTCGATCACCCGCTGCTCCAACAACTACGGTCCCTACCAGCATCCCGAGAAGGTCATCCCGCTGTTCGTCACCAACCTCCTGGAGGGCCGCCAGGTCCCGTTGTACGGCGACGGCCGCAACGTCCGCGAGTGGCTGCACGTGGACGACCACTGCCGTGGCATCCACCTGGTGCTCAACGGGGGGCGAGCGGGCGAGGTCTACAACATCGGCGGCGGCAACGAGTACAGCAACCTCGCCCTGACGGAGCGGCTGCTGGAACTGACCGGCGCGGGCGAGGAGATGATCCGCCGCGTCGCGGACCGCAAGGCGCACGACCTGCGCTACTCGATCGACGAGTCGAAGATCCGCGAGGAGCTCGGCTACGCGCCGCAGACCGGCTTCGAGACGGGCCTGGCAGACACGGTCGCCTGGTACCGGGACAACCCCGACTGGTGGAAGTCCGTCAAGCACGGTACGAGCCGTGCGGTCTGAGCAGCGGCCGGTGACCGGGCTCTCGGTCGTGGTCCTCGGCGGCACCGGTTTCCTGGGCCGCCGTATCGGCGCGGCCTGCGTCGCGGACGGCGCCCGGGTGCACCTGGTCTCGCGCACCTCGGCGGCTGTCCCCTCGCCTGCCGGCGGACCCGGCGTGTCGGCGATCGGCCTGGACCTGGTGACGGCGTCGCCGCGGGAGATCGCCGACGTACTCGCCGAGGCCGGCGCCGACGTCGTGGTCAACGCGGCCGGCCGGGCCTGGCAGGCCGACGAGGCGCAGATGGCCGCGGGCAACGCCGAACTGGTCGAGCGGGTGGTCACGGCGCTCGCGGCGCTGCCCGGTCCGCCGGTACGGCTGGTCCAGCTCGGCACCGTCCACGAGTACGGGGCGGGCGCCCCGGACGCCGCCACCGGCGAGGAGCACGAGCCCGCGCCGGTCACCCCGTACGGCCGCACCAAGCTCCAGGGCACGCGGGCCGTGCTGCGCGCCCGGCGCGAGCAGGGGGTGAACGGCGTGGTGCTGCGGCTCGCCAACGTGATCGGCGCCGGGGTTCCCGAGGGCAGTCTCTTCGGCCGGGTCGCGGCGCACCTCGGTGCGGCCGCCCGTGCCGACGCGCGCGGTGAGAAGGCCGCCGAACTGCGCCTTCCGCCGTTGCGCGCGGCCCGCGACCTGGTGGACGCGCAGGACGTCGTCGCGGCGGTGCTCGCCGCGGCCACCGCGCCGGAGGCGGACGTCGCCGGTCAGGTGATCAACGTGGGCCGTGGCACGGCGGTGCCGATGCGCGCCCTGGTCGACCGGATGATCGCACTCAGCGGGCTGGAGCTTCCGGTGGCCGAGGCGGCCGAGGCACCGGGCTCGCGCACCGACGTCGCGTGGCAGTGCCTGGACGTCTCCCGTGCGCGGCACCTGCTCGGCTGGCGCCCGCTGCGCAGCCTCGACGACTCCCTGCGCGAGCTGCTCACCTCCGTACTGCCGCCGGAGCACCCCCGGCCCGGCACACCACTCGGGATCACGGCCGACGCACCGGCCGAAGAAGGGAAACGACCATGAGCGACCGCAAGGACCTGATACTCGAAGGCGTCCGCGACTACCACCGAGAGGCCTCCCCTGCCCGGGAGTTCATCCCCGGTACCACCGAGATCTGGCCGTCCGGCGCCGTCCTGGACGAGAACGACCGGGCGGCCCTGGTGGAGGCGGCGCTGGAGATGCGCATCGCCGCCGGGACCAGCTCCCGCAAGTTCGAGTCGGCCTTCGCCCGACGCCTCAAGCGCCGCAAGGCCCACCTCACGAACTCCGGTTCGTCGGCGAACCTGCTGGCTGTGTCGGCCCTCACCTCGCACACGCTGGAGGACCGGCGGCTGAAGCCCGGCGACGAGGTCATCACCGTCGCGGCGGGCTTCCCGACCACGGTCAACCCGATCCTGCAGAACGGCCTCGTCCCGGTGTTCGTGGACGTGGACCTCACCACCTGCAACGCGACCGCCGACCGGGTGGCGGCCGCGATCGGCCCCAAGACCCGGGCCATCATCATCGCCCACGCGCTCGGCAACCCCTTCCCGGTCACCGAGATCGCCCAACTCGCCGAACAGCACGACCTGTTCCTCATCGAGGACAACTGCGACGCGGTCGGCTCGCTGTACGACGGGAAGCTCACCGGCACCTTCGGCGACCTGACGACCGTCAGCTTCTACCCGGCGCACCACCTCACCATGGGCGAGGGCGGCTGCGTCCTGACCGCCAGCCTCCCCCTGGCCCGGATCGTGGAGTCGCTGCGGGACTGGGGCCGGGACTGCTGGTGCGAGCCGGGCGAGAACGACCGGTGCCTGAAGCGGTTCAAGTACCAGATGGGCACGCTGCCGGCCGGATACGACCACAAGTACATTTTCTCGCACGTCGGTTACAACCTGAAGGCGACCGACATCCAGGCCGCGCTCGGGCTGACCCAGCTGGCCAAGCTGGACTCCTTCATCGAGGCGAGGCGGCGCAACTGGCAGCGGCTGCGGGAGGGCCTGGACGGGGTTCCGGGGCTGCTGCTGCCCGAGCCCACCCCGCGCTCCGAGCCGAGCTGGTTCGGTTTCGTGATCACCGTGGACCCCGAGGCGCCGTTCCGCCGCGCCGAGCTGGTGGACTTCCTGGAGGAGCGCAAGATCGGCACCCGTCGGCTGTTCGCGGGCAACCTGACCCGACACCCGGCCTACATCGACCAGCCGCACCGGATCGTGGGCGAGCTGACCAACAGCGACCTCATCACCGAGCACACCTTCTGGATCGGGGTCTACCCGGCGCTCACCGACGAGATGCTGGACTACGTCACCGCCTCGATCAAGGAGTTCGTGGCCGCGCGCGGCTGAGCTGAACGGCCCTCCTACCCCCAGAGATCGGGACGACGACGTATGGACATTGTGGGAACCGGTTTCCTGGCTGGGAACCTGCGTCCGCTGGCCGGCCGGCATCCGGACACCGTGGCCCTGGCGGCGGGGGTGTCCTGGGCGAGCGGCACCTCGGACGCCGACTTCGCCCGCGAGGCGGCGCTGGTGGGCGAGGTCGCGAAGCGGTGCGCGGCCGAGGGACGGCGGGTGCTCTTCTTCTCCACCGCGGCGACCGGGATGTACGGACTCGCCGAGGGCCCCGGCAGGGAGGACGTCCCGGTGGAGCCCTGCACCCCCTACGGCGCGCACAAGCTCGCCCTGGAGGAACTGCTGCGCGAGACCGGCGCCGACCACCTCATCCTCCGGCTCGGGCATCTGGTCGGCCCCGACCAGCCCGAGCACCAGCTGCTGCCCACGCTGGTACGGCAGTTGCGGGAGGGCGTCGTCCGCGTGCACCGCGGCGCGGCCCGCGACCTGATCGACGTCGGCGACGTCGTCACCGTCGTCGACCGTCTGCTCGCCGCGGACCTGCGTGCCGAGACCGTCAACGTGGCGTCGGGCTTCGCGGTTCCGGTGGAGGAGGTCGTCGACCTTCTCGCCGAGGCCCTCGGGCTCGATGCGCGCAGGGAGTACCTCGACACGGGCGGCCGCCAGCACGTGATCTCCACCGAGAAGCTGCGCGCCCTGGTTCCACAGGTCGCGCAGATGGGCTTCGGCCCCGACTACCACCGACGGATCCTCGGCGACTTCACGGCATCCGTGTACGCCTGACCAAGGGCCGCCCGGGACATCCGTCCGGGCCGCACGCCCGGACACCTCAGACACATCAGACACGTCGAACACGGAGAGTTCCCTGATGCTGCCTCTCGTCCCTCAACCGCGCGAAGACGCGAAGCCGCTGGCGAACCGGCTCGCGTTGTCAGCCGCCACCACCCAGGGCGCGCACCGGGCGACCGCCGACTTCGCGGACTGGCTCGCGGAGCGGGGCCGCGCCAACGCCTTCCGCGTGGACCGGATCCCCTTCGGCCGCCTGGACGGCTGGTCGTTCCACGACACCACCGGCAACCTCGTGCACCGCAGCGGCCGGTTCTTCACCGTCGAGGGCCTGCACGTCACCGAGCGGGGCGACCCGTACGGCGACGGCCCGTACGCCGAGTGGCACCAGCCCATCATCAAGCAGCCGGAGGTCGGCATCCTGGGGATCCTGGGCAAGGAGTTCGACGGGGTCCTGCACTTCCTGATGCAGGCGAAGATGGAGCCCGGCAACCCGAACCTGCTCCAGCTGTCCCCGACCGTGCAGGCCACCCGCAGCAACTACACGAAGGTCCACCAGGGCGCGGACGTGAAGTATCTGGAGCACTTCGTCGGCCCGGGCCGCGGCCGGGTCGTCGCGGACGTCCTGCAGTCCGAGCACGGCTCGTGGTTCTTCCACAAGTCCAACCGCAACATGATCGTGCTGACGGACGACGACGTACCGCTCCTCGACGACTTCTGCTGGCTGACCCTCGGGCAGATAGCGGAGCTGCTGCACCAGGACAATGTCGTCAACATGGACTCCCGTACCGTCCTGTCCTGCCTGCCCGTCCCGGAGACGGCGGCCGACGCGCTGCTGTCGGACGCCCAGCTGCTGTCCTGGATCTCCGGTGAGCGCTCGCGGCACGACGTGCACGCCGAACGCGTACCACTGGCCGGGCTCCCCGGCTGGCGGCGCGACGAGATGACCGTCGAGCACGAGGAGGGCCGCTACTTCAAGGTGGTGGCGGTCGCCGTGCAGGCCGGCAACCGCGAGGTCACCGGCTGGACCCAGCCGCTGTTCGAGCCGGTGGGTCTCGGCGTCACCGCCTTCCTCACCCGCACGTTCGAAGGCATCCCCCATGTCCTGGTGCACGCCCGGGTCGAGGGCGGGTTCCTGGACACCGTCGAGCTGGGCCCCACGGTGCAGTACACACCGGACAACTACAGCCACCTGCCCGAGAAGGAACGCCCGTCGTTCCTCGACACCGTGCTGGAGGCGCCGGCGGACCGCATCCGGTACGAGGCCGTGCACTCGGAGGAGGGCGGCCGGTTCCTCAACGCCGAGAGCCGGTATCTGATCGTCGACGCCGACGGTCTGGACGTACCGTCCGATCCTCCCGCCGGCTACACCTGGGTCACGCCGGACCAGCTCACCTGGCTGGTGCGCCACGGCCACTACCTCAACGTCCAGGCCCGCACGCTGCTGGCCTGCCTCAACGCCGCCGCGGCGCTTGCCCGATGAACGGGCCGGTACGCATCGGGGTGCTCGGCTGCGCGGACATCGCGGTACGGCGGATGCTGCCCGCGTTCGCCGCCTCCCCCGGTCTGGAGGTCGCCGCGGTCGCCAGCCGCGACCGCGCCAGGGCCGAACAGGTCGGCCGGCGCTTCGGCTGCCGTCCCGTCCAGGGGTACGCCGAACTGCTCCAGGCCGACGACGTCCAGGCCGTGTACGTGCCCCTGCCCGCCGCACTGCACGCCCCCTGGGTGGAGGCGGCGCTGAACGCGGGCAAGCACGTGCTGGCCGAGAAACCCCTGACGACGGACCCGGAGAGCACCGAGCGGCTCCTGGACCTCGCCGCGAAGCAGGGTGTGGCTCTGATGGAGAACGTCATGTTCGTCCATCATCCCCGGCACGAGGCGGTGCGGCGCCTGGTCGCCGAGGGGCGGATCGGCGAACTCCGCTCCTTCCGTGCGGAGTTCGCCATCCCCCCGCTCGCCGACGACGACATCCGGTACTCCGCCGAACTCGGCGGCGGCGCGCTCGCGGACGTCGGTCTCTACCCGCTGCGGGCCGCACTGCACTTCCTGGGACACGGTCTCGACGTGGTCGGCGCGCGTCTCACCCGGGGCGCCGGACGGCAGGTCGAGACCGCGGGGGCGGCGCTGCTGGCCACTCCCGGCGGGGTCACCGCGCACCTCACGTTCGGCATGGAGCACGCCTATCTCTCCCGGTACGAACTGTGGGGAAGCGACGGCCGGATCACCGTGGACCGGGCCTTCACCCCGCCGGCGGACCTCGTGCCCGTGATCGGTCTGCACCGGGGCACCGAGACGGAGGAGATCCGGCTGGAGCCGGCCGACCAGGTAGCGGCCACGGTCGCCGCGTTCGTCACCGCGGTGAGCGCCAGAAGCGCCCCGCGCGCGGACACCCTGCGACAGGCCGTTCTGCTGGACGACGTACGCCGCCGTTCCACGTGACGCCCGTCTCCGGGCAGGAACTCTCCATCGGGGAAGGCGACTTGGCGGTCTGGCTGCTGACGCCGCCCGAGGAGGCGCCACTCGCGTTCGACGAACTCGACGCGGCCGAGCGGCGCCGCGCGGACGCCTTCCGGCTGCGCGGCGACCGCACTCTGTACGTGGCCGCGCACATCGCCCTGCGCCGGCTGCTGGGCGGGTACCTGCGGACGCCGCCGAAAGAGCTGGTGTTCGCCCGTGCGGACTGCCCCCGGTGCGGCGGTCCGCACGGCCGCCCGGTCCTGACCGGAGCCGGGCCCGACGCCCCGCACTTCTCGCTGTCGCACAGCCGGGGCGCGGTTCTGGTCGGCGTGGCCCGCGCTCCGGTGGGCGTCGATGTCGAAAGGTTGCCGCGCCCGGAGCGGGTCGATGTCTGCCGGTCGGCTCTCCACCCGTGGGAGCGGCGGGAGTTGGCGGCCCTGCCGGCCCCGGACCAGCAGGCTCGCTTCGCCCGGCTCTGGGCCCGCAAGGAGGCCTATCTGAAAGGCACCGGCGTGGGGGTCGGCGGCTGGACGTCCGAGGTGTACCTCGGCGAGGGAGGCCCTGGCACGCCGCCGCGACCGGACGACTGGAGCGTCGTCGACGTGCCGTGCGGTCCGGGCCACGCGGCGGCCGTGGCGATGAAGGGAGCGGCTCCCCGCACCGTGGTGCGCCGGCTCCCGCCCGAGGCGGTACTCGTGGGCGGCCGCGTCCCCGACACGGGTCGGCGGCGGCTCGCGGGAGTCCGTCATGTCCTTGACGCCGATCACGCACTCGACCATCTCGACACGCGTGACGCGCTCGACGCACTTGAGGAGGAACTCACTTGACCGCAGTCGACGACAGGCCTCTGACGGCGATCGAACCGACGGACGCGCGTGGACGTGTGGCGGAGCTGCACGCGATCCGTGCCCGGGCGATGGCCGGCCCGAGTGAGAAGGCGACCGAGGCGCAGCA
>NZ_JBIAQF010000033.1:0-86940 GCF_042888885.1 Streptomyces sp. NPDC002742
GGTGGTTGTGCTCGCCGGGCTGGGCATCTGGGCGGCACCCTCACACCGGCTTGCGCTGATGGCCGCAGGCATCGGCATCGGCGCCATGATGTGCGGGCTGCTCATCGCACTCGCCGTGGTCCGCCAGATCTGTCTGGACGCGGTGCCTCCGGCAGCCCAGTCGCAGGACGCCGCCGCAGCCCTCTACGACACCCTGGTGAGGTTCCTCCGGCAGACCATCCTCACCGTGCTCCTCAGCGCCTTGCTGACCGTGATCGCAGGGTATCTGTACGGACACGGCCGCGGTGCCGTCGCCGTGCACGTGGTCCTCGCTGGTCTGCGGCGTGTCCTCGTCCGGCAGGTGCAGGTCGTTGACGGCGATGTCCACCTCGCCGACTTCCGGGCCCGTCTTCCGTTCCACCGCCGCGATCACGTTCTCGCGGGCCTGTGCGGCGACCTCGCGGATGCTGACCCCGTATTCGACGACGATGTGGAGGTGTATTCGACGACGACGTGGAGGTCGATGGCGGTCGGTTTCTCGCCGACCTCGACTTTGACGCCGCGTCCCGCGCTCGCGTGGCCGCCTGGGACCCGGTCGTGTAACCGCGCCCATAGTGCGGGTGACTGGGGACCTCCCCTCACGTGGGGCGATCCCGGCGATCTTCTCCACCACCCCGTCCGCGTGGCCGTCCGGCCCCGGGTCTCCGGCGGCTCCTGAAGCCCGGTCCGTGCGGGCTGAAGCATCGTGCCCACACCAATGCAGGGATCTTCGGGATCGGGCTTCCGCAGGGTTCAACCGTTCGGCTCCGTCATGCGAAGCCGCCTCCTCGGGCAGCCAACGGACTGCCACACCTGAGCGACTGGCGGGGCGCCGCCTTCGCGCCACTCCCCCAACTGCCGCGCAGGGCACCGGATATGCAAGCGCCATTGGCCTTTGACACCGTCCGCATTCTGAGACCGGGCGGCTTCGGACCACCTGGAGCACCCGCGCGAGGTCTATGCTGCCGAACAGGCGTCCTGGACCCCGGCGGCTTGTCGTTTCACGACACAGATGGCTGCGGGGAACGGACCTTGGGACCGGCACCCGACGCATCCCTGGAGAGAACCGGGTGGGTCCTCTGTCCTGTCGCACGGACTGTCGGACCGGCCGTCGCTCCACCTCCGCCGAACGTACGCCCCTGCCGACAACGCGCCAAGAGGGCCGGGAACCCCGGCGTCACCGAGTGTGCTGCCGGATGGTCTTCCGAACCGAGGCGTCATGCACTTCCCACAGCTCACCGTCTACCGTCAAGATCGAAGGCACCGGGCACTGATCAACCTGGCCGGTGAGCTCGACCTGGAATCGGCACCACTGGTGCGCGCGGCACTGGCACGGTGCTTGAGCGACGGTATCCGCATCATCGATGTCGACCTCACCCACGTGACCTTCTGCGACTGCAGCGGCCTCAACTCCTTCCTCTACGCCGCACAGAAGACCACGGAAGCCGGCGGGATCCTGCGACTCCACAACCCGCCATCGGCACTGGGCCGCATCCTCGACCTCACCGGCTCCGGGTTCTGGCTTCTCGGCCTTCCGCTCGGGCATGTGCCACCGTCTCTCGGGGACGCCCCTGCCCCGGCCGCTCCGCCTGCGCCGCACCGGAATGTTCCGCTGGTGGCTGTCCTGTCGGGCGATGTGCGGTGACAGCCCAGCCGGAGCAGGGGCAGCCGCACCGACCCCGTGCAGGCGAGTCGTCCACCCTGGACGCGGTGCGGTTGCGGCGCGTGAACCGCTGGCAGGCGCAGGGCCTGGGCGGGGGGCTGGCAGATCTGTACGTCGACTCGCGCGAGACGTCTGCCGCTGAGGCGTACCGCAGTCGTAGCCGTCAGGACTTCCTGGACCGTCTCACCGGCGACATCCGGCGGCCGGGGTTCGCCATGGTGATCGCGGAGACGGACCACCTGGTCGGATGCGCCTTCGGATTCCCGGTGCGCAGTGACGGGTTCTGGTGGACCGGGTTCGACGGAGCGCTGCCGCAGAGCATTGAGCAACTCACCGCGTCCGGCGGCGTCTTCGCGATCACCAGCGTCCTGGTCCAGCCACACCCGCGGGACCAGGACGTGGCCTGCCGGTTGCAGGAGCGGCTGCTGGGCGACCACCAGGCGTCACTCGGCGCCACCCTCGTGGATCAGGACGACCACCCGGCCCTCACCTCGCTCCGTTCCTGGGGATGGCGGGACGTCGGAAAAGTGTGGCGGCCGGGCCCGACCATGTTCCATGCCCTGGTCTTCCCCCTCGGGGAACGGACCGCGGTGAGACTGGAGAGACTGGCACACGACGCCTGGACCCGGTGGCCCAAGTGAGGTCCGACAGCCGCTCGGCCCGCATCCAGGTACTGGTCGCCGAGCAGGCCGCCCGACGCGGTGCCCGGGTCGGCGTGCTGGACGTGTGCACCGCCGCCGTGGCAGCACTCCCGGTCGGCGGGGCCGGCATATCAGCGATGTCCACGACCACCGCAAGCCATCCCCTCTGCAGCACCGACACCATCAGCGAACAACTGGAAGAACTCCAGCTCACCCTCGGCGAGGGACCCTGCGTGGACGCCTTCACCCACGGCTCGGCCGTCCTGACACCCGATCTGCTGACCGGTCAACTGCAGGACCGCTGGCCCGTGTTCGCGGATGCGGCCCTGGAAGCCGGAGCACGCGCGGTCTTCGCGCTCCCCCTGCAGATGGGGGCGATCAGCCCGGGAGTCCTGGACCTGTACGCCGACGTGCCGACCGTGCTGAGCACGGAGGAACTGGCCGACGCGCTGGCGTTCGCCGATCTCGCCACGCTGCTCCTGCTCGACGCACGGATCGAGGAGACGGGCGCACCGGTCGACGGCGCACTGCCGGATCGCGGCTTCGAGGACCTGGGCGGATACCGGGCGGAGATCGACCAGGCCACCGGCATCCTCACCGTCCAGCTCGGCGTCGGCATCGACGAAGCCTTCGTACGGCTACGTGCCTACGCCTATATACGGGGACGTCGGCTCGCCGATGTCGCCGCCGACGTGGTGGCCCATCGACTCCGGTTCTCTCCGTATGCGGAACCCACGCGGACCGACGAGGAAACCTGACGCACCGGTGCCATCCGACGAACGTGCTGCACTTCCCGCCTCCCTCCCGGCGGGACTGGTCCCAATCGAGGGTGTGCATGATGAATCAACAGCTCCTGTCCAAGACCTTCGTCGAACTGGCGGACAACCTGGTCGCCGACTTCGACCTCATCGATTTCCTGCGTCTGCTCACCGACCGCTGCGTCGGCATGCTCGATGCGAGCGCCGCCGGGGTGCTGCTCGCCGACCGCGACGGCAAGCTCCGCGTGATGGCCGCCTCCGACGAACAGGTCCGCCTGCTGGAACTCTTCCAGCTCCAGAACGACGAAGGCCCCTGCCTGGAGGCCTACCGCGCCGGCACACAGGTGATCGTCCCCGACCTGACCCGGGAGGTCGACCGCTGGCCGCGCTTCGTCACCGCGGCCCACCGCAGTGGGTTCGGAGCCGTCCAGGCCCTGCCGATGCGCCTGCGGGACGAGACCGTCGGCGCCCTGAACCTCTTCCACGCCGCCCCCGGCCCCTTCGACCCGGTCGGCACACTTGTCGCCCAGGCCCTGGCCGACGTCGCCACCATCAGCCTGCTGCAACAACGCTCCACTCATCGCAGCACCGTCCTCAACGAGCAGCTGCAAACGGCGCTGAACAGCCGCGTGCTGATCGAACAGGCCAAGGGCAAGCTCGCCGAACGCCAGAACATCGACATGGAACGGGCCTTCACCACGCTGCGCGGCTACGCCCGCGCTCACAACCGGCGGCTGTCCGACGTGGCCCGCGCCTTCATCGACGACTCCGAACCCCTCCCCGGCCTGGTGACCTGACCGTCCTGGCGCTGGCTGTCGCCTCCTCCAACGCTGCCGAAAGGGCTCTCCGGCAGTGGCTTCGGTCACCGTGTTACAGGCGGCGCCAGCGGGCCGAGGCGAAGGAGAAGGCGCCGAAGAGGATCAGCCCGATCGCGACGGCGACCAGGAGCCATGGCCCCACCGGTGTCTGCGCGAAGCTGCGGAGCGTCGCGTCCATGCCTTTGGCCTCGTGCGGGTCGAAGCGGACGGCAGCCACCAAGATGAAGATCCCGGCTGCGGCGAACACCACGCCACGCGCCACGCCTCCGCCCACGCCCAGCGCGGTGACGATCTGCCGCGTACGGTGGCTCATGCTGCCGGTGTCCAGCTGCTTCAGGAAGCGCCGCATGGCCGCCCGGACGGCGAGTACCGCGCCGATGCCGATCAGCAGGCAGCCCGCGGCTCCCACCAGTACCTGGCCGTAGGACAGTTTGAGCGCGGATGCGGTCCAGTCCTGCGACTTCGCGTTGCCACTGGAACCCTGGCCGCCTCCGGCGGCATACGTGGCCGTGCCCCAGCAGACGAAGCCGTAGAAGACCGCCCGGCCGCCGTCCAGCACGCGCGAACTCGCCTTCCGTTGGGGCCCCCTGGTGAGCACGGCGCGGGCAGCTCGCCACAGCGCCATGGCGCCGAAGCCGACCACCAACGCCCACAGCATCACTTTCCCGAAGGGCTGCGCCGCGATCTCGCGCAGCGCACCCTGGCGGTCCGCCTGGCCGCTGCCGCTCCCGACGGCGATGCGGACGGACAGCAGTCCGATCAGTACATACACGATGCCACGGGCGGCAAAGCCCGCTCGCCCCGCAGCGGTCAGCGTCTCGTTCTGCGTGGTACGGGCCGCGGACTTCGCGGCCCGGCCGCGCCCTTGCGTGTTGGACGAGGTCACGATGTCCTCCCCATGGCGTGGGCGCGCGGTACGCGTCCACCGCTCTTGAGTGCCCCGGGCCGGGGAATTGATGCGCGCGGTGACGCGCAGCGGCCGGAGCGGAGCCGGCTGAGTTGTCGGTCATCGTCTTGGGCGTCGCCGACGCAGCACTGACCACTCCCGGCTCGGGCCTGCTGTCGGCGCCTGTGATGCTCCGCGTGGTTGTCGCTGTATCAGGGCCGTTGTCGCCGAGTCCGCTGCCTGGGGCAGGTTCTGCCGGGCTGGCGCGGAGGGATTCCGATGCAGACCTCCAGTGTCTGGACCCGTGAGCCGTTCGGGCCCTTTCCCGGCATTTCGCCCCGTCGATTCCGTTCTCTCGCGGTTTGCTGTCGTGGTGCGGGGAATCCGACGCCGGTGCTCACAGCCCGCCTGTCCGCGGTCGCACCGACGAGGACAGTCGAGAAAGGGGCCGCCCGGGATGCATCGCGACAAGCTCGGGATCTACCTGAATGACCACTTGGCCGGTGCCACCTTCGGCATCGGGCTCGCGCAGCGCATCGCCCACCAGCACCGCCACTCGGCGCGCGGCACCGATCTGAAGCGCATCTCCGACGAGATCGCCCACGACCGGCAGACCCTGCTCGAGCTCATGGACGCACTCGGCGTCCCCGCACGTCGTTACAAGGTCTACGGTGGCTGGGCGGCCGAGCGGCTGGGGCGCCTGAAACCAAACGGAGTCGTGTACCGGCGCTCCGGGCTGAGCACGTTCATCGAGCTCGAGACCCTACGGCTGGGAGTCGAGGGGAAGACTCTCATCTGGCGGACGCTGCTTGTCGTGGCCGCGGGGGAGCCCCGTCTGGACGAATCCCGGCTGCAGGATCTGCTGGACCGGGCGCGGGGCCAGATCGACGTGCTGGAGAAGCTGCGCCTCACGGCAGCGGCGGCGATCTTCTCTCCCGGGGTGCGCGGCGTGACGTCGGACAGTCCGTGAGACCTTCGTTGCCCGTGGTGGTCGACAGGCACGCCGATGCAGCCTTCCGACGCCGCGGGCCGTTCATACCTGCCTCTGGGCACGCCCCGCCCCAGCGGGGAGTGCCCACCGACGCCCAGGGGCTTTGTGTCCTGCCCGTTCCGCTTCTTCCGGCGATGAGGTCGCCGATCCTCTGCCGGAACAGCGGTACGGGCCGCCACGCGATCGCGGGGCGGCACCGGAGGGGTGAGACCACAGCCCCCCGGTGCCGCCCCGTGATCGCGTGAGCCGTCACCGGCGTTCTGTCGCATGCAGGCGCCGCAGCGCTCCGGGCAGTTCCCGCTGTATCTGCTCCGGGAGCGGCTCGTCCTGCGTCGTGGCGACCAGGGCCGCGGCCACGCTCCGGAGTTTGACGTTGCAGTGCTGCGATATGTCCACCATCAGGTCCCAGGCCCGCTCACTGGAACACGGTGCCAGGACCATCACCATGCCGCGCGCTTGGTCGATCACCGCACGACTCTCCAGCGCCCGGCTCAACTGCTCGTTTTCGGCACGCAGTTCGAGAATCTCGACAGCCAACGCTGCGTCCCCCGCCAAAGGCACAACCGTCAACATCGGCTGTTCTTCGCGGGGCGTAGTCACCTGGTGCATGGTGCATACCTCACAACGCGGCCCTTGCAACGCGGTCCTCTCAACGCAGTCTTCGTTTCCATGGGCGTTCAGCGGCGCGCCAGTTGCCTCTCGCCAGCTGCGCCGGACTGGTAGGGAAGGCCGTAGTGCCTGAAGATCGCTTCCTCCTGCCCGGCGGGCAGCACGTCGTCGGTGCCGATCGAAGGAGCTCGCTTCACCAGCGTTCTGACATAGCCGACTTTGAGATAGCCCGGCCCGACGATCGCGTCCTCGATGGGGACGAAGAGCAGACTGTGCCGCGTGGGCAGCCCTGTCCGTACCGTGGCCATGGCCGGCTCGTCGGTGGTGGTGTTCACGTAGACCGCTTCGAGCACACCGATCTTGTGGCCTTCGCTGTCGATGACGTCACAGTCGCGCCACTCACGGACATCGGCTGCATGGATCACGGCCTTCCCCTTCCGGACGGCTCATCTGTCGGTCGCGAGGCGCACCCCCGGTCCTCCGCGTAGAGCCGCCGCAGCGCACGCCGCAGTGCCCGCTGCATCCGCCACGAGAGCGGCTCGCCCTCCCAGGCGGCGACCACGGCCGCTGCCACGTCCGGAAGTTCGGTGTTGCACTGCTGTGCGATGTCCCCCAGCAGGTTCCTGGCCGGTCCCTGGCGGCAGGGGGCCAGGACCATCACCATGCCGCAGGCCTGATCGATGACCGCACGGCCGGCCAGCGCCCGCCGCAGCTGATCGATCTCGGCGCGCAGCGCCACGACATCCTGACCCGTCGGGTTCTCCGCCAAGGTCTCGGCCGTCAGATCCCACCAGTCCTTCGGGAGCATGCTTGTGCGATGCATGGCACGTGCCTCTCTCGACGATTTCGGCGCGTCCGGTGCGGCCGACGCCGTCCCGGAACTTCGGGATGTCGGACGACTTCATTGTTCACCCGCGGTGTTCGTGGTCCCGACGGTCCTCGCGCCTCCAGCGCGCCCGGTGCCGACGGCTGTAGCGGCGGTCCCATCGGTCCTGACGATCCCGGCGGCTCTCGTGGTCCCGGTACTCCCCGAGATCGGAACCGTCGCCACGGATCCAGCCCCCGCCACGGCGATCGCGACCGTAGCGGGTGGCACCGAAGACCAGCACGGCCGCGGCCACCCACCAGAGGGGGTTGAGGAAGCCGAGGCCGAACAGGACCATGATCAGGATGAGAAGCAGAACGAACACGGCGGGCCTCCCGGAGTGGAACAAGGCATCACTGCCGGGGGCTGGGGCGTGTGCGAACAGCTTAACCCTGCCCAGAGGTTGCCGATAGCGCCCCATGTAACGGTCTTCTGCCCGGTACAGATGGCCACTTGCCGTCTGTTCAGGGAGTGCTGCGAGAGCTAGCGTGCGCAGTACGGCCCCGGCCCCCGGCAGCGTCGATCACCTCTCGCGCTCCTTCGGGGGCGCACCTCGCGCATCAGCGCCGGAAGCTGCCCCGCCGCCAACTGGCAGCTCCCGCAATCGCCGTCGCCACGCGATCCCGGCGCGGCCTCGATGCGCTCCAAGCGGGCAACAATCCACTGCCCGCCGCGTCGCACGCATCCCATCGCAGGCGATACACATGTACGTACTGATCGTTCCAGCTTCGGCCCCCTTCGTCCTGCTCGCCACCGTGCTGGGCCTGTCGTGGTGGGAGGACCGCATCCTGCCGTCGCCGCCGACCGAGCCGACCGAAGCCCTCATCGCGAATCCCTTTGCCCCAGCAGCCTCTGCCCAGCTCGTAGAACTCCCCCGTGTCGACACTGCGTTGACACGGGAAGTCGCCAGGCGTTGACTGACAGCACGGCGTAGGGCCATGCCACTCCGGATCACTCGGTCGACGCATCCCACCTTGCCGCTTCGCCCAGCCCCCGCGGACTCAGGAACTTCCCGCGATCTGGAGGCCCGGCAATGATCCTGTGGATTCTTCTCCTTCTGCTGATCCTGGTGGTGTTCGGGTTCGGCTTCACCATGCAGGCCCTCTGGTGGGTCGCCGCCGTCCTCCTGGTCCTCTGGATCGCCGGCTTCGCCATGCGCGGGCGCGGCGGCGGTGTGCACGGCGGCGGCCGCCGATACCGCCGCAGTCGCGGGTAGTCCACACCAGCGCGCTCTCCCACCCGCGGAAGCCCATCCATCGAATGAGCAGAGGACAGCCATGAGCGTCGGACAGACGATCAAGCACAAGACCCAGGCGTTCAAAGGCCGGGTCACCGAACGCATAGGCCGGACCACCCGCAACAGGCGGCTGCAGCGCGAAGGCAGGACCGACCAGATCTCCGGAAACCTGAAACAGTCCGGCGACAAGGCCAAGGACGCTTTCAGGCACTGACCAGCGCAGCCCCGGGTGACGCCCAGATCGCGTGGACACCACCCGGAGGCCAACGCGGAATCAGCCCAAAGGAATTGACGGGAACAGCAATGCAGCAAAGCTGCTTACGAGCCGAGAGCCAGAGAAGGCCGCCATGCTCACCACCGTGATCATCGCCGTGATCGTCATCGCGGCGGTCGCCATCCTCATCGTCGGACGTGGACGCATCCATGCCGACGGTGGGCGCGGGCTGAAGCACCGCTTCGGACCCGAGTACGACCGTGCCGTCGCCGTCCACGACGGCGACACCAAAGCGGCCGAGCAGGAACTCGGCGAGCGCGTCAAGCAGCACGGCTCCCTCGAAGAGCAGCCGCTGTCGCCTGAGGACCTCGCGCGGTACAGGGCCCAGTGGGCCGACATCCAGGAACAGTTCGTCGAATCACCGCAGAAGGCCGTCACCGCGGCCGACGCGCTCCTTGCCGGCCTGGCGAGGGATCGTGGCTTCCCCGACGGCGAGCAGTTCGACGACCAGACCGCCGCCCTCTCCGTCCACCACGCCACCCATGTCCACGGCTACCGCAGCGTGCACACAGCGGCACACGGCCAGGGCGACACCGAGGAAATGCGGGAGGCCATGATCGAGGCCCGAGTCCTCTTCGAGACGCTGGTCACCGAACAGGTCGGCGACGTCGACCAGCACCGTCCGCCGTCCCCCGACGGCAACGGCCACGCCCCGTGGGCACTGAACCGACGCCACCCGAAGGGAAGCAGCACGTGATGTCGCACAACGCCGAACACGCACGGCAACCCCGGCCCGAGGCCGTGGATCCCACGACGCAGCCCGCCCCGCAGCCACTCCGCACCGAACCCGGTCGCACACTGCGTGAGCCCGGCGCCAAGACCGACAGCCCCGATCACAGGCCCGGCCCGGAGCTGTTCCCGCAGGGCGACCGGGACAAACTCACCCTGCGTCTCCAGCAGGCCCTTCACACCTTCGTCGACAGCCCGCGCCAGGCAGTGGAGGAGGCCGACACCGCCTTCGACGAGGCCGCCACCCAGTTCACCAACAGCCTCACAGAACGCCGCCAAGTCCTGCGCGCAGGCTGGCAGGACACTGATGCGCAGACCGAGGGACTACGGCTCGCGCTCAGGCAGTACCGGGAGATCACCGAACGACTGCTGCACATGTAGGCGCCTGCCGGTCAGTGACTCCACTCCGTCCTCCCCGCAGGAAGCACAGCCGCCGCAGAAATCCGGTACGCACATCACACCGGTCGGACCGCGGCGGCTGTGTTCCGCGTTCAGCCGGTCGGTACGGTGAAGCGCAGGATGCGTCGCCGGGTGGAGGCGTACTACCACCACAACGGGCCCGTGACGTACAGGATGGCGTGCTTCTCACAGAGTTCGCGTGCCTGCGGCGCGATCCCGGCGCAGCGGTTGCTGGGCAAGTCCGGGAAGGCATGATGCTCGATCTCCTGAGCCGTTGGGGAGGCTGTGCGTCGCGCCCTCTCGGGGCGCCGGTGCCGACCGTGGTAGTCGAGAGGCATGCCGATGAAGACTTCGGGTGCTGCGGGCCGTTCCTCTCTGTTCGAACGCCTGAGCCGCGTGATCAGCCATTCACCAGTCGGACGCGGATGGCGGCGGAGCAGCGATCTGGAGTTGGTGCAGCGTTCGCTGGGCTTCGCGGCGCTCGGGTTCATCACTCTGGTGCCGCTGCTGATCATTGTCTCCTCGGCCGATCCAGAGCATGGGCGGGGGTTCGCGCAGTGGCTGGGGGAAGGACTCGGCGTGTCGACGGCCTCCAGAGAACGTGTGGAGCAGCTGTTCACCCGCCCCGGTCAGGCTCTGCGGACCACGACCGTGTTCGGAATCGTCGTCCTCGCCGCTTTCGGCCTGGCCTTCGGGGTGGCGGTGCAGTCCGGCTATGAGAAGGTCTGGGATCTGCCCCCGGCCCGCTGGTGGGCCAGGTGGCGCCATGTGGTGTGGCTCGGCGTACTCATCGGCTACCTCTTCGTTTCCGCCACCACCACGCTGCGACCCGAGTCCCTGGCCGGCGCGTTCGCCGCATCGCTGAGCGCCGTCCTGTTCTTCTGGTGGTCGCAGCGCATACTGCTCGGCGGGCGGGTTCGCTGGTACGCCCTGTTGCCCGGAGCGGTGGCCACCATGGTCGGGCTGCTCGGTCTCAGGGTCTTCTCCCTGCTCGTCTACTCGCCGCTGATCGCGTCCAACACCATCACCTACGGCCCCGTCGGAACCGTCCTGGTCATCCAGTCCTGGCTGGTCGGTGTGGGCCTCGTCGTATTCGGCGGTGCCCTGGTCGGCCGGCTGCTGCACGAGGAGCTCCCACGCGTGGCACGTGCACTGAAACGGCGGGGGCACGGTGCTGACGCTCGACCTGAGGACCGATGAAGCACCGTCCCGCCGACCCGTGCTCGCCGCCGCGGAAGCCGGAGCGAGCGCGGTCTTCGCGTCTCCCCTCTGCAGATCGGTGCGGTCAGCGCCGGAATCCCGGACACGCATGCCACGTGGCCGGGCAGGCTGGACCCGGAGGAGCCGGCCGACGCACTGGGCTTCGCCGACATCGCCGCCCTGGTCCTGCTCGCTACGGGCACCGGCGGGTCAGACGAACCGCGGCGTGGTCACGACCGGAAGCGGCACTCGCGAGCTGACGGCAACCGCAGCAGGAATCGGGGAACTCCCGCCTCCGCTCGCGGGTTTCTTCCGGTGTGCGCCGGTCGGCGAGGCGGAACGGTCAGGCGATCCCGGTGCCGCGCAGCAGCAGCAACGCCACGTCCACCACCGCCACGGCAACGGCTGCCGCGAACGCCGCCCGCTGCCGGCGGCGTCCCAGCACCGTCCCCGCCACCGCGACCAGGCCGGCCACCGCCGGCGCCGCCACTCCCCAACTGCCGGGTGGTCCGGCGGGCCCCAGGGCCAGCACCGCGGACGCGGTCACCAGCGGCACCGGCAGCAGCAGTCGCGCGCCGTCCGGGCCCAGCCGGTGCGGCCATCCCCGTACGCCCGTCGCCAGATCCCCGCGGATGTCCGGCAGCACATCGCCCAGATGCGCTCCGACCCCCAGTAGCGCCCCGGCGGTGACGACCCACCAGGCCGGCCACGGCTGTCCCGGCAGCCCCAGCGCCACGAACGCCGGGAGCGCGGCGAATCCCACCGCGTACGGCGCCCAGGACCATGCTGTCGCCTTGAGCCGCAGGTCGTACGCCCACGCCGCCGCCACTCCGGCCAGGTGGACGGCGCCCGCCCACAGACCACAGGCGAACGACAACGGCACGCACAGCGCCAGCGCGGCATACGCGGCCACCCACACCTCCGACACACCGACCGTGCCGTCGACGACGGGTTTGCCCCGGCGGCCGACGGCGATGTCCCGGCGCGCGTCGACCGCGTCGTTGCACCAGCCGACGGACAACTGCCCGGTCAGAACGGCGGCGGCGGTCAGCACACAACGCGCGGCGCTCTGGCCGGCGGTGACGGCGAGAGCGGCCATCAGGGTGGTGACCGCCACGACAGGTCCGGGGTGGCACGACCCGGCGAGTCCACCCACCCGGCCGGCCCAACTCGCCTCGGGGCCGCCGGTCGTCGACTGCTCAGGAGTGCCCACCCGGCCGATCGTAGGCGCCCTGCCCACCCGGCTGAAGCACGCGCACTCCGGGGCGAACGGCTGGACGGGCGATCCATGGTGTCGAAGTCCCGGTCCGGGGAACACGTGCAGAGCAACTCACCCGAGTTGGTAACCGGACGGGAACCACATGACGCGGATCGCCGCAGTTCACGGTGCTCTCGCACCGCACCGTCGCACCCAGTCCGAGATCACCGACATGGTGGCTCGCACCTGCCTGCCCGAGGGTACCGACCGCCGGGTCCTGGACCGGCTGCACCGCAGCGCGAGGGTCAGCTCGCGCCACATGACGCTGCCGCTCGAACGGTACGGGGGAACTGGACGGATTCGGCGCCTCCAACGACGTCTTCATCGCGCCCGTGGACAAGGCCTGCGGAGAAGGCGTCATGCCGGGCGGTGTCGCCGCGCTGCGGGCACTGGGCGTCGAGGTCACCGGCCGCGAACTGCGCGGCATCCGCTACGTGGACGGCGCCACCCGCGCCGAAGCGTCCTTCCGCGACCACAGCGGGCTGGGGATCCGCCGTACGACGCTGCACTCCGCACTGCACCAGCGCGCTCTCGACGTCGGCGTGCGCATGCTGCCGGGCAAGGTCGGCGAGGTACACCAGAACGCGGACACGGTCACCGCCGCCGGAACCACGGCCCGTTGGCTGATTGCCGCGGACGGCCTGCACTCCCCGGTGCGCCGCGGCCTGGGGCTGGAGTTGCCGGGCATCTCCCACGGCCGCTACGGACTGCGCCGGCACTACCGCGTCGAACCCTGGACGGACTTCGTGGAGGTCCACTGGTCCCGGCACGGCGAGGCCTACGTGACACCGGTCGGCGACGACCTGGTGGGCGTCGCGGTCCTCAGCCGCAGCCGCCGCGGGTACGACGAGCACCTGGCCGCCTTCCCGGCCCTCACCGCGTCGCTGCGCGGCCCGGCCGCGACGGAGGTACGGGGCGCCGGACCGCTGCTGCAACGGGTGCGGCGCAGAACCGTCGGCCGGGTCCTGCTCGTCGGCGATGCCGCGGGCTGCCTGGACGCCCTCACCGGCGAGGGCATCGCCCTCGCCCTGACGACCTCCGGGGCCGCCGTCCGCTGCCTGGCCGCCGGGCGACCGGACGAGTACGAGCGCGCCTGGACCCGGCTGACCCGACGCCACCGCCTGCTGACCGGGGCCCTGCTGGCCGCGAGTCGCCGTCCTGGCACCGCCCGCCTCATCGCTCCCGCAGCCTCCCGGATGCCCCTGCTGTTCTCGGCCGCGGTCCACGCACTGCAGTAGCGGCCCGCCCCTCCCCCTGCCGAAAGCACGCGAAACGAACCGTGTGCACCCTCCTCAGCGTCCGAGGTGGGTCACCGCGCCAGAGGATCGAGTGGTTCCTCGGGGCCGTCTCCACTTGGGGCCGTTTCCTTGGTCCCCTCATCAGTACTTCCCGGTCCCCGCGTCCTGACAGCGTCCCGAATCAACCGTTCCGGTCATCGGATCGGTCGCCTGCGGTGGCTCACACCGACAGCGCACCGATAGATCAGGGCAGGTAATCGACACGCCAACCACCACAGACCGCTCAGGCACCGAACTCACCAGCGGCGGATTCCGTCCGTCGTACTGAAGTTGACGCTCCAACACCCCACTCGCAGGTCAGGTCATTGATCGGAGCCGTGCCCGCCATGTAGCCAGCCGCAGCAACCGGCCAAGGCATCGCCATGCGGGCAACCGTCCGGACCTCGTCGAGTGCCTACCAGGACCGCCTGCTCGCGGACTTCGCGATCGCCGATCCCGCCGAGCGAACCCCCCAAAAAAAAGATGCCGACTCCGTGATGCTGGGATGCACGCATTACCCCCTGGTGGCATCGGAGATTTGCAGAGCCTGTTCGCCGGAACCACTCTGTACGACGGCGTGCAGGCAGTCGCCCGCCCAACACTGCGGCGATTGGACCGAACCCGGAACTCGGCACCATGGGCTCTCGCCTCCGCCGCAACTCACTCCCCGACGGCTGCTCCAGCGATCTGACCAAGCCACGGGCCTCTGCACCTTCCTGGCCGTCCCGGCCTGTGCTTGTTCGCGACAGGGTTCCCCTCCATGCCTATCTGCGTGGTCTCCTACGCAGACCTGCTCAGGGCGGTCAGAGCCGTTCGGGCCTTGGGGGCGAGGAGGGGGCTGAAGTGCGGGTTGATGGCCAGCGCCTCGGTGAGGTCGTCGCGTGCGGCGTTCTGGTCGCCGAGTGCTTGCTCGATAACTGCCCGGTGGTAGTGGAAGAGGGCGTTGCGGGTGCCCTGGGCGAGGGCTTGGTCGGATTCGATTAGGGCTTCACGGTCCTGGCCGTTGGCGTGAAGTGCCCAGGCCAGGGCGTCGTGGGTGTCCATGAACGGCCGGGTTTTCAGGCCCTGCCGGGCGATGGCCAGGGCGCGTCCGGGGTCGCCGTGGTCGGCTTCGAACAGGGCCGCGTCGGAGTCGGGGGCGACTCCGTTGCTGGTGAAGAGTTTCTGCTCGGCGCGGAAGACCTGGTACTGCTGGGCGGCTTCCCGGTCGCGGCCGAGGGACTGGTAGAGCTCGCCGAGTTGGAGGACGTATTCGGGCTGGGGCAGCCGTTGTACGGCCCGGGTGAGGTCGGCGAGTGCCGCATCGGTGTTTCCGAGGGCGGCTTCGGCCTGTGCCTTGGCCTGGAGCAGGGGGGTGTAGCCGGGGGCGGTGGTCAGGCCCGCTTCGGCTTCGGTGAGTTCGGTGGCCGGGTCGCCGTTGTTGAAGGCGAGTTCGCCGAGGTAGTAGTGCGCGAAGGCCGCGTCGGCGGGGCCGGCGGCGTCATTGAGGGCCCGGCGCATGTCGGTGCGGGCGGTGGTGATGTCGCCGCTGAGTTCCGCGACGTAGGAGGCCCGGGACAGGGACGGCGATCCGGGGCGGAGGTCGACCATCCGCTGGACGGCGTCGGCCGCCTCGGAGTAGCGGCCGAGCTGGGTGTAGGCGTCGGCAAGGGTTCCGTACAGGGAGGAGTTGTACGGGTTGACGGCGACGGCTTTGCGGGACCAGTCCAGCGCCTGGGTGAAGTGGTGGCGGCCGGCCTCCAGGGCGGCCATGCCGCCCATCGCGGTGAAGTTGTCGCCGGTGCCAAAGGCCAGCGAGCGCTTGAGGACCGCTTCGGCCTTGGGGTAGTACGCCGGGTCGGCGGTGCTCTTGGCCTGCTGGACGTAGTCGAGTCCGAGGGTGGCCAGTGCGACCTCGTCCCGTGGCGTCGCTTGCACCTTGGCCTGGAGCCGGGTGATGTCCGCGGCGAGCGGGTCGCCTCCGGCTCGCGGGCTCCCCGCTTCGACGGGCGCGGCGGCGCTGGTACCGGCGGGCGCCGCGGGCCAGGGAGGCAGGCCCAGCCCTCCGGCAAGGAACATCGCCACACCGAGGACGCCGGCCACAGCGGCGGACAGCAGAAGACGTCGGCGCTTCGGGCGTCGGCGGAAGGCCATGGTCAATTCCCGCTCCGGGATGGGGTACTTGGGGACGTTGCGGACGGGTGCGGTCGGCCGGGGTGGGCCAGTGTGGCGTAGACGACCACGTTGTCGCGGTAGCCGCCCGCTGCCGGGTCGTAGGTGCCGCCGCAGGTGATCAATCGCAGTTCGGGGGGACCGGTGGTCGCGTAGACCTCGTTGTCGGGGAAGTCGTCCTTGGCGTACTGCCGAAGTGCTCGGACGGTGAAGTCGGCGTGGGTGTGGTCGGCCCGGTCGATGGATATGGAGTCGCCTGGGCGCAGTGCGGATATGCCGTAGAAGGCGGCCGGACCGGTCAGGGAGTCGACGTGTCCGACCACGATGGCGGCGCCCGGATCACCGGGGCGTGGACCGTCGCTCCACCAGCCGACCTGGCCGGGGTCTTCCGGGGCGGCGAGGTGGCCGTCCGACCGGACCTGCAGGTCGGTCAGGAGGCGGTCCACGCTGATGCCGGGTATGCGTATCCGCACGGGCCGGGCGGCCGGCTCGGCCGGGCCGGCGATGTGCCGGGAGCCGGGAGCTTCGGGTAGAGGCAGTGCCCCTATGTCTACGTGGGCCGGGGTGTAGGTGTGGTCGGTGATCAGTGCGGTGGCGCCGGCCGCGGCCAGGCTCAGGCCGGCGACGACGGCGGCCGCGGTGAGTCCGCGGACGCGGCGCGGCCGCCCGCCCTCCGGTGCGGAGGGCGGGCGACCCGGTACGGCGGGGGCGGTCACGTCCGGTCGGCCCGCCGGCGGCGCAGGGCGAGGACTCCGGCCCCGGCCAGCAGGACGCCGCCGCCGGCAGCGGTCGCCGCGACGACAGGGAGGTTGCCGCCGAAGGCGGTGCCGCCGAAGCCCGCTCCGACGCCGCCGTCGGGGCTGAGGGAACCTGCCTGGTTGACCGCGGCGGTGCTGGGCAGTGCCACGTACGGGAACGATGCGCCGGGCGGGCTGTACGGGGCGTTGACGCCGTCGCCGGCCGCGAGGGCGGGCACGATCTTGCCGGTCTGCGCGGCGCCTTCCAGGGCCTGGAGCTCGATGTCGAGGACGTCGTCGGTGAGCCGGCGCCCGTTGGGGAAGCCGGCCAGGTCCTGGCCGAGGACGCCGAGGCGGTTGGGCTTGGCGGCGGGCGCCACGGACATGTTCAGCCGCAGCTCCTCGCTCGGGGTGAACGCGTTCTTGTCGACGTCGCCGTTGAGGAGCTGGGAGTTGAGGTCCGCCTTGATCGGTCCGCAGGCCTTGCAGATCCCGGTGAGGAAGATCTCCACGAGGTCGTTGCGGGGGGTCGCGGGGGCCGGCACGCCGTAGATGCTCTGGACGACCTTGGGCAGGATCGGGTCCTTGACCGCGTTGACGACCGGGGTGACCGTGTGGTCCTGGTAGGGGCTGAGCGTGTTGAAGGCGTCCTTGTACTTCAGCGGGACGACCACCTCGTTGACCAACGGGTTGCCGAGGCGGGAGACCTGGTGCCATCCGGATCCGGAACCCGACCCGTCCCGGCCCGGCGCCTTCCCGTCGTTCGCAGCGTCCGTGTTGCGGTTCGAGGAGGTGCCCTGCGCGCCCTTGCTCCCGGACGAACTGACCTGAGCGCCCTGGCGGTCCGTAGTGGACCATACGCCGATCACCGGGTTGCGGGTCGGGTCGCCGCCCAGTGCGAGGTCCTTCTTGGGCACCTGGATGGTGATGGTGTTGACGTTGTAGCCCGCGAGCGTGTTGTGGCCGGTCTCCGACAGGTTCCCCCCGTAGAGGAGGTCGAAGACCCGCAGGTCCGCGAAGAACGGGTCGGACGCCTGCCCGGCGTAGGTCTGTCCGCCGTCCGGGAGCCGCAAGGTGGCCTGCTTGCGCAGCGAGGCGTAGTTCGGCGTCGAGGCCTTGCCGACGTTGGAGGGCGCGGCGGGGGCGTCCTTGAGCAGGGTCCTGGTGCCGTGGGCGTCGGTGACCGTCAGGTCGTAGGTCTGGCGGAAGTTCAGGGTCGGGTCGTCCAGCTTGTTGACCACGCCGGTGTTGTACAGGAACTGGTGGGCGGAGTCACGGATGTGGTCGGTGAACGACCAGGTGTAGGTGGTGTCGGCCTTGCCGTCGCCATTGCTGTCGATCTTGATGTTGTAGTGGGCGTCGTTGGCGAACGGGTAGAAGTTCGGGCCGCCGTTCGGTTCCTCGAACGGGATCCAGTTCGCCACCATCGTCACCGTGTCCGGCTTGTCCGGGCTGGTGAAGGCGTAGACGTCGGTGTTGTCCGCCTTCGGGTCGCCGGCGATCAGTGGCGCCTCGCGGTGACTGGAGGCCGAACTGACGCCTGGCGTCAGACCGGCGAGGGCCGCGGCGGACACCAGGGCGAGGACACCGGTGGTGGCGAGCGCGCGTTCGGCCGGGCGGGCGGGGAACCTCCGGCGCGAGCGGGAGCAATCCATGGGCCATCCGTTTCGGGTGGGAGCCTGCCGCTCCGGGGACGGGAGGGCCGGCTGACGGCGGTGGACACTCGAAGCCCCAGACGGACCGTCCTGACCCCGCCCGACATGGGCGCAGGCCTCACTGCAATGTGTCCGCGATGCGACTTAAGTTACGAATAAGTCACCACGGGCGTGTCGGGCCTGCAACGCTGGGAAGCCGAACGGGCGTCCCAGTCGCGGCGGACCACGGGGGTGCCGCTCATTCGGTCACCGCTTCGGCCGGCGGACTCGGGGTGGTCCACCGCCGCTCGATACGGCCGTACTTCCACACCAGCAGGGCGCAGGCCCAGGCCGCGGCGAACAGCCCCACGACGACGAAGCCGACGGTGTTGAGGTCCAGTGCGGCGACCCAGCCCCAGAACCCGCCTGTCAGGGCGAGTTGGTCGGCGAGCAGGGCGAGGAGTTCGACCGTGCCGATGATCAGGGCGACGGCCACCGACAGGCCCGTGACGGTGAGGTTGTAATAGATCTTGCGGACAGGATGCGAGAAGGCCCAGCCGTAGGCGACGTTCATGAAGGAGCCGTCGATGGTGTCCAGCAGGCTCATGTCGGCGGCGAACAGAACCGGCAGGCACAGCACGGCGTACCAGGGCAGACCGGTGGCGGCACCCGAGGCAGCCATGACGAGCAGGGCGACCTCGGTGGCGGTGTCGAAACCGAGGCCGAAGAGCAGGCCGACCGGATACATCTGCCAGGGCTTGTCGATCGAGTTCATCACCCGGCCCAGCAGACTGTTCACCAGGCCCCGCTTGTCGAGCTGCTCCTCCAGAGCCTGCTCGTCCAGGGCCCCGGCGCGCATCCGCCTCCAGACCTTCCAGATCCCGGCCAGCACGACGAGGTCGACCGCGGCGATGGCGTACAGGAAGGTTCCGGAGACCGCCGTGCCGATCAGGCTCGTCATCTTCCGGCCGTCCGGGGCGCGGCACTGAGATCTGGGCCTGGGAGTCTCCCGGTGGGCCGTTTCGGTGGCCGTGGTGAGCCGCGCGGGTGAGAGGGCCAGCAGGCCGGCCCCCGCGGAGCGCAGACGGGTATCAGTGCGGTCACCAGGGCGGGCGACGCCTTCGGATGCCGTTCGGCGTCCCTCCTACGGCACCGGCGCGGAGGCGTCCATGAGACACGGTCACCTCGGTCGGCGTGTGACAGCGGTGGCCGGCATCGCGCTGTGGCTGTTCGGCACGGCTGCGCCCACAGCGCAGGCCCATCCGCTCGGCAACTTCTCCGTCAACCACTACACCGGTTTCACGGTCCGCCCCGACCGGGTGGACGTGCTCGCCGTGACCGACACCGCCGAAATCCCGACGCTGCAAGCGGCTACCACCGTCGACGCCGACCAGGACGGCAGCCAGAGCGTGTCCGAACGCGCCGCTTGGGCCGCGGCCCGCTGCGCCGGCACGACCCGCCAACTGACCGTCACCACACCACGGCGCCTGGCCTGGAGGATGGATTCGGTCGCCTTCGTGTACCTGCCTGGCCAGGCGGGACTGCGCACCAGCCGTCTGGAATGCCGCCTCCACGCGCCGCTCGACCTGGCAGGCGGCCCGGTGACCCTGGATGTGGCCACCGGCGTGGACGCGACCCGGGTCGGCTGGAACGAGATCACCGCCAAGGGCGACCGCACCCACCTGCGGCAGTCCACCGTGCCGGCCGCCTCGGTCACCGACGAACTGCGCGACTACCCCCGTGACCTGCTGTCCACCCCGCGCGGGGACACCCGGGCCCGCTTCACGGCGGTCGCGGGCGAGGGCGCGTCCGGCACCGCCGACCCGATGGCGGGCCCGGGTTCCGGCGGTCTCACCGGCCGGGTCGAGGCACTGTCCCGCCAACTGACTTCACTGGCCGGCGCCAAGCACCTCACCGTTCCGGTCGGCCTGCTGGCCGTGCTGCTCTCGATCGTGCTGGGCGCCGGCCACGCGCTGCTGCCGGGCCACGGCAAGACCGTCATGGCCGCCTACCTGGCCGGTCGGCGCGGCAGGACCCGCGACGCGGTGACGGTCGGCGCCACCGTGACCGTCACGCACACGGCCGGCGTGCTCGTGATCGGGCTGTGCCTCACCACGTTCTCCTCGCTGGCCGGCGACGCGGTACTCAACTGGCTCGGCGTCGTCAGCGGCGCGCTGGTGGCCGCGGTCGGAGGGGCCCTGCTGGCCGACACCGTACGACGCTCACGCCGACGGCCCCTGTCCGCCGCAGCAGAAAGCCCCAGGGGCAGCACTCTGCAGATGGCCCCGGCCCTGATCGGCTCCGCAAGCCCCGTCCCTGGGAACAACGAGCCGGACGCCTCTGCGCACCGGACCATGTCCGAGCACGGACAGGCCCACGGCCATGCCGACCACCAGCCACACGACCATGACCACGACCATGACCACGGCCACGGCCACGACCACCCGGACCATCGCGTCCATACCCACGGTCACGCTCACGGCGAGTCGCACCGCCACGGGCCGTTCGGGCACCACCACGCCCACCCGTCGGGCGACGACGAAGCGCCACCCTTCTCCACCCGCGGCCTGATCGGTCTCGGCGTCGCCGGAGGCCTCGTCCCCAGCCCCTCCGCACTGGTCGTCCTCCTCGGCGCGATCGCCCTGAGCCGGACCGTCTTCGGGGCCGCCCTCGTGCTGGCCTACGGCCTCGGCATGGCGGCCGCACTCACCGCCGTCGGACTGCTCATGGTTCACCTCGGCGACCGGGCCGGACACCTCGCCAACCGCCCACTGCTCGCCCGGGTAAGCCGCATCGCCCCCTACACCGCGCTGCTCACCGCCGCTCTCGTTCTCGTCGTCGGCCTGGGCATGATGGCCCGCAGCCTGCAAACCGTCCTGTAGCACCCGGGAGATCCCATGGCACGCCGACCGATCGCCCCCGTTGCAGCCCTGCTCGGCGCCCTCGCTCTCGGTGGATGCGGCGCCTCGCCCGACGGCAGACTGGACGTACAGACCAACGACCCCACCCTCGTGTGCCGAGTCCACCAGAAACAGGCGCCCGGCAGCAGATACACCGCGGGCGCCAAGGCCGACACCGGGGCCGTCCTGCAGATGCTGCGCTACTACACGGCCAACGGAGCCAAAGCCTTCTGCGACGGCAAGCCGTCAACCGGCACCGACCGGCGCTGGACAGACCTCTACACCGCTCTCGGCGGCAGAACCAACGCGGCGAAACGCTAGGAGGCGCACTCCGTTCACTCACCCAGGCGACGGTGTCTCCTGTCGCTTCCGGGTCGTTGACCAGACCGAGCCAGACTGGCCGGCCGACCTCGCCCCGTCCCGCCGGGGAAGGCTGTACGACGATGACGTTGGCCTGTTCGCACGGGTCGAGGCAGCTCACTGCCCGGATCCGGGCGACGGAGGCCAGTTCTGCTTGGAGCGTGTCGAGTTGGGCCGAGTGGTCAACTCCGGGGACCTTTGCCGTGCCGCAGCAGCTGCCCCGGCACACGGTGACCGCACAGGTGTTCTTCGCAGTTCGCATGTCTCACGAGACGTGGACTGCTGACCGTGAGGTGGTGCTGTGGTTCACCCTTCTGGGGTGTCGCCGAGGTGAGCCCAGAAGTCGCCATTTGTTGATCTTGAGGCGTCAGTGCATCCGTCGGGCGGCGGGGTCGCGTTCGGGGACGTGCCGGGCGACCGCGTCGACGCTGGGGCGAGTTCGCTGGTCCGCGTGCGCGATGATTTCAGCTACGAGCCCGAGGGCGGCGTTCCTCCTCGGCTTCGCTGCTCCCTGCGCTCGTCAGAATCGCGCTCGCGACAACCTCGAAGAGGTGGTCGGCGCGCGGCGCGAGCGAGTGCTGATCGCCGAGCCAAGCAAGCATGGCCACCAGCGCAAACAAATCGGCGCCATCGATATCGCTCCGCGCCATGCCCGCGGCCTGGGCGCGGGTGAGGAGCCGCGCGCCGGCCGCGCGCAGGGTGACGCACGAAGCGTGGAGTGCGGATTCGGTGTCCTCGATGGCGGCTGCCATCAGCACGGTCACGCCCCGATACTCGGTTGTCCACGCGACGCAGTCGCGCAGCCACGAAACGAGAGCTTCTTCGGGTGAGCTCAACGTTTCGAGCTCGGCTGCCTGTGCCGCCAGCTCGTCGAAGCTCGCGCGGAGCAGGGCGTCGAGCAGCGCCTCGCGCGTCGGGAAGTGGCGCAGCAGCGTCGCGAGCCCGACATCGGCCCTGCGCGCGATGTCGCGCAGGGACACGTCGACGCCTTGCTCGGTGATGGCGGTGCCCGCTACTGCGAGCAGGTGGTCGCGGTTCTTCCTGGCGTCGGCCCGCACCTGTCCCCCTTGACTATCCGGATCAGTGGTCCATATATTCGGATCAGTGGTCCGTTTATATGGACCACTGATCCGGATAAGACTATCCCGCAGCGTGGGCAGGAGAAAAAACGATGCCGTCACACACGATGAGGGCGGTCCGGCTCCATGGGCACGGCGGCCCTGAAGTTCTGCGTTACGACGAGGTGCGGATTCCCGAACCGGGGCCGGGCGAAGTACTCGTTCGCGTTCACGCGGTCGGCATCAATCCCCCCGACTGGTACCTGCGCGGCGGGCTGACCACAATGCCCGGGGAGACGGAATCGACGGTCAGCCTGCCGGTGATTCCGGGGACCGACATGTCGGGCGTCGTCGAGGCCGTCGCCACGGACGCGGACGGCCTCGCCGTAGGTGACGAAGTCTTCGGGCTTCTGCGTTTTCCCAGCTTCAACGGCAGTACATACGCCGAGTACGTGGCCGCGCCCGCGTCGGACCTCGCACGCAAGCCGGCCGGCATCGACCACGTACACGCCGCCGGGGCGCCCATGGCCGGGCTCACCGCGTGGCAGTTCCTGATCGAGGTCGGGCACGATCACCCCTCGCCCTTCCAGGAGGCACGGCATCGCCCGACGGCACTCGACGGCGACACGACGGTGCTCATCAACGGCGCCGCGGGCGGCGTGGGGCACTTCGCACTACAGCTGGCGAATTGGAAGGGCGCACGTGTCATCGCGGTGGCATCGGGCGCGCATGAATCGTTCCTGCGCGAGCTCGGCGTCGACCAGTTCATCGACTACACCAAGAGTCGTCCCGAGGAACTCGTGCACGACGTCGACCTCGTGCTCGACACCGTCGGCGGCCCCGACAGCAAACGCTTCCTGCGCACGCTCAAGCGCGGCGGCGTCCAGTTCCCCGTGCTTCCCGGGGACTTCGACGAAGAAGAGACCGCGAAGCTGGGCGTCACGGTCTCGAGCGCCCAGGTCCGCTCGAACGGCGCGCAACTCGCTGAACTGGGGCGCCTGCTCGACGTGGGCACAATCCACGTCGCGATCGACAGCACGTTTGCGCTCGCCGATGCCCGAGCCGCGCACGAACGCGCCGCCCGAGGGCACATCCAGGGCAAGATCGTGCTCACGGTCCCTTAGGAACGAGCCTTTCACCGACGCGTCCGGAGCCCGTCCGCGGGGCACCGGCGGCCGTAGAGAGGCCGACGCGGAGAATTTGGGGCGAGTCATGGCGACCACGCGGCCACGAGGCTCGGTTCGCCGCAGGAGATCGCCGAGACGGTCGGCGACGTCCGTACGGAACACGAACACGGCGTTGAAGCAATGAATGTGAGGGATCGGAGAGTGATGAACAGTACCGGAGCGGAGGTCGACGGCGCGCGCGGGGTGTTATCAGTGGACTCGACCGCCCCGGGCGCCGCACCGCGGGGACTCGACGCCTTCCGGCGCGGGTGGGAGACGCAGATCGGCGACGATGTCTTCCAACTGCCGGCCTTCAGCCCGGACACGATCGGTGACTTCCGGGTCAAGGGCCACGTGGCCAAGGTGCAGGGCGCGGCGATCGCCGATCTTCACGCCGCGTCGGCAACCCGGACAGCGGACGTCCCGGGCGGCGATCAGGATCTGGTGGCGATGTACGTAGTGCGGCGCGGCGCATGGACTCTGGGCGGCCCGCCGGGTTGTGGCGAGCAGACCGTATCGGCCGGGCAGTTCCTCGTCCGGCACCTCGGGCCCCTGACGGCCTTCGAGACGACGGCGCACCTCACGGCGAAGTTCCTCGTCCTGCCCCCCGGCGAGCTCAAACCCTTGCTCGGAAACCGGGTCATCACCGGGCCGGCGGACTCGGCCGAGATACGCCTGCTGACGGCCCTCACAGACATGATCCACACAACTGTGGCCGACCTCGGCCCGGCCGGTGTGGAAGCCGCCCACGCCGCCCTGATCGAGCTGGCCAAGGCGGTGACGAAGGGCCGGTTCGACGACGTAGAACCCCGGCTGGCTCCCGCGCTCACCCAGGCAGCCAAGGACCTCGCGGACCGCCGGCTCGCTGATCCCGAACTTTCTCCTGCGATGCTCGCGCGTGAACTCAACGTCTCCGTCCGTACGCTGCACCGGGCATTCACCGCGGTGGGAGAGCAGGTGGCCACCTACATCCGCCACCGGCGACTGCAAGAGGCCCGGCTCGCCCTCACCGAGCCGTCAGGTCACCTGAGTATCTCGGAACTCGCCGCACACTGGCAGTTCGCGGACAGCAGCCACTTCACCCGGACCTTCAAGAAGCACTACGGTCAGACTCCCACCGAGTACGCCCGTTCGACCGGAGCAGCCTCGCTCTCGCCGAACCGGCACCCGCCGGGCCACGGGCCGGCCGAAAGCGCGTGACCAAAAGGTACGACCGCAGTTCAGCGGATGCCGCCTACGCGTGTCCCGAGCAAGGCAGGGCGGCGCTGTGGGCGGCCTGGGCATGTGACCGCGGCAGGATGTTGTCGATGAGGGGGCGGGTCTGGGTCACCTCGCCGGCGCTGCCCGCGGGGCCCTCGGTCGTTTCAGGACCTCGGCGGTTCCCGGCGAGCCGAGAGGTGATCCACCGCCCCATGGCTCACCATTGGGCGGTGTTTGCCGGCCGCCTTCCGCTGACCCGCCGACGACGGACCGGCGTCAACTCCCCCCACTTTCGCGCGTATGTGGGAGCCGTCCACACAGGGCCTGGACCCCTCGAGCTCGCCGGCCGCCTTGAGTTCGGCAAGCAGGATGCCGGCAGCTGGTCGAAGACTCCGGTCGGCTGCCGGCGGTCCAGGCATCGGGGATGAGCGCGTTGTGGAAGCGCCGTGGGCGCTGAAGAAGGCTCAGTCGATCAGTTCGGCGGCCCGTTCGGCGATGGCGTAGACGGTCGCGTTGGTGTTGGCCGAGGGGATGGACGGCATCACCGAGGCATCGGCGACCCGCAGTCCGGCTATTCCGTGCACGCGAAGGTTCGCAGGGTCGACGACGGCATCGGCGTCGGTTCCCATGCGGCAGGTGCCGGTGAAGTGGAAGTAGGGGCCGGTGGCCTTGCGGATGAACTCGTCCACGGATTCGCCGCTCGTTCCGGAGCCCGGCACCGCTTCCTGCTTGCGCCAGTCGGCGAACGCGTCGGCCTCCCCGATGCGGCGCGCCAGGGCCAGGCCCTTGCGCATGACCTCCAGGTCACGGTCGTCACTCAGGTAGCCGGGATCGACGACGGGTGCGCTGCCGGGATCGGCGTCCGCCAGGCGCACGGTGCCGCTGCTGTGCGGAGCCATCGCGGAGAAGGCGATGGAGTAGCCGTTGGCCGGCGGCAGGCCCCATACCGACGGGAGCGGTGCGGCGACGATGTAGACCTGAAGGTCCGGCCGGGCCGCGGCGGGGTCGCTGTACAGCAGGCCCATCATTTCGGCCGGCGGGTTGGCAGGAACGAACGGTACGGGCTGGACGGCCTCGTACACCACGCCCGCCATCGGATGGTCCTGCAGATGGGAGCCCACTCCCGGCAGGTCGGCGACGACGTCGATACCGTGTTCCTCAAGGTGTTGTGCCGGGCCGATCCCTGACAGCATCAGGAGGTGTGCGGAACCGATGGCCCCCGCGGTCAGCACCACCTCGGCGCTCTCGACGGACAGATGCTCCCCACCGATGGTGTACTCGACGCCGGTGCAGCGGCCCGCGGTGGTGCGCAGCCGCTGCACGGTCGCGTCCGTGACGACGTCCAGGTTCGGCCGGTCGAGGAACGGACGGATATAGGCGTCGGCCGCGCTCTGGCGGGCGCCGCCGGGCAGATTCATGTCACTCCACCCGAACCCGGTCTCCAGCCCGCTGCCGATGTCATCGGCGCGTGCGAACCCAGCCTCCACCGCGGCGTCGACGCCCGCCGTGGCCAGGGGATGGGGTTCCGGGACCGGGGCGACCACGACCGGCCCGTCCGTGCCCCGCACGGAGGCATCACGGCTGCGAGTGCTCTCGCTGCGGCGGAAATAAGGCAGCAGATCGTCGAAACCCCAGCCCGGAGCACCGAGGCCGGGCCATTCGTCGTAACCGGAGCGGTGCCCCCGCAGGTGGTAGAGGCCGTTGATGCTCGACGACCCGCCGAGCGCCTTGCCGCGCAGCACGTCAGCGGCCCTGCCTGTACCGGCCTGCACGGTCGAGGCGCCCAGCCAGAGGGATGACGGGTCAAACCCCAGGAAGCCCCAAGGAGATGCCATCGTCTCGGTTGCGTCCCGGGCTCCGGCCTCCAGCAGCAACACCCGCACTCCGGGGCGTTCCGAAAGCCGGGAGGCAATCACGCATCCCGCTGTGCCCGCTCCCACCACGACATAGTCATAAGAACTCTTTCCCATCATGTCTCCGCTTTCCACGGCAGCCTTGTACGACCACCGGATTTCAGAAATCAGCTCTTCGACGATCAAGGAGCTGATTGTGCTTGTGCACTAAAGGGGTCTAAAAGTGAGGATGGTTGTCTTCGCGTCAGTCCTGCGGGTCGCCCGGCCGTGTCCGGGCTCGGCGCGCAGAAGGCCTGGAACCGGCTGATCAGCAGCGAGCGGGCTCCGATGGAGCACGGCTGTCCGGATGGATGCCCCCCACGCGCCCCTGCTGGTGTGGGTGTTGCTGGTGCTCACGGACACCGAGGTGACCCGATGGCAAACGATCACCTTGATCCGGCGGGCCTGCGATCCGCACACTGCCGATCACCCCGTTGGGGATGCCCAGGTCGGCGCCGGTACCTGCGATGACGGCCACGCGGCCGGAATTCTCTTGGTTCACGAGTTCTCGTCTTTGGTGTGTATCCGTCCAGAACAGCCCGGGTGTTTCCCCTGCCCTCGAAGCTTAGGAAAACCGACACGGCACGCACTTGAACCACCGCGACGTCCGTTCGGAACCTGAGCGCCATAAGACAACGTTGGAGCACATGCTTCGGTTCGTTCACGGGCGGGCAGGGCGGGACAGTCGGCGTCACACAGCAGGGCGGCAGGCTGCTCGTACGCGCCGACCGAGTTCTTGCCCTGCCACAGGTGACGGCCCCTTCCCACCGACGGCCGCGTCAACCTGGACCGGCAGCGAGGACTGCAGGTGGACCACCAAGACGCTCACCGGTGACAGAGCGCGGCAGGGAGCCCCGCACGATCGGCGCCCGTAGCGTCGCCGCAAGCCCAGTCGCCGACAGTACGAGGCCAGACCTGACGCCCCATCGGAACGATGCCAAGCAAGCACCGCATCTCCGCCTCGGCCTCCTCGTCCAAAGGCCCGAGGCGATCGGCCTGTTCGTGATCAGGCATCGAGATCACTGACCATCAGGGGTCGCGTCCCTCGTTGTCGAACCGGCCGAACCGACCACGGCGCCGCGTACGCAGGCGATCAGCTCATCTCGGCGCGCTGAGGCGGCACCCGCTTTCCGAACGTGATCGTCAAGTTCTGGGTGATGGGCATGAACTCCGGTTTGCGGCAGGAGAGATGGACGTGGTCCATCCGCTCGTCCCGCTCGCGGAGGTGGCTGGTGCCGTCGGTTGTCGGTCTGCTGGAGGCTCGGGCGAAGAAGGTCCGGGAAGAGATTTCGCGGTTGCGGGCTGATGCGCCATCGCCGTCTCGCCCGCGACTACGAGACCCATCCGCATCGCTCCGAGGCCATGATCCGCATTGCGATGATCGACCTCATAAGCAGACGACCGACCCGCGAATCCACCCAGAACCGGCGCGATGCCTGACTTGGAACCGACACTACCCACAGGAAAAAACGCTCTTTTAGCCCGTTGTCGTGGCGCCGACGAGGGCCCGGAGCTGGGCGGCGGTGCGGTCCAGGGGTTCGATGCTGCGCTTGGCGCGGCACAGGGCCACGGCGCCCTCGACGGCGGCGACGACCAGCGTGGCAACCTGTACGGCCTGTTCGGCGCTGGCACCGTGTGCCCGCAGCGAGTCGGCGAGCAGACCTTCCCACCGGTCGAAGACCTCGGCTGCGGCCGCCAGGGCGGGCGGCGTCTCATCGGCGGGCGGTTCCTCGATGGCCACGGCGAGGACGGGGCAGCCGGCGTGGAAGTCGGTGTCGACGACGATCGCGCGCCAGAGGGCCAGGAAGGCGTCGAGGCCGGCGACCGGTCCTCCCGCCTCCAGCCTCTTGCCGAGGCTCCGCGCGACCCACTCGCCCGTGTAACGGACGGCCTCCGTGGCCAGTTGCTGCTTGCCCTGGGGGAAGTAGTGGTAGGTCGAGCCGAGTGGCGCCTTCGCGTGCTTGGCCATCTCCCGGATGCTCGTGGCACTCAGGCCCCGCCGACTGATCATGTCGGCGGCACCTGCCACGATCCGCTCCCGGGACGGGGTGTCGCTTGTGGTCACGCGTGCAGCTCCCCTCTGGCTATAACGGTCGTCATAGTCTAGCGTGACCTCTCGTTATGACGACCGTTATAGCCAGAGGCTGTCGAAGAACCGAGGAACCGCCATGCCGATGATCCGGCTGACCGCCCCGACCGGTGCCCTCACCGCTCAGGGCCGTACGACGATCCAGCGAGACCTCGCCGCCGTGCTGCTGCGGTGGGAGGGCGCGCCCGACACCGCCTTCTTCCGCACCCAGGCGTGGAGCTACCTGGTCGAGCTGCCGGAAGGGGCACAGGCCACCGCGGAGGACGCGGCACCCCGCTACCTCGTGGACGTGACGGTTCCGCAGGGCGCCCTGTCCGAGCGGCGCAAGGCCGGACTCGTCGAAGACGTCACCAGGACCGTGCTCGGCGCTGCCGGGCTGACCTCGGCCGAGGCACTGCGCGTGTGGGTGCTCGTGCACGAACAGCCTGAGGGCACCTGGGGCGCCGGCGGCTCCGTCGTCCGCTACGCCGACCTGGTGGCCCTGGCGAAGGAGCAGTGGGCCGATGCGTGAGCTGACGTACGTCGCCCGGCGCACCGTGGAGTGGCGCGAGGCACCTGACCCGAAGCTTCGGTCGGGGCAGGAGGCGATCGTCGCCCCGGTGGCCGCCACCTCCTGCGACGTGGACTCCGCGATCCTGGCCGGGCACGGATTCATCGACCCGCCGTTCGCCCTCGGCCATGAATGCGTGGCGCGGGTCGTCGACATCGGCGACGCGGTGACCACCGTGGCCCCCGGGGATCTGGTCGTCGTGCCCTGGTCGATCAACTGCGGCACGTGTGACTCCTGTCGCGCCGGGCTGACCGCGCACTGCAGCGCGGTGCCGCACATGGCGATGTACGGCGCCCCGATCGGCGGC
This sequence comes from Streptomyces sp. NPDC002742, assembly GCF_042888885.1. NCBI lineage: Bacteria > Bacillati > Actinomycetota > Actinomycetes > Kitasatosporales > Streptomycetaceae > Streptomyces > Streptomyces sp. NPDC002742. The sequence continues at coordinate 29,668 of NZ_JBIAQF010000033.1, forward strand.
AATTGGGGAGGCCTCTTCTCCGACCTGGTCCGGGTGCCGTACGCGCAGGCCATGCTGGTCCCGCTGCCCGCCGGTCTCGACCCGGTGGCCATGGCGTCGGCCAGTGACAACTGGTCCCTGTCCTGGCGCCTGGTCGCCCCCCACCTCAAGTCCCGCCCCGGCGCCCGGGTCCTGGTCGTCGCCCGCGGCAGCATCGGCCTGTACGTCTGCGACATCGCCCGTGCCCTCGGCGCCTCCGACGTCCTCTACGTCGACCCCGACCCCGCACACCGGGCCCTCGCCGGGGGCTACGGCGCCCGCACCGCCGAGACCATCGAGCCGATCCCGCACGGTTTCGACCTGGCCGTGGAGGCCACCGGCCGCGTCGACCAACTCAAGCTCGCGCTCCGGTCGCTCGCCCCCGAAGGCATCTGCGAATCGGCCGGCAACCACTTCCGGCCCGGCGAACTCCCGCTGCTCGACATGTACCTCACCGGCGTCACCCTGCGCATCGCCCGCGACAACGTACGCGCCCACATCCCCGACGCCCTCGCCCTCGCGGGCTCGGGAAAGGTAGCCCCCGAACGCGTCGTCTCCGATGTCCTGGACTGGGAGGACCTGCCCGCCGCACTGCCGGAAAAGCACCTCAAACCCGTCTTCGTCCGCGACAACATCGCTTCTCCGGACCCCAGTTGAGCCCGTCACCCCGCCACCGGTGCCAAATGCTCTTTGACGTGATCGTGATATGACCGCTTGACGGTCCATCACAGCGGCAGGGGAGACAGCGCACGAACCGCGTTCCCTACCCGAGCCCGCAGGCACCGGACCCGGCCGCGCTCGTCCACGTCTGCGGACCGAACGGCTTCATGAGTCACGTCATCGACCGGACGGTAGAGGCCGGTTGGGAGTCCGGACAGCCACATTACGAACGCTTCTCCCCCGCCGCCCGCGAAGTCGGCACGGCGGTCGACGGCGCATCCCTCGTGCGGCTGGCCGGCACGGGTGACAGCTATCGCGTGACGGCCGACCGGACCATCGCCAAAGTTCTCGCTGCCAACGGCGTCGATGTCGAGCTCTCGTGCGAGCAGGCAGCAGTCATCGGCTTGCACCGGGTACGGCCGCGGCGGTCGCCGCGGCCGTACCCCTCCTCCCGCGCTCACCCTCCGGGCCGGGTCAGAAGCCGGGCGGTGAGCTCGTGCACGGCCTCGTGGACCGCGCCTCTCTTGGGTTCACGCGACCCGGCGCGATGACGCCTGATCATGCTATTGACCCGCAACAACCCACCGAACGGGCGAAATGGAAGGCAATTCGACCCGGATTCGACCCGGATTCGACCCCGACCCCCTCCCATCACGGCGACGACCAGCTTTGATCTGCAGCTATGCAAATTCTGCCGCTGTACCAGCCGCACCTGGATGTCGACTTCACCAAGCTCGACCCCGGCCAGGACGGCTCGCCCCAGGCCGCGTGACAGCACCGGGGCCGGTGCCGCGTGATTCAGGAGGTGCCGACTCCGGGGCGGCCGAGGCGGATCATCGCGCGGTACAGGGCAGTTGATGCGGGTGCCGGGGACAGGGGCGGGGCGTCGGTGCCGGGGGCGGCGAAGGCGCGGAGCAGGTGGCCGACCAGGCGGCGCCAGCTGTCGGGGGCCGCGTCGCCGGTGGCGCGATGACGCCGGCGTTGGCCATGAGCAGGATGACGATGTCCTGGTGGGTGCCGACAACCTGCCCATCGCCACATTCCTGAGACCGGCACTCTCCTCGCTCGCGCTCAATCCTCTTGAGATAGCGGACCGCGTATGCACCGCGATCCGCTCCATGCTGGAACGATCCGCCCACACCGAACCCGTAGTGGCCGGCGTGCTGGCGACCCCTCTCCTCATCCGCCGCGAGACGTCCTGAGCCTGTACCGCACGAAGCACTACCGCCACCGACCCCGTGTACTCCGCACCCGAGGCGACCTGACACCCGACATGCTCGACGACGTGCCCTGACCTCGGGCGCACCACTCTCGGATTGAACACCAACACCAAAAAGCCACGACCGAGTGACTTCCTCGGCGCGGAATTCCACCAGAAACAGATGCCGTCCTCAGCACCCACCGCGAGCAACGGCCCAGCAGGAGCTGAATCCTCGCCCAAACGCGTCCAACAACAACGAGCGGCGGAGCATCCGGCGGAGATCAACCATGTCCGGAGGATAGGCGGACGGATCCTGCCGGAGGATCGGCGTTCACCAGCGGCCGAACCACCATCCTCAGCCAGCATCAGCACCCCGGGTCCTCAGCCATACGGTTCCAGCCCCTGATCTTCAATTGCCGACGACTCCATAAGAACCATCCTGGCCACACCGCCCGAAACCAACCGGGCCACTCCTGGGCCGAGTCACCATCCGGCAACAGCCCTGTTTGCGCTAGCCGGAGCAGGCGTCCCATGCGTGCCACCGGGAGACGAACGGCCTGTCGATGACAGGCTCTCTGCGTCCTTCAGTCAGCGATCCGCTCGCGATTCCTGCCCCCAATCCCTCGCGCTACCTGCCCGACCTGCGACAACACGCTGAAGAGCCGAAAGGAAGGCAGATTCGACCCGGATTCGACCCCGAAGTCCTCACACACTCGGCCGAACAGACTTGATCTGCAACGATGCAACTTCTGCTCCTGTACCACCAGGATCCGGCACCAAATTCGCCATAGAACTCTGAAAACAGTCATACGTGCATAACTTGCGAGCGGAAACGTGGCTCAAATAGCCACGGGAGATCGAGGTCGGCGCGGCGACCCAGTGGACAAGCATCGCAACCGCCACCGGGGAGGACACTCACGCATCACCCCGCTGACATGGCATTTCATCGGACATCTTCCGTGAGACGGAAGCGCTATTGCGCCCTTGTCATGCCCGTCCCGACGATGTCCCCACCATCCGGAGACGGGAGCCGACCATCATGCCGCACATGACCTCCTTCGCCAGGAACCAGTGGTACGTCGCCGCCTATACGTACGAAGTGGGGCGGGAGTTGCTCGGGCGGACGGTTCTCGGGGAATCGATCGTTCTCTATCGGACCGAAGAGGAGGGGAGGGCCGTCGGCCTGTCCGACCGTTGTGTGCACCGGCGTTTCCCCCTCTCGGAGAGCCGGCTCGACGGTGACCGGATCGTCTGCGGCTACCACGGTTTCACGTACGACACGACGGGCACCTGCGTGTCCGTGCCGGGGCAGAAGCGGATACCGCGCACCGCCCGGGTGGCCTCCTACCCGGTCGTCGAACAGGACCTGTTCGTCTGGGTCTGGATCGGTGACCCGGCGCTCGCCGACCCCGGGGCCGTCCCGCGCGCCCCGCACATGGACTCGCCGGACTGGACGACGGTCAGCGGCATGGAGCCCGTCGACGCGGACTACGGACTCCTCGTCGACAATCTTCTCGACCTCTCGCACGAGACATATCTGCACGGCGGCTACATCGGCACGCCCGAGGTCGCCGAGACGCCGATCGCCACCGAAGTCGACGAAGGCGCCGGGATCGTGCGTGTCTCCCGGCACATGGACGACGCCGAGTGCCCGCCGTTCTACGCCCGTTCGACCGGCATCGAGGGCCGCATCACACGCTGGCAGGACATCGAGTACCACGCGCCGTGCCTCTATCTGCTGCACAGCAGGATCGCGCCGGTCGGCGTCGTGCCGGAGGCGGACGGCGGCGACCCGAACGCCTTCCACACCGAGATCACGTACGCCATCACGCCGTCCGGCGAGGGCAAGGTGTACGACTTCTGGGCGGTCTCCCGTGACTTCGCCCGTTCGGACGACCAAGTCACCACCTTCCTGCGGGACTTCAACCACACGGTCGTGATGCAGGACGTCGACGCGCTCAACCTTCTCCAGAAGACCCTCGCCGCCGAACGCGCCGGCTACCAGGAGCTGAGCATCAACATCGACACCGGCGGTCTCGCGGCCCGGCGCATCCTGGCCCGCCTGGTCGAGGAGGGCGACAAGCCGATGGAGAGGGTGCGGTGACCGGCCAGACCGGCGAGATCTACCGCGTCGACTGGCTCCCTGGCACCGATGTGCTGCACGGCACCTGTCACTGCGGCGCCGAGCACACGGCCCAGGACCCGGTCGCGATGTGGGAGTGGATGCTCGCCCATCCCGAGGGACACGAGCCTCGGGCCGCCAGCCAGGGGCAGCACGGAAAAGGGAACGGGAACGGGCGCGGGCACCAGTACGGGAACGGGAACGTCTTCGGATCCCAGGGGAATCAGGGGAATCAGGGGCACGGAACATGAACCTGTACGGAGCCGAACTCGTCGTCGGGCGGCGGGACTTCGTCGCCGACGGCGTGCTCGCTCTCAGCCTGCGCCATCCGCTCGGCGCCGAACTCCCGCCCTGGGAGCCCGGTGCCCACATCGATGTCGTACTCGGGCCGGGACTGGAGCGGCAGTACTCTCTGTGCGGTGATCCGGCGGACCGTGGGACATGGCGGATCGCGGTGCTTCGCGAGCCGGACGGGCGGGGCGGATCCGCCTGTGTGCACGATCAGTTGGGCGTGGGTGACAAGGTCCGGGTCCTGGGCCCGCGCAATCACTTCGCGCTCGTGCCCGCCCCGCGCTACCGCTTCGTCGCGGGCGGTATCGGCATCACCCCGATCCTGCCGATGCTCGCCGCGGCCGAGGCGGCGGGCGCCGAGTGGACGTTGCTGTACGGCGGCCGGACCCGCGGTTCCATGGCGTTCACCGAGGAGTTGGGGCGGTACGGGGACCGGGTCACCCTCGCTCCGCAGGACGAGACCGGACTGCTGGACCTCGCCCCCGTGCTGGACGCGCTCCCGGATGGCACCCTCGTCTACTGCTGCGGTCCCGGGCCGCTGCTCGACGCGGTGGAGGAGCGTTGCCCGGCCGGAGTGCTCCATGTCGAGCGGTTCCGGCCGAAGGTCCAGGAGGCGGGCGGGGAGACGGAGTTCGAGGTGGTCCTGGAACGGTCCGGGCGCACGGTGACCGTCGCCCCAGGTGTCTCCGTCCTCGACACCGTGCGCGCCGCCGGTGTCGAGGTGCTCTTCTCCTGCACCGAGGGCACCTGCGGGACCTGCGAGACGGAGGTGCTCGAAGGGACCCCGGAACACCGGGACTCGGTGCTCACGGACGAGGAGCGGGAGGCGGGCGAGACGATGCTCATCTGCGTGTCCCGCTGTCGCGGGAAACGGCTCGTACTGGATCTGTGACCGCGAGGTCCCCCTCGATCCGCGCGACCGTCTCCAGCAGGTGGGGAAGCAGGTCGCGGCGGACGGATTCGAGGCTGTTGCGGCTGGCGTGCACGGGGATGTTCACGGCCGCCACCACGGTGCCGGCCCGGTCCCGCACCGGGGCGGCCACCGAGCGCAGGCCCTCTTCCAACTCCTGGTCGACGATGGCGTATCCCTGGCTTCGCGCCCGAGCGAGTTCCGCCCTGAGGAGTTCCGGCGAGACGATCGTGCGCGCGGTCAGGGGGTGCGGATCGGCTCGCTTCAGCCGGGCGTCGATCTCCTCGTCCGTGAGATGCGCGAGGATCACCCGGCCCACGGAGGTGACCTGGGCCGGGAAGCGGGTGCCGACGGTGATCGTCGCTGTCATGATGCGCCGGGTGGGGACCCGCGCCACGTACACGATGTCGTCGCCGTCGAGGACACAGAGCGAGCTCGACTCCCCCACCCGTTCGGCGAGTTGCTTCAGATGTGGCAGAGCGATCTCCGGGAGGGTGAAGCCGGAGAGGTAGGCGTAGCCGAGCTCCAGCACGCGCGGGGTGAGCCGGAAGACCCGGCCGTCCGTGTGGACGTATCCGAGATCGACCAGGGTCAGCAGGAAGCGGCGTGCCGCCGCGCGGGTCAGGTCGCAGCCGCGCGCGACCTCACTGAGTGTCAGTTCCGGCCGGTCGGCGCCGAAGACGCGGATGACAGCGAGTCCGCGTTCGAAGGACCGGACGAAATACGGCGCTCGGTCTGCTGCAGGCATCGTCGCCTCCAGGGGGACTCACGGAGCGCTCTCCGCGCGAGTCGAGAGCGCACTTCGATAACTGTCAACAATATTGTCAGCCAAGGCCATTGACCTGGCACGGACGGGGTTCTACCTTCGCGCTGAGCACCATTGTGCGGTCTGCGCACAACCTGTCGGAACCCTTTCGTCTGCACAGGAGGAGCCATGCGTCGTCTGCTCGCCGGTATCGCGGTCGGAGCCTTCCTGGTCGCCGCGTCGGCCTGCGGTTCGTCCGGCGGCGGTGGCGCCTCGGACAAGAACCCTTCGTCCGGCGGTACCACCACCGTCAAGCTGGGGGTCATCCCCATCGTCGATGTCGCCCCGGTCTATCTGGGCCAGAAGAAGGGCTTCTACGGCAAGCACGGTCTGAAACTGTCGATGACGCTCGCGCAGGGCGGCGCCGCCATCGTGCCGGGTGTCGTCTCGGGCCAGTTCCAGTTCGGGTTCTCGAACGTGACCTCGCTGATGATCGCCCAGTCCAACGGCGTTCCGGTGAAGGCCATCGCGAACGGTGTCGCGTCGACGGGCGTGGCGGGCAAGGACTTCGGCGCCATCACGGTGAAGAAGGGCAGCGCCATCACGTCGGCGAAGGACCTGGAGGGCAAGAAGGTCGCCGTCAACACGCTGAAGAACATCAATGAGACGGCCGTGCGCGAGTCGGTGCGCAAGGCGGGCGGTGATCCGTCCAAGGTGAAGTTCGTCGAGCTCGCCTTCGACCAGATGCCGGCGGCCCTCGACAGCGGCCAGATCGACGCCGCCATGGTGGTCGAGCCCGCGCTCGCCACGGTCAAGAGCCAGGGCGCGACCGAGATCGCCTCGTCCCTGGTCGATGTGGCGAAGGACCTCACCGTCGCCATGTACTTCACCTCGAACCAGTACGCGCAGCAACACCCCGACGTGGTCAAGGAATTCCAGGAGGCCACCGCCGAGTCCCTCGCCTACGCCGACGCCCACCCGGACGAGGTCCGGCAGATCGTCACCACGTACACGAAGATCCCGGCGGCCGTACTGGCGAAGGTGACCCTGCCCAAGTGGCCGGCCGAGCCGAACCGGACCTCGATCGAGGCGCTGGAGAAGCTGGGCCGGCAGGACGGTCTCTTCAAGGCGGCGCCCGATCTGGACAAGCTGCTGCCGTGAAGCCGAGGCAAGCGCGTGGCGGCGGGTCCGCCGGACGGGCCGTGAACGCCGCACTGGGCGCCGCCGGACTCGCGGCCTTCCTCGCCCTCGGCGAGGTGGTGCCGCGGGTCGGCATCGTCAAGGAGCGGTACTTCCCGCCGACCAGCCGGATCGCGCGGGCGTTCGGTGACGAGATCACCGACGGCACCTTCTGGACGGATCTCGGCGACACCCTCACCGGCTGGGCACTGGGCCTGGTGATCGCGGTCGGCGCGGGCATCGTGGTGGGCGTGGTCGTCTCTGTGGTGCCGTATCTGCGCGAGGCGACCGCCTCGACGATCGAGTTCCTGCGTCCCATCCCCTCCGTGGCGCTGATCCCGCTCGCCGTCCTCCTCTACGGCACCGAGCTGCGGTCGGTGCTCCTCCTCGTCGTGTACGCGTCCTTCTGGCAGGTCCTCGTCCAGGTCATGTACGGGGTGCGGGACGTCGACCCGGTGGCGGAGGAGACGGCGCGCTCGTACGGTCTCGGCACCTGGGCCCGGGTCCGTCATGTGCTGTGGCCCACGGCCCTCCCGTATGTCATGACGGGGGTCCGGCTCGCCGCGGCGGTCGCGCTCATCCTCACCGTGACCGCCGAACTCGTCATCGGGGCACCGGGGTTGGGCGCGCGCATCGCGGTCGCCCAGACCTCGCAGGCCGTGCCCGAGATGTACGCGCTGATCGTGGTCACCGGTCTGCTCGGGCTGCTGATCAACGTGGGCGCGCGGTCGGTGGAGCGGCACGCGCTGGCCTGGCACCAGTCGGTACGCGGGGAGGTGGCGGTGTGACGGACGTCCCGGCCGGCCGGGCGAAGCCGAACGCCTGGAGCGGCCTGTCGCTGAAAGCGCTGTTCGTCGTCGCGCTCCCCGCGCTGCTGGTCGTCGTCTGGTGGGTCGCCTCGGACGGCAGCACCGATGTCTACTGGCCACCGCTGCGCACCATCCTCAGGACGTTCCCGGACGTCTGGACACGGGCGCGGCTCCGCGCCGACCTGGTGCCCAGCCTGCTGCGGCTGCTCGCCGGCTACGCGTCGGCGGCCGTCGTCGGGGTCGCCCTCGGCACGGTCATCGGCTCGTACCGGAAGGTGCGGGCGGTGTGCGAACCGGTCCTGGAGTTCCTGCGGGCGGTGCCGCCGCCCGTCCTCGTTCCGGTCATCATGCTGTTCGCCGGCATCGGGGACACGATGAAGATCGTCGTGATCGCGAGCGGCTGCGTCTGGCCGGTCCTGCTCAACACGGTCGAGGGCGTACGCGCCGTCGACTCGGTGATGTCCGAGACGGCCCGCTCCTACGGCATCACCGGACCGGCCCGGATGCGCGCCGTCGTCCTGCCGTCGGCGAGCCCGCAGATCTTCGCGGGCCTGCGCCAGGCGCTGTCCATCGGGATCATCCTGATGGTCATCAGCGAGATGTTCGCGGCCAGCAACGGACTCGGCTTCACCATCGTGCAGTTCCAGCGCGGCTTCGCGATCCCCGACATGTGGACCGGGATCCTCGTCCTCGGCCTGCTCGGCTTTCTCCTCTCGGTCGTCTTCCAACTGGTCGAGCGCCGGGTGCTCGGCTGGTACCACGGTCTGCGCGACTCCTCCCGGCGGTCCCCGTGACGCTCGCGAAAGGGCGGTCCATGCACGCGTCTTTGGTCGTATCCGGCCTGCGGAAGGTCTACGAGGGGTCAGGGCGCCGGGTGGAGGCGATCCGCGATCTCACCTTCACGGTGGACGCGGGTGAACTCGTCTGTCTCGTCGGCCCGTCGGGCTGCGGCAAGACCACGCTGCTGAAATGCATGGGCGGCCTGCTCACGCCGACCTCCGGCGAGGTGCTGCTCGGGGGCCGACGGGTGAGCGGGCCGCCGCCCGGCATGGCGTTCGTGTTCCAGGAGTACGGGCGCAGCCTGTTCCCCTGGATGCGGGTGGGCGCGAACGTCGAACTCCCCCTGAAGCAGAAGAATCTGAGCAAGGCGCGGCGGCGCGAGCTGGTCGTCGACGCACTCGAGTCCGTCGGTCTGGCCGATGCCGCCGGGGCCTATCCGTGGCAGCTGTCGGGCGGGATGCAGCAGCGGGTCGCCATCGCACGGGCCCTGGCCCACGAGCCCGAAGTCCTGCTCATGGACGAGCCGTTCGCGGCGGTCGACGCGCAGACCCGCGCCGATCTGGAGGATCTGGTGCGCCGGCTGTGGCGGCAGCGCGGGATCACCATCCTGTTCGTGACGCATGACATCGACGAGGCGGTCTACCTGGGTGAGCGGGTGCTGGTCCTCTCGGCCTCCCCCACCGTCGTACAGGAGCAGCTGAAGGTCGATCTCCCCGAGGAGCGGGACCAGTTGCACACCCGGGTCGCCCCGCGCTTCGCCGAGTTGCGGACCCATGTGTACGAGCAGATCCAGGCGGCGAAGCGCGGGGAGTCGGTCACGAGGACAGATACGCCTCCACTTCACTGAACTGGCCCGCCGGCCAGCCGGTGTTGGCGGTGACGTTGAGCCGGAGGTAGCGCAGGCCCGTACCGGCCGGCAGCGGGATGGTCACCGTGTTGCCGGTCGCCGGGTCGAAGCGGTAGCCCTGTGAGCCGGTCACCGTCGTGTAGGAGGAGCCGTCGGTGCTGCCCAGTACGGACAGGGTCTGGGTGCGCGCGCCCCAGGCCGACGACGGCGGGAGCTTCAGGACGAGCCGGCGGACCGCCTGCGAGGAGCCGAGGTCCACCGTGATGGCCTGCGGGAAGGCGTTGTTGGTGGACTCCCAGTAGCTGTTGGCGTCGCCGTCGACGGCCTTGCCCGGGGTGTAGACGTCCTGGGAGCCGGTGGCGGTGGCCGGGCGGCCCTTGGCGAGGTTGGCGTTCGGGTCCGGGGGCGGGTTGCCCTGGCCGGGCTGGGGCCAGGCCGAGCAGTCCGACCAGGTGCTGCTCCAGCCGGAGTTGCCGCCGCCGTCGTTGACGGTGAAGGTTCCCGAGCCGGTGGGGTAGGGGCAGTTGTACACGCCCGCCGAACCCACGCCGGTGGCCTGGACGTTGCTGAACCTCGCCGCGCCCGGCGTCTCGGCCTGGACGACGACCGTGCCGGTGTTCTTGACGGTCGCCCCGGTCACGCTGATGTTGCTGGTGGGGTATCCGTGACCGCCGCCGGAGACGAACTCGAAGGCGCTGTAGGGGCTGTCGGTGATCGTCGTGTTGGTGATGTTGACGGTGGCGTTGATGGCGCTGTCGTAGGAGTCGACGCGCAGGGCACCCATCGGGTGGTTCCAGTTGGGGTTGACCGCTCCGGTGCGGACCAGGGTGTTGCCGTCGACGGTGATCGTGCCGGCCAGCGGGGAGAAGGGGTCGAGGAACTTCTGGTTGGAGATGGCGAGGCCGCTGCCGAGGGCGTTGGTGTCGGAGATGAGGTTGTTCTTGACGCCGATGTTCGTGCCGCCGTAGACCGCGATGCCGTTGGCGAGGTTCGGCTGCGAGATGGTGTTGTTCTCGAAGCTGGAGTTGGTGTCCGGGGAGTTCAGCGACCACATGGCGAGCGAGTCGTCGCCCTGGTTGCGCAGGAAGTTGTTGCTCACGCGGACGCCGTGCGCGTTGCCGTTCAGGTTGAGACCGTCGGCGGTGGTGTCGAGGATGCGGTTGTTCTCGACCACGAGGTTGTCGTTGTTGCCGGTCAGCCACAGGCCGACCTTGAGGTGCTGGATCCACATCCCGGAGACCGAACTCCCCGGCCCGAGCGAGCCGTTGACGAAGTTGTCCGGGTTGGAGTCGACGCGCTCGGTGACCTCGCCGATGACCGCGAAGTCCTTGAGGCGGACGCCTCCCGAGGAGCTGCTCTGGTCGATGAAGCGCGAGGTGTGGACGACGGAGTACCAGCTGCCGGCGCCCTGCAGCGTCACGTTCTGGACGCCGTTCAACGAAGAGGTCACACGGTAGTCGCCCGGCGGAATCCACACGATGCCGCCCTGGGCGGCGGAGATCGCGTCCCGGAAGGCCTGGGTCGAGTCGCCCTGGCCGCTGGGGTCGGCGCCCTTGTCGGTGACGGACACCGACCCGGCGGGGCGGGCCGCGGCTGCGGCGACCTGTTCGAAGTCGGCGACGTCGACGGTGACTTGGGTCGAGGTGGCCTGGAGGGCGATCCGGTCGCCCGCCTGGACGTTCTGGCCGAGCAGCAGGCGGGCGTTGTCGAAGAAGTGGTGCTGCTTGGCACCGGCGATCCAGGAGGTGTCCACGTAGGAGTACTTGGAGGTGACGGCGAGCGTCCTGGAGATCTTGGTGCCGTTGACGTACACGTCGAGGGTGCCCGACTGGCCGTCCGGGACGCTGTAGGAGACGTTCACCGCGTTGGCCGCGCGGGGCGCCGTGAACTCGACACGCCGGCCCGCCGAGAGGCGTACGGCCTGTCGTCCGGAGGCCTCCGAGGCGAGAGTGCCCTGCGTGTAGTCGGGGCCGATCCTGGTGCCCGTGGTGGTGGTGGTGGTGGTGGCGGATTCGGCCTCGACCGAGGTGAAGGGCAGGGTCGCCCCCGCGGCCGCCACCGCGGCGTGGGCGGTGGAGGCGCCGAGCATGCCGGCGGCGAGGGCGACGGCCGCGGCGCACGCCAGTGGCATGCGCCTGACAGTTCTGGTGCTGTGCATGTGCTGATCCCTTCATCGTGGGGGTGCGGGATAGCGGGGTGCGCGGACAGCGGGGTACGGTCCGGCGGTCTCAGGCGCGCAACCAGACCGCCGTGTCCGGTGGAAGGAACCCGTCGGCGTCCAACGAGCCGCTGCCTAGGAGGAGTTCGGAGTGCTCTGGGAGCTCGACCGGTTCGTCGGCCAGATTGACGACGCAGAGCAGACCTTCCGTACGGGAGAAGGCGAGGACGCCCTCCGGCGCGGGCAGCCAGCCGAGCGGGCCGTCACCGAAGCCTGGTTCGGTGCGGCGGACGTGGAGCGCGGCCCGGTAGAGGCTCAGCATCGAGGTGGGGTCCTCCGCCTGGCGGTCGGCCGCGTAGGCGGGCCAGTCGGCGGGCTGCGGAAGCCAGGGGTCGCCGCCGAATCCGGCGTACGGGGCCTCGGCGGCCCAGGGCAGCGGGACCCGGCAGCCGTCGCGGCCCGGGTCCGTTCCGCCGGAGCGGAAGTGCATCGGGTCCTGGATGCTGTCGAGGGGCAACTCCACCTCGGGGAGGCCGAGTTCCTCGCCCTGATAGACGTACACGGAGCCGGGCAGGGCGAGCGAGAGCAGGGCTGCGGCGCGGGCCCTGCGGGTGCCGAGAGTCAGGTCGGTGGGGGTGCCGAAGGCCTTGGCCGTGAAGTCGAAGCCGGTGTCCGTGCGGCCGTAGCGGGTGACCGTGCGCGTCACGTCGTGGTTGCAGAGCACCCAGGTGGCCGGGGCTCCGACGGGGGCGTGCTCGGCGAGGGTCTCGTCGATGGAGACGCGCAGCCGTACGGCGTCCCAGGGGCAGGACAGGAAGGAGAAGTTGAAGGCGGTGTGCAGTTCGTCGGGGCGCAGATAGCGGGCGAAGCGCTCGGAGTCGGGGAGCCAGACCTCGCCGACGAAGATGCCGTCGTAGGCGTCGGCGACCGCCCGCCAGGAGCGGTAGACGTCATGGAGCTCATCACGGTCGACGTACGGGTTCGGGTCGCGGCCCTCGACGAAGTCGGGCAGGTCCGGGTCCTTGGCGAGCAGCGCGGCCGAGTCGATGCGCACGCCAGCCACCCCGCGCTCGAACCAGAAGCGCAGGATCTCCTCGTGCTCGCGGCGGACGGCCGGGTGCGCCCAGTTGAGGTCGGGCTGCTCGGGGGTGAAGAGGTGGAGGTACCAGTCGCCGTCGGGCAGCCGGGTCCACACCGGTTCGGCGGAGCCCGCGAACTGGGACGGCCAGTCGTTGGGCGGGAGTTCGCCGTGTTCGCCGCGTCCGGGGCGGAAGTGGAAGAGCTCGCGCTCCGGGCCACCGGCCAGGGCCGCCCGGAACCAGGGGTGCTGGTCGGAGACATGGTTCGGCACGATGTCGACCAGGGTGCGGATGCCCAGTTCGCGGGCCTCGTCGATGAGTTTCTCCGCCTCGGCCAGTGTCCCGAAGGCCGGGTCGATGGCGCGGTAGTCGGCGACGTCGTAGCCGCCGTCGGCCAGGGGTGAGAGGTACCAGGGGGTGAACCACAGGGCGTCCACGCCGAGTTCGGCGAGGTACGGGAGTCTGGCGCGGACGCCCGCGAGGTCGCCGGTGCCGTCGCCGTCGCCGTCCGCGAAGCTGCGGACGTACACCTGGTAGATGACGGCGGAGCGCCACCACGCGGACTGATTTCGGGCAGGGCGGGGCTGTCCCACGGTGCGTAGCCTTTCGTTCGAGGAGGTCACCTACAGGCGTCAGCCCTTGGTGCTGCCCGCGCTGATTCCGGCGATGATGTGCCGCTGGAACACCAGGAACATCACGACCATGGGGATGCTGGCGATCACCATCGCGGCGATGAGCACGGTCAGTTGGATGTTCTGCGAGAGCTGGACGAGGGCCACGCTGATGGGCTGTTTGTCGGTGTCGGAGAAGACCATCAGCGGCCAGAGGAAGTCCTGCCAGACGGCGACCAGGGCGAAGATCGACACGACTCCGAGGACGGGCCGGGACATCGGCAGCACGATCGACCACAGGGTGCGCAGCCGTCCGGCGCCGTCGATCTCGGCGGCCTCCAGGACATCGCGCGGGATCTGGTCGAAGAAGCGCTTGAGGAGATAGAGGTTGAAGGCGTTGGCGACGGCGGGCAGCCAGATGCCGAGCGGCGAGTTCAGCAGGCTGGTGTGCAGGACGGGCAGGTCTGCGACGGTCAGGTACTTGGGGACCACCAGGGCCTGCGCGGGGACCATCAGGGTGGCGAGGATGCCGCCGAGGATCACCTTGCCGAAGGCCGGCTTCAGCTTGGACAGCGCGTAGGCGGCGGCCGTGCAGAAGACGAGCTGGAGAATCCAGGCGCCCGCCGCCTGGACGACCGTGTTCCACAGGTGCGTGGGCAGGTCCATCAGGTCCCACGCGTCGGTGTAACCGCTGATGTGCCAGTGGTCCGGCACGAGGGTGGGAGGCGTGCGCGTCACCTCGTCCGGCGACTTCATGGCGCCGGTCACCATCCAGTAGACGGGGAAGAGGAAGGCCAGCGCGAAGAGCACGACGACACCGCCGAAGACGGTCCAGTAGACCGCTCTGCCGCGCGGGCGGGCCAGGGCGAGCGGGGAGACCAGGGTGCGGGTGCTCATGCGTCCTCTTCTTCCGAGCGGGTCAGCCGCAGGTACAGCGCGGAGAAGACACCGAGCAGGACGAGCAGCATGACGCTCAACGCGCAGGCTCCTCCGAAGTCGTTGTAGAGGAAGGCGTACTTGTAGATCAGGTAGAGCACCGTGACGGTCTTGTCCTCGGGGCCGCCGCCGGTGATCACGAACGGCTCCGTGAACACCTGCATGGTGGCGATGATCTGAAGCAGCATCAGCATGAGGATGATGAACCGGGTCTGAGGGATCGTCACATGTCGGATCCGCTGCAGGATGTTCGCGCCGTCCAGCTCGGCCGCCTCGTACAGCTCGCCGGGGATGCTCTGGAGCGCGGCGAGGTAGATGAGGACGGTGCCGCCGAGGTTCGCCCAGGTGGCGACGATGACCAGTGAGACGAGGGCGGTGTCGGCGCCGTTGGACCAGTTCGAGGTCGGCAGGTGGAGGAAGCGCAGTGCCTCGTTGGCGAGGCCCGCTCCGGGGTCGTAGAACCACTTCCACAGCAGGGCGCTGACGACGGGCGGGATCATCACCGGCAGATAGACCACGACTCTGAAGAACGCCTTCGCGTGCCGCAGTTCATTGAGCACCAGCGCCATCACGAAAGGGACGGCGAAGCCGATGGCCAGGGCGAGCAGCGTGAAGGTGAGGGTGTTGCGCCAGGCCGCGGTGAACTCCGGGTCGTGGAAGACCCGGGTGAAGTTGGCCGTGCCGACCCATTCGCCGCCGCTGCCCGGTGTGTACTTCTGGAAGGCGATCACGACGGCGCGGATCGCCGGGTACCAGGAGAACAGGGCGAAGCAGAGCAGGCCGCCGATCAGGAAGGCGTAGGCACGGGATTGGTCGGCCAGGCGCCGGCGCCATGATCCCCCGGTCCGGCGCCCGGCCGACCGCGGCACCTCCGGCACGCCGACGGCGGCCGGAGGGAGCGCTGCGGGGGGCTTCGATGCGGTCTTCATCGAAGGCCTTCGGGGAAACCCCGGCCTTCGGGCCGAGGTGGGGGTACCTCCCGCTTGCGGGGGAGAATCGGACTGCCTACGGAGCAGGGCAGGGGAAGACGATTCGCCGCCAGGGCGGATCGTCGCTCATCACTGACAGTCCACGAGTGGTCACAATATGTTGTGATAGTTTGTGAGTCGTGACCACTCATGTGAAGCGGGCGTTCAAGTACCGCTTCTATCCGACGGAGGCGCAGGCAGCCGAGCTGTCGCGCACCTTCGGATGCGTGCGCAAGGTCTACAACCTGGCTCTCGAGGCCCGTACCGTCGCGTGGTATCAGCGGCAGGAGAGGGTCAACTACAACGCGACCTCGGCGATGCTCACCGCGTGGAAGAAGACCGAAGAGCTCGCCTACCTGTCCGAGGTGTCCTCGGTGCCCCTGCAGCAGTGCCTGAGGCACCTGCAGGGAGCGTTCACGAGCTTCTTCGAGGGCCGGGCGAAGTACCCCCGCTTCAAGTCGCGGAAGAAGTCCCGCCGCTCCGCCGAATACACCAGCTCGGCCTTCCGCTACCGCCACGGCCGGCTCACGCTCGCCAGGATGCGCGAGCCGCTGAATGTCGTGTGGTCCAGGCCGCTTCCCGACAGTGCACAGCCGTCCACGGTGACCGTGTCCCAGGACGCCGCCGGCCGCTGGTTCGTGTCGCTGCTCTGCGACGACACGATCACCCCGGCACCGGCCACCACGGCCACGGTCGGCATCGACGCCGGGATCACCTCCCTGGTGACCCTGTCCACAGGTGAGAAGATCACCAACCCCCGGCACGAACGCCGCGACCGCGCCCGTCTCGCGAAGGCCCAGCGGGGGCTGTCCCGCAAAGCTCCTGGCGATGGCGCGAACCGGGCCAAGGCACGCCGCAAGGTCGCCGAAATTCACGCCAGGATCACCGACCGGCGCCGCGACCACCTGCACAAGCTGACCACTCGTCTCGTCCGTGAGAACCAAACGGTCGTGATCGAGGACCTGACCGTCCGCAACCTGGTCAAGAACGCCAGGCTCGCCCGAGCCGTGTCGGACGCGGCCTGGCGTGAACTGCGGGGGATGCTGGAGTACAAGTGCGCCTGGTACGGGCGCGAACTCGTCGTGATCGACCGCTGGTTCCCCAGCTCGAAACTGTGCGGGTCCTGCGGCACGATCAGGACGAAGCTGCCACTGAACGTCCGTACGTGGACGTGCGAGTGCGGCACGGTACACGACCGCGACGCGAACGCGGCGAAGAACGTTCTCGCGGCCGGGCTGGCCGTGTCTGCCTGTGGAGACGGTGTAAGACCTCAACGGGAGTCCTCCCGGACGGGGCGGTCGTCGGTGAAGCAGGAACCCCAGCGGGCGACCGCTGGAATCCCGCGCCTTTAGGCGGGGGAGGAAGTCAAGAACTGTGTCAGCCTCGGGCCAGGATGGAGTCGATCTTGCCGGAGGCGTCCTTGAGGAGCTGGTCGATGTCGGCGTCCTTCTTGGTGAGGACGGCGGACACGGCGGCGTCGAGGACGGAGTAGATCTGCTGGGCCTGCGGGGGCTCGATCTTCATCTGCAGGCTCTGGTTGCCGTCGAGGAAGGCCTGGTAGTTCTCCACCGGCACGTTCGCGTTGGCTTTCTTGACCTGCTGGTCCTTGGCGTCGGCGGCTCCGGTGAACAGCCGCGGCTCGGGCAGGCCGACGGGGGCGTTGTTCTGCTTCGCGCGGGCGTAGTCACCGAGGAAGCCGGATCCGGGCGTCAGGAACATGTGGTCGAGCCACTTGAGGCCGGCCTTGATCTGCGCCGGGGTGTCCTTCTTGTTGAACATGTAGCCGTCGCCGCCGATGAGCGTGCCCTTGCCGCCGGGCATGGGCGCGAGGGCGAGGTCGTCGTAGTTGCCGCCCTTCTCCTTGACGAGGATCGGGATGTTGTCGGGCGCGGAGAGGTACATGCCGAGCTTGCCGGAGCCCATCATCTGCTGGACGTCGTTGATGACCAACAGCTGCTTGCTGCCCATGGAGTTGTCACCCCAGCGCATGTCCTTCAGGTTCTGCAGGACCGCCTTGCCCTCGGGGGTGTCGATGGTCGCCTTCTTGCCGTCCTCGGCGACGACGTTCCCGCCCTGCGAGTAGAGCTCGGCGGTGAAGTGCCAACCGCCCTGGTTCTGGGCGCTGTAGTCGGCGTAACCGACCGTGCCCTTGCCCAGCGCGGCTATCTTCTTGGCGTCCGCGCGCACCTCGTCCCAGGTGGCCGGGGGCTTGTCGGGGTCGAGTCCGGCCTGCTGGAAGAGCTTCTTGTTGTAGATGAGGCCCATCGAGTAGCCGGTGCGGGGGACTCCGTAGATCTTGCCGTCCACGGTGTAGATGTCGCGGAGTTGCTGCTGGATGGTGCTGTAGCTCTTGAGGTCCTTGACGTAACTCGTGATGTCCGCGGCCTGGTTGACATCGACGACGTGCTTGGCGTCGGTGAAGTACGTGTAGAACACGTCCTCCATCTGACCGCCGGCCAGCTTGGCGTCGAAGGTCTTGGGGTCCTGACACGGGAACGCGTCGTGCGCCACGACGTCGATGCCCGGGTTGGCCTTCTCGAACGCCTTGATGTCGGCGTCGAAGAACGAGCGGTCGACCTTGGCGCTCTTCGGCGGCTCGCAGTTGACCGTGATGCGGGTGTTTCCGTTGGCCGCGTCGTCGCCGCTCGAACCGCAGCCTGCGGCGGTGAGCGCGACGGAGGACGCCATGAGCATGACGAAGGTACGGCGGAACCCGGTACTTCTCATTGGTGGACCCCTTCGGGCTGGAGCGAGGAAGGCCCACGGCGGGCGTGCCGCCGTGTTCTGGCGCCGCACACTCAAGCACCGCCGACATCTGTCCGCAAGATGTCGCGCAGAATCTGTAATTATTTGACAGCGATTGGAGGTCTCTGTGGCAGGTGGTTGCGGGCCCCCGCAATGGACCCTCAGCCGCGCGGCGCCTGGGCTGTCGACCCGCGCACGACCAACTCCGGTTCGAACAGAAGCTCTTCGGCGGTCACGCTGCTGCCGCCGATCTGCGCGCTCAGCAGCTCCACCGCGGCGCGCCCCATGGCCTCGATCGGCTGGCGGACCGTGGTCAGCGGAGGTTCGGTGCAGTTCATGAACGCCGAGTCGTCGTACCCGACGACCGAGATCTCGCCCGGGACGCTGAGCCCCCTCCGCCGGGCGGCCCGCACGGCGCCGAGGGCGAGCGGGTCGCTGGCGCAGATGATGCCGGTGACTCCCCGGTCGAGCAGCCGGGTGGCCGCGGCCTGTCCGCCTTCCAGCGAGAACATCGCCCGTGCCACGTACTCGTCGGGCAGCTCCGGCGAGAGGGCGCGGGCCGCCGCGAGCTTGCGGCCGGAGGGCATGTGGTCACCGGGGCCGAGGACGAGCCCGATCCGTTCGTGGCCGAGCGAGTCGAGATGACGCCAGGCCTGCTCGACGGCGACGGCGTCGTCGCAGGAGACACAGGGGAAGCCGAGGTGTTCGATGGCCGCGTTGACCAGCACCACCGGAATGTTGCGGTCCGCGAGCTGGCGGTAGTGGTCGTGCGGCGCGTCGGCCTGCGCGTACAGACCGCCGGCGAAGACCACGCCGGACACCTGCTGCTGAAGCAGCAGTTCCACATAGTCGGCCTCGGAGACGCCGCCCTTGGTCTGGGTGCACAGCACGGGAGTGAGACCGAGCTGCGCGAGCGCCGCGCCGATCACTTCGGCGAAGGCCGGGAAGATCGGGTTCTGCAGCTCGGGCAGGACGAGACCGACGAGCCGCGCGCGTTCGCCGCGCAACTGGGTCGGCCGCTCGTAGCCGAGGACGTCGAGGGCGGAGAGGACCGCCTGCCTGGTGGAGTCGGAGACTCCGGGCTTGCCGTTGAGCACCCGGCTGACCGTGGCCTCGCTGACCCCGACCTTCTTCGCCACCTGAGCAAGTCGTCGCGTCATGTACGCAAGAATAGCGCAAGAAATGCAAGCTGCTTGCGTAAAGGTTCGGCCTCTTCACGCTCGCACAGGCGGACCTCTCAGGGCGCCGCCCATCCCTCAGGGCGCCGCCCACAGTCCGCGGACATGCCCCAGGTGGCGTGTCATCACCGCGTGCACGGCGCGCTCGTCGCGCTCAAGGAGGGCGTCGAGGAGTTCCAGGTGCTCCCGGGCCGAGGCTTCCAGACGGCCCGCCTCGACCAGGGCGTCGAGCCCGTACAGGCGAGAGCGCTTGCGCAGGTCGCCGACGACCTCGACCAGATGGGAGTTGCCCGCGAGCGCCAGCAGACCGAGGTGGAAGCGGATGTCCGCCTCCACGTAGGCGATGAGGTCACCGGCCGCGGCCGCGGTCACGATCTCCCGGGCCGCCGGACGCAGCGCCTCCAGCGAGACGGGGTCCGCCGTGGTGGCCAGCCGCACGACGGTCGGGATCTCGATGAGCGAGCGGATGTGGGTGTACTCGTCGAGCTGCTTCTCGGAGACCGCGGTGACCCGGAACCCCTTGTTGGGGACCGTGTCGACCAGACCCTCCTTGGCCAGGTCGAGCATGGCCTCGCGGACCGGCGTCGCCGAGACACCGAAACGGGCGGCCAGCGTGGGCGCGGAGTAGACCTCGCCGGGCCGCAGTTCGCCCGCGATCAGCGCGGCGCGCAGTGCGTCGGCCACTCGCTCGCGAAAGCTGCTCCGCCTGCCGCCCAGCGTGGGCAGGTCGGGAGCGGCTGAGGGTGCGCTGCTGCGCCGGTCGGCCATCGGGGTCTCCTCGTACGGGCCGGTGCGTCGTCATCCTTCCGCAGCGGCCCTGTGCCATGTCACGTGTCAGTCGGACCACCAGTATCTACGGCCCGGAGCCGGGCCGCTCACAGGACGAACCCGGCGGGGAACGGGTCCGAGGGGTCGAGCAGGTACTGGGCGGTTCCGGTGATCCAGGCGCGTCCGGTGAAGCTGGGCAGCACGGCGGGCGTTCCGGCCACCTCGGTGGTGCCGAGCAGCCGCCCGGTGAACCGGGTCCCGATGAAGGACTCGTTCACGAACTCGGTGTCCAGCGGGAGTTCACCACGGGCGTGCAGTTGGGCCATGCGCGCGCTGGTACCCGTACCGCAGGGTGAACGGTCGAACCAGCCGGGGTGGATCGCCATCGCGTGCCGCGAGAAGCGGGCCGTCGCCCCGGGCGCGTACAGATGGACGTGGTGGCAGCCGCGGATGGAGGGATCCTCGGGGTGCACGGGCTCGTCCTCGGCGTTGACCGCGTCCATCAGCGCCAGTCCGGCCGCGAGGATCTCGTCCTTGCGGGAGCGGTCGAACGGCAGGCCGAACTCCTCCAGCGGCAGGATCGCGTAGAAGTTCCCGCCGTAGGCCAGGTCGTACGTCACCGTGCGCCCGTCGGCGAGGGTGGCCGAGCGGTCGAGGCCGACGGCGAAGGACGGCACGTTCTTGAGCGTGACCGCCTTGGCCGCGCCGTCCTCGACGGCGACCTCGGCGACGACGAGACCCGCCGGGGTGTCGAGCCGGATCGTGGTGACGGGCTCGACGACCTCGACCATGCCGGTCTCCACCAGCACGGTCGCCACCCCGATCGTGCCGTGTCCGCACATCGGCAGATAGCCCGACACCTCGATGTAGATCACGCCGTAGTCGCAGTCGGGTCGTGTGGACGGCTGGAGGATGGCGCCGCTCATCGCCCCGTGGCCACGCGGTTCGTTCATCAGGAGCTGTTTGATGTCGTCGCGGTGCTGACGGAAGTACAGCCGCCGTTCGTTCATGGTCGCGCCCGGGACCGTCCCGATCCCGCCGGTGATCACCCGGGTGGGCATGCCCTCGGTGTGCGAGTCGACGGCGTGCAGGACGAGTTTGCTGCGCATGGGACTCCTGAGTGGTGTCGGCGGACGGCTGGGTGGGGGTCGGCGGACGTCTGGGTGGGGGTCGGCGGACCTCTGGAGGTCGGTTGCGGCTCAGGCGAGGCCGGCGGCGACGGCCCTGTCCGTGGCCTCGCGCACGGCGGCCTCCTGCTCGGGCAGCAGTGGAACGCGCGGCGGCCGGACCGGACCGCCATGGCGGCCGACGATGTCCATGGACAGCTTGATGGCCTGGACGAACTCGACCTGGGAGTCCCAGCGCAGCAGCGGGTGCAGCTGACGGTAGAGCTTGCCCGCCGTGTCGAGGTCCCCTGCGACGGCCGCGCGGTAGAGCTCGACACTCGCCCGGGGCAGCGCGTTCGGGTAGCCGGCCACCCAGCCCTTGGCGCCCGCGACGGCGAGTTCGAGCAGGACGTCATCGGCCCCGATCAACAGGTCCAGTTCCGGGGCGAGTTCGGCGATGCGGTAGGCGCGGCGC
The DNA here is from genome assembly GCF_042888885.1 of Streptomyces sp. NPDC002742. NCBI lineage: Bacteria > Bacillati > Actinomycetota > Actinomycetes > Kitasatosporales > Streptomycetaceae > Streptomyces > Streptomyces sp. NPDC002742. The sequence continues at coordinate 51,254 of NZ_JBIAQF010000033.1, forward strand.
ACATCACCGGAGAACTCCTTGACTCCCTGGATGAAACCGGCGGCGTGCAGTTCGGCGAGGAGTTCGGGCACCAGGTCGACCTTGGTGTCGATCGGGTTGTTGTACGCGACGACGGGGACGCCCGCCCGGGAGACCTCTGCGTAGTGGGCGAGGACGGAACGCCCGTCCGCGCGGTAGGAGTTGGGCGGCAGCAGCATCACGGCGCCGCAGCCCGCGTCCCTCGCCTGCTCGGCCCAGCGGCGGGCCTCGGCCGAGCCGTACGCGGCGACGCCGGGCATCACCCGGGACCCGCCGATCGCGGCGACCGCCGTCTCGACGACCTTGGCGCGCTCTTCGGGAGTGAGCACCTGGTACTCGCCGAGCGAACCGTTCGGTACGACGCCGTCGCAGCCGTTCTCGACGAGCCAGGCGCAGTGGGCTGCGTACCGGTCGTAGTCCACGGAGAGGTCGTCGTTCAGCGGGAGCGCGGTGGCGACGAGGACTCCGCGCCAGGGGCGGCTGTCGGGGGTGACGGTCATGGGGTACTCATCCTCTCAATAGGGTGTGACATTCCACTGTCGGTCGAGGTGGCGCGGGGCACCGCCGGAGCCGGGGCCTAGCCCGCGCCCGGTGAAGATCCGTCGTCGTCCGTGCCGGCGGCGGCGAGCACGCCTAGCGGTACCGGGCGCGCCAACAGCCTTCGTGGGGAGGTCTGTTCGCAGCCGGCGAGTCCCGCGACCGCGGGTTCGCAGATGCGGCCCTGGCACCATCCCATCCCGGCCCGGGTGAGCAGTTTGACCGTCCGCACGTCGCCCGCACCGAGGTCGGCGACGGCCTCGCGGACGCGGCCACCCGTGACCTCCTCGCAGCGGCACACGACGGTGTCGTCGGTGACCTGGTCCGTCCAGTGCGCGGGCGGCGCGTACACCGCGTCGAGCGCGGCGGCGAACGACCGCATTCCCGTACGGGACTTCACGGCTCGCGCCGCCGCACGCGAGTCCGGTCCGGCGCCGGAGAGCCTGGCGGCGATCGACCGGCCGGCGAGGTGTCCCTCGGCCAGGGAGAGCGCGGCGCCGCCGATGCCGGTGGTCTCGCCGGCGGCCCAGACGCCGGGCACGTCGGTGCGCTGCTCGTCGTCCACGTCGACCCTCGATCCGTCGATGCGGCAGCCGAGCCCTTCCGCCAGATCGGTGTGCGGGATCATCCCGTGGCCGACGGCGAGCGTGTCGCAGGGGATGCGGCGCCCGGTTCCGGGCCGCACCCGGCCCCCGCGGTCGAGCGCCGCCACGGTGACGGCTTCGAGCCGCTCCTCACCATGGGCTTCGACGACAGTGCGCAGAGGGATGAACGGCACGCGGTGGCGCAGGAGCCGGGCCGCGTACCGGGCGCCCTCGACGACCTTGCCGGGCTGGGCCGCCAGTGCCCCTGCCCGGCGGAGCAACCCTCTCGGATCGACGGACTCGACGAGTGCGGCGACCTCGACCCCGGCGGCGGCCAGTCCGGTCGCCACGGGCAGCAGCAGCGGTCCGGTACCCGCGACGACGGCTCTGCGGCCCGGAACGACGAGACCGCCCTTGAGCATGGCCTGGGCCCCGCCCGCGGTCACGACTCCGGGCAGGGTCCAGCCGGGGAAGGGCAGCACCTTCTCGTATCCACCGGTGGCGAGGAGCACGGCGTCGGCGCGCACGGCGACAGAGCGCTCCTGGAGGGGTCCGAGGAGGGCGTGAACGATGAATCCGGGCCGTCCGACGGCGACGGTGCGCGCGTGCGTGGCGGAGGCTTCGGGGCGGGCGGCTTCGGGGCGGGTGACTCCGTGACGGGCTCCGTGACGGGTGGCTTCGGGGCGGGTGGCTTCGGGCCCAGCCTCGACCCCGTCACCGTCACCGTGACCGGGACCGGGACCGGGACCGGGACCGGGACCGGCTCCGGCTCCGGCGATCGTCGCTCCGGTCCGTTCGACCAGCCACACATGATGGTCCGCCAAGTAGCTGATGGTGCCCGCTTCCAGGTGTCCTGCGAGGCCCCGCTCCAGCCGTTCCCATGTGCGCCACTCGTGGTGCAGCGCCCTGGGCCGCCGGGCGCCGAGACCGCTCGCGGGCCGACGGTAGAACTGCCCGCCCGCCGCCGCGGCCGAGTCGATCAGCGTCACGTGAATGCCGCGTGCCGCCGCCGCGAGGGACGCGGCGAGACCGGCCGGGCCCGCGCCGACGACCGCGAGGTGGTGGCGTCCGTCAGTCATCGTGGCCGGTGCCTTCCTGCGTGCGGATCGTGTCGCCCGGTCCCAGCGGGACCAGACAGGCCCGCTGGTTGGGGCGGTCGTTGACGGTGACGAGACAGTCGAAGCACACGCCGATGCCGCAGAAGACCCCACGGGGCCGGCCCGCGTCACGGGTGGTGCGCCAGGAGGTGACGCCCTCGGCCCACAGTGCGGCGGCGACGGTCCGGCCGGGCAGTACTTCGATGTCCCGGCCGTCGAGGGTGACGGTGAAGGCGGGGCCGGGCTCGGCCCGTACGAGGTCCAGAGGGTTCACGCGGCCTCCTCGGAGAAGCGGTCGGGCCGGAACGGCGCGAGGTCGAGGTCGGGTGTCCGGCCCGTCAGGACCTGCGCAATGAGCTGTCCGGTGCCGGTGGACAGGCCGATGCCCGCACCCTCGTGCCCGCAGGCGTGGAAGAGGCCGGGCGCCCGGGGGTCGGGGCCGATGGCGGGCAGATGGTCGGGGAGGTAGGGCCGGAACCCGACGTAGGTCCGCAGAGCACGCACCTGCGACAGGAAGGGAAAGAGCCGCGTGGCGCCCTGGGCCAGTTCCCGTACCACGGGCAGCGAGAGCGACCGGTCGAAGCCGACCCGTTCCCGGCTCGCGCCGATCAGGATCGGGCCGGCCGCGGTCCCCTCCACCACCGGCGATGTCTGGAGCGCGGCCGAATCACTGGCGACGTCGGCGACGTAGTCGGCGGCGTACACCTTGTGGCGCACCCGGCGCGGCAGGGGCTCGGTGACGAGGACGAATCCCCGTCGGGGCAGGACGGGCAGGGCGACGCCCGCGAGAGAGGCCACCTCGGCGCCCCAGGTGCCGGCCGCGTTGACTACGGCGGGTGCGTGCAGATCACCCCGGTCGGTGCGCACCCCGCGGACCGTGCCGTCCCTCGCCCGCAGTACTTCGGTCACGGTGCTTCCGGTCAGCAACCGCGCGCCCGAGGCCCGTAGAAGATGCGCGGCGGCCAGGGCCGGCATCACCTGGGTGTCCTGCGGGTAGCGGACGGCTCCCGCGAGCCCCGGAGCCAAGTACGGTTCCAGATCGTGCAGTTGATCGGCGGCGACCGGTTCGGCCAGGACACCGGCTGCCCGCTGGCCCGCCGCGAAGGCCTCCAACGCGGCCAGGCCCTCGGGCGTGGAGGCCACGACGACACCGCCCTTGGCCTCGTACTCGATCGCCTCCGCGCGCTCCTCGGCGAGGTCGGCCCACAGACGCCCGGAGAGCAGCGCGAGGTCGAGTTCGGGTCCGGGTTCCTTGTCGGAGACGAGCAGATTCCCCTCACCCGCGCCGGTCGTGCCTCCGGCCACCGGGCCGCGGTCCACCACGGCGACGTCGAGACCCGCGCGAGCCGCGTACAGGGCACAGGCGGCGCCCACCATCCCGGCTCCGACGACCACCACATCGCAGACAAAGGGCTGACTCACATCAGTACTATGTCACATACCTCTTTCCGACCCGAAGACTTCCGCGAGTGGCGGACTCGAACTCGCGGCGGGCCGACGGACGGGGACGGGCAACCGGGCAGGCAACTCCCTCGCGGCACCGTATGGCGCGAGAGGCGCCGTGCGAGGTGGCACGAGGGGCACCACACGACACCCCGCGGCCCGATAGCGCCATCTGGCGCCACCCAGTGCCACCCAGCACCATCTGGTGCCATCTGGTGCCGCTCCGCACCCCCGAAAGACGCTTGAGCCCATATGGCGCCACCCTGACTCGGATTGACACACCCACATTCTCGCAGGTCAGAGCCATAGGTCGCGAATCTGTGCCACGCAAAGCGCCATCCGGGCTTGCCGATGGCGCCATAGTGATGCCATCATGTCGTCATGGACCTCACTCCGTATGTCGACACCCTGCGCCGCGAACTCGCGGTGGCCGCCGAAGCCGGCGGCGAAGAAGCCCGTGAGCTGGCCGAGCGGCTGACCGCTCCCCTGGAGTCGGCGACGCGTCTGACCATGCTCAACGTGCTCTCCGCCGCGATGGACGAGATCACCCGCGAACTCGCCCCCGGCTCGGTCGACGTACGGCTGCGCGGGCTGGACCCCGACTTCGTGGTGACGCTGCCGCCCTCCTACGGGGGCTCCGCGGAAGCGGCCGAGGCGCCCGTCGAACCCTTCAGGGCGCAGGCTCCCGCGGACAGCGACGCGGGCGGCACCGCCCGCGTCAACCTGCGCCTGCCGGCCCACCTCAAGGCGCGTGCCGAGGACGCCGCGAACCATGAAGGCCTGTCGGTCAACGCGTGGCTGGTGCGGGCCGTGTCGGCCGCGGTCGACGGCGGCACCCGGCCTCGCACGACGGAGAAGGCCCGCACGATCGGACAGAGCTTCACGGGCTGGGTTCGCTAGCCGCGCCCGCACCCGGACCACTTCACCAACGCCGAGCCCCACCTGCGGGGACGGCTCAAGGACTCACGAGGACGGGACAGCCATGCCTTCTTTCGACACTCCCGAACCGATCTCGGTCACCGGCAACGTGACCGCCGGTTCCATCCGGTTCACCGCGGGCGACCGCCCCGACACGGTCGTCGAGGTGCGGCCCCTCGACCCGAAGAAGGACAGGGACGTACGGGCCGCCGAGCAGACCGAGGTCGTGTACGCGAGCGGCGTCCTGACGGTCAGGACGAAGCAACGCCTCCTGGTCGGTTCCAGTGGCGCCGTCGATGTGGCGGTCGGCCTGCCCACGGGCTCGCAGGTCGACATGACCTGCTCCTGGACCCAGGTGCTCGCCGAGGGCCGGCTCGGCGAGGTCCACCTGAAGACCTCGGGCGGCGACGTCCGCCTCGACACCACCGGCCCGCTGAAGCTGACCGCGTCGCACGGCCTGATCACCGTGGACCGGGTCGAGGGCATGGCCGAGATCACCAGCAGCACCGGCAACGTGCGCGTCGGCACGGTCGAGGGGCCCGCCGTCCTGAAGAACTCGCACGGCAGCACGACCGTCGGCACCGTGACCGGCGAGCTGCGGGTGGGCGGCGCCAACGGTGGCGTCGACATCGCGCGCGCCGAGGCATCGGTCACCGGCACCACGACCAACGGGCATCTGCGTGTCGCCGAAGTCATCGGCGGCGAGATCCAGTTGGAGACCTCCAACGGCTCCATCGAGGTCGGCATCCGTGAGGGCACCGCCGCGTGGCTCGACGTCAGTTCCAACCGCGGGCAGGTACGCAACATGCTCGCCGCGTCCGAGGCCCCGGAGCGGACCGAGGGAACCGTCACGGTCCGCGCACGGAGCAACTGGGGGAACATCGACGTCCTCCGCGCCAAGTCCTGAGCTCCCTCACCCCGCACCGCCGCCAACCCCGCACCGCCGCCAACCCCGCTCCGCCGGCGTCTCCGCACCGCCACCACGCCGGCACCGCCGCCAACCCCGCTCCGCCGGCGTCTCCGCACCGCCGCCACGCCGGCACCGCCACCACCCCCGCACCGCCGGCGCCTCCCATACCGCGACCGCCTTCCGGCCGCTTCCCTTGCGGCCCCCTCTCCCGCGGCCGCTCTCCCGCGCCTCCTCTCCGGCGCCCCCCTTCCCTTTCGCTTCCGGAACCTCATTCACCCAGCCTCCGAACGGAGAGCTCCATGTCTTCCTCTGTCATGCCCATGCCCAAGCAACCCGGGAATCCGACGCCGCCCGCCGCCGTCTCCGCCATCGGTCTGCGCAAGTCGTACGGCGACAAGACCGTGCTCGACGGCATCGATCTGCGCATCCCGGCCGGTTCCGTGTTCGCGCTGCTCGGGCCCAACGGCGCCGGAAAGACCACCACCGTGCAGATCCTGTCCACGCTCGTCGCCGCCGACGGCGGGCAGGCCCAGGTCGCGGGCCACGACGTCGCCACCTCACCGGACGGGGTACGCGCCGCGATCGGTGTCACCGGGCAGTTCTCGGCGCTCGACGACCTGCTCACCGCCGAGGAGAACCTCCTCCTCATGGCCGACCTGCTGCGCCTGGGCAAGCGCGAAGGGCGCTCCCGTACAAAGGAGTTGCTTCAGCGGTTCGACATCGCGGATGTCGCGGACAAACGGGCCGCGACCTTCTCGGGCGGTATGCGGCGCCGGCTCGACCTCGCCATGACGCTGGTCGGCGACCCTCAGGTGATCTTCCTCGACGAGCCGACGACCGGGCTCGACCCGCGCAGCCGTCGCACCATGTGGGACACCGTGCGCTCGCTGGTCGCGGGCGGCACCACCGTCTTCCTCACCACGCAGTATCTGGACGAGGCCGACCAGTTGGCCGACCGGATCGCCGTGCTGGACGGCGGCCGGATCGTCGCCGAGGGCACCGCCGACGAGCTCAAGGCGCAGATTCCCGGCAGCCACGTACGGCTGCGCTTCACCGAACCCGCCGAGTACGAGCGCGCGGCCGGCGCCTTTCCCGGCGCGGCCCGCGACGAGGAGGACCTCGCGCTGCGCGTGGCGGGCGACGGCGGCCTCGACGCGCTGCGCGCCCTGATCGACCGGCTCGACGCCGTCGGCGTCGGGGCCGCCGACTTCTCCGTGCACACCCCCGACCTCGACGACGTGTTCCTCGCCCTGACCGGCGACGGCGCCACCGGGACCGGTACCAGCACCCCGCTTCACGTCAAGGAGACCCTGCGATGAGCACTCTGACCTACGCCGTGCACGACTCGATGACGATGCTGCGGCGCAACCTCAAGCACGCCATCCGCTATCCGGCCGTGTCGCTCGGCGCGGCCATGATGCCGATCCTGATGCTGCTGCTGTTCGTGTACGCCTTCGGGGACTCGATCGGCGCCGGAATGGGCGGCGGCCGGGACGCCTACCTGGAGTATCTGACGCCCGGCATCACCGTCATGGGCGTGGCGGCCGGGGCGATGTCGACCTCGATCGCGGTCTGCTCCGACATGACCGAGGGAATCATCAACCGCTTCCGCACCATGAACATCACCCGTTCGTCGTTCATGACGGGCCATGTCGTCGGCAGCGTCATCCAGACGATGGTGAGCATCGTCCTGGTCGTCGGGTTCGCGCTCGCCGTCGGTTTCCGCTCGGACGCGAGCCCGCTCGAGTGGCTTGCCGCCGCGGGCCTCCTCGCGGCCATCGCGTTCGCCGTGACCTGGCTGTCGGCGGCGCTCGGCCTGATCTCCAAGACCGTCGAGTCCGCGAGCAACAAGCCGCTGCTGGTCCAGTTCCTGCCGTTCCTCGGCTCCGCGTTCGTGCCGGCCGACTCGATGTCTCCGGGGCTGCGCTGGTTCGCGCAGAACCAGCCCTTCACTCCCATGACCGAGACGCTGCGCGGTCTGCTCTCCGGCTCGGCGATCGGCGACAACGGCTGGATCTCGCTCGCCTGGTGCGCCGGTATCAGCCTGGTCGGCTACGTCTGGTCGCGCTCGCTGTTCAACAGCACCACCAAGCGCTGAGAAGCCGCTCTTCAACCTGCCCGCGAGGGGCGGTCGCAGTCCGTGCGCAGCGGACCCCGGCCGCCCCTCACTCACGTCAACCAGTAACCCGGCAGGGCCGGTTCGTCGGCCCTGTCAGAGCCGGCTCTCCGTGGCCGTGTCCGCGGACAGCCGCTGCGCCGCGTAGATCGGGATCACCGAGAGCAGGACGAGCACGGCGGCCACCACGTTCACGACCGGTGCCTGCCGGGGTCTGGTCATGTTGTTGAAGATCCAGATCGGCAGGGTCTCGATGCCGGGTCCGGCCGTGAACGTCGTCACGACGATCTCGTCGAAGGACAGCGCGAAGGCGAGCAGTCCGCCGGCCAGCAGCGCCGAGCGCACCAGCGGGAAGGTGACGTCGACGAAGGCGCGGAAGGTGTCCGCGCCCAGATCCATCGCGGCCTCCTCGTACGTGCCGGACGTACGGCGCAGTCGCGCGACCACGTTGTTGAAGACGACGACGATGCAGAAGGTCGCGTGGCCCACGATCACGGTGAACATGCCGAGTCCGACGCCGAGCGGTTCGAGCACCGTGCTGAACGCCGAGTTGAGCGCGATGCCCGTGACGATGCCGGGCAGCGCGATCGGCAGGACGACCACGAAGGAGATGGCGTCCCGGCCGAAGAAGCGGTGGCGGGCGACCGCGAAGGCGATCAGCGTGCCCAGCACCAGCGCGATGGCCGTGGCGCCGAGACCGGCCTTGACCGAGACCCACAGCGCCGCGCGGGCACCCTCGTTCTCCCAGGCGACCGACCACCAGTGGAAGGTGAGCCCGGACGGCGGCCAACCGGCGCTGCGGTCCCGGTTGAAGGAGTTGACCAGGACGAGCGCGAGCGGCACGTAGATGAACGCGAAGCCGAGCCCGGCGGCGGCGCGCAGCGCGATGCGCGCGGGACGGGAGAGTTGCACAGCGGGCTCCTCAGAGACTGCTCAGGGCGCCCGTGCGGCGCATCGCGAGGAGGTACACCACGATGACCACGACGGGGACCGTGCCGAGCGCGGCGGCCATGGGCAGGTTCAGTTCGATGTTGGAGTAGACGACGTTGCCGATGAGCTGGGTCTTGCCGCCGACGATCTGCACGGTGATGTAGTCGCCGAGGCTGAGGGAGAAGGTGAAGACCGAACCGGCCGCCACGGACGGCAGGACCATCGGCAGCACGACCGATCGGAAGGTTCGGGCCGCCCCGGCGCCCAGGTCCGCCGACGCGTCAAGCAGGTTGGCGGGCAGCTGTTCCAGTGCCGCGTGGATCGGCAGGATCATGTACGGCAGCCAGAGATAGGTCAGCGCGATGATCGCCGCGACGAGACCGTACCCGGGTCCGCTCAGCCCGAGGGGCTTCAACACCCAGTCGGCGAGGCCGCCTTGGGAGAGGATCAGCCGCCACGCGTACACCTTGACGAGGTAACTCGCCCACAGCGGAGTGAGGATGGCGACGACGAGCAGCGGGCGCCGGGCGGGCTTGGCGATGCGAGCCGTGTAGAAGGCGACCGGGAAGGCGATCACAGCGCACAGGACGGTCACCGCGAGGGCGACGCCGATGCTGCGCAGGATCACCTGCCGGTAGACGGGCGTGGTGAACAGGGTGTGGAAGTTGTCGGTCGACCAGACCTTCACGACCTCGGAGGTGAAGGAGTCCGTCGTCCAGAACGCCGAGACGAACAGCACGGCCAGCGAACCGAGATAGAGCACCGCCAGCCAGAGCAGGGGTGCGGTCAGCAGCAGGGACAGCCGCAGCCGGGAGTGCCGGTGCAGTGTCCCCGCGAGCCGCCGGACGGGGGAGCGTCCGGCGGCCTGCGAGGTGGAGGTCATCGTTCGGTCAGCCCTTGATCTCGGTCCAGGCCTGGACCCACTTCGCGTACGGGACGCACTTGACGTCGGTGCGGCCGTCGAGGCACTGCTCGATGGGCGTGTTCCAGAACGCGATGTTCTTCCAGTAGCTCTCGTCGGTGGCGTGGAAGGTGTCGCAGAAGGTCTTGTCGCTGGTGTACCGGCAGGCCTCCGAGTTGGCGGGCGCCTCACCGAAGTACTCGGCCACCTGGGCGTTCACCTTCGGCGAGATGATCCAGTCCATCCACTTGTAGGCGCAGTTGGGGTGCTTGGCCTTGGCGGAGATCATCCACGTGTCGGACCAGCCCGTGGAGCCCTCCTTGGGCACGAACGCCTTCACCTTGGCGCCCTCGTCGGCCGTGAGGTTCGCGATGACCTGCCAGGTGGTGCCGACCACGGAGTCGCCGCTCTTGAAGGCGGAGATCTCCTTGAGGTAGTCGCTCCAGTACTCCCCCACGTTCGCGCTCTGCTTCTTCAGCAGGGCGACGGCCGCGTCGAACTGCTTCTGGTCGAGCGCGTAGGGGTCCTTGATCTTCAGCTCGGGCCTGGCCGACTTCAGATAGAGGGCCGCGTCGGCGATGTAGATCGGCGAGTCGTACGCGGTGACGTGGCCCTTGTTCGCCGGGGCGTCGTCGAAGACCGCGGACCAGGACGTGGGGGCGGGGGTGACCTTCTGGGTGTCGTACATCAGGAGGTTGGCGCCCCGGCCGTGCGGGATGCCGTACATCTGGCCGTCGACGGAGTTCCAGGCGCCCTTCTTCAGGCCGCTGAAGACGTTCTTGTAGTTCGGTACGAGGCTGGTGTTGACCGGGGCCGCGTCACCCGAGGCGATGAGGCGCAGGGAGGCGTCTCCGGAGGCGGAGACCGCGTCGTACTGGCCGGTCTTCATCAGCTTGACCATCTCGTCGGAGCTGGCGGCCACCTTGGAGTTGACCTGGCAGCCGGTCTGCTTCTCGAAGTCGCCGACCCAGTCGACCTTGGGATCGTTGGAACCGTCCTCGACATAGCCGGCCCAGGCGATCAGGTTGACCTGCCCCTCGGTCTTGCCGAGCTTGGTCTGCGCCTTGAGGTCGGGCGGGTTGAAGCCGGTGGCCGCGGCGGATCCGCTGCCGGACGATCCGCAGGCGGTGGCCGCGAGGAGCACCGCGACGGCGGCGGCGGCCTTGAGGGTTGGGGTGAGGCGCACGGCGAACTCCATACGTGACGGTGGACTGAGCGTGGAAGTCAGCGGGGGTCGGGGACCTGGAAGGCGTGGCGGCGGTGCCACCGGAGCCGGACCCGGGTGCCGCGGAGGGCGGCGACGTCCTCGGAGGAGGTCTCCAGGTTCTGCTGGAGCGCGGTGAGGCGGCCGCCCGCGTCGAGGTCCACCAGGAAGCGGGTGGCGTCGCCCAGATAGACGACCTCGGCGACCTTGCCGGCGGCGGTGGAGTACTCCGGCCCGTCGGCCTCGACGGCGTCGGCGGACTCGGCGGACTCGGCGGACTCCTTGAGGACCCGGATCTTCTCGGGCCGGATGCTGTACGTGCCCGGGGCGCCGACGATCTGCTGCGCCGACTGCCCGTCGAGCAGGTTCGATGTTCCGACGAAGCCCGCGACGAACGGTGTGGCGGGGCGTTCGTAGATCTCGGCGGGGGTGCCGACCTGCTCGATGCGGCCCTGGTGGAAGACGGCGATGCGGTCGCTCATCGTCAGGGCCTCCTCCTGGTCGTGGGTGACGAACACGAAGGTGATGCCGACCTCGCGCTGGATCGCCTTGAGTTCGACCTGCATCTGCTCGCGCAGCTTGAGGTCGAGGGCGCCGAGGGGCTCGTCGAGCAGCAGGACGCGGGGGCGGCCGACCAGGGCCCTGGCGAGTGCGACGCGCTGGCGCTGGCCTCCGGAGAGCTGGCTCGGACGGCGTCGGCCGAAGCCCTCCAGGCGTACGTCGGCGAGCGCCTTGCGGGCCCGGACCAGCCGCTCCGCCTTGGGCACCTTGCGGACCTTGAGGCCGTAGGCGACGTTCTCCTCGACGGTCATGTGCGGGAACAGGGCGTAGTCCTGGAAGACGGTGTGGACGTCCCGTTCGAAGGGGGCGAGACCGGTGACCTCCTGGCCGGCCAGTTCGATCCGGCCCGCGGTCGGGCTCTCGAATCCGGCGATCATCCGCAGCACGGTCGTCTTGCCCGAGCCGGAGGGGCCGAGCATCGAGAAGAACTCGCCGTCGGCTATCTCCAGATCGACTCCGGACACGGCGGTCGTCTCACCGAACGCCTTTCGCAGGCCCTGGAGCCGGATCGCCTTTGCCTCCATGGGCGGGGAACCTTTCTGGTGCAGAGGTACGTTTGCAACACTGACCGGAAAGATATGAAGCCATAGTTCAAACTTCAAGACCCCTTTAGAGTAAAGGTTGAGTCAACGCACAAGGTGGTGACCGTGAAGCAACACAGGGGCGACGGCGTCCGCAGAGCCGTCTTCACTCCCGTGGACAACCGCGCGCGCGTCGAGACGGTCGTACACCGGATCGGCGACGCCATCGAGCTCGGGCTGCTCGCCGACGGCGAGCAGCTGCCCGGTGAGATGGAGCTGGCCGGGCAGCTCGGCGTGTCCACGGTCACCCTGCGCGAGGCCCTCATGGCCCTGCGGCAGCAGGGACTGGTCACCACGCGGCGGGGGCGCGGCGGCGGCAGCTTCGTGTCACTGCCCGAAGTGCCGGGCGAGGAGCGGCTGTTGGCCCGGCTGGCGAGCTGGAGCACCGAGGAACTGCGCGACCTGGGCGACCACTGGGCGGCCCTGTCCGGGGCGGCCGCGCGGCTCGCCGCGCAGCGGACGGAACCGGACGACCTCAAGGCCCTGCGGCGCACGCTGGACGACCTGGCGTCCGCCGAGGACGCCGCCGCCCGCAGCCGGGTCTACGGCCGCTTCCATGTCGAGCTCGCCGCGGCGGCTCAGTCCGCCCGGCTGACCCGTGAGCAGGTCGTGCTCCAGACCGAGGTGGGCGCCCTGATGTGCCTCGTGCTCGGGGACGACGAATATCGTGAAGAAGTCGCAGACCGTCACCGCTCCGTAATCTCGGCCGTGCAAGATGGGGCCCACGATTCGGCCAGAGCACTGGCCGAGCGGTGCGTACAGGACTCGACGGCGCGGCTCATCAACCTCCGCCTCTCGATGCCGCGCGCCGTGTCAGGTCCGCGTCCGCTGGAGGGCACCCATGAGCAGGAGCCCCGGCCCGGCCGGCGCGACGGCGACGCTTGACGCCACCGCCGAGGCGGCCGTCGCCGCCCAGGTCCGCCGCACGCTGGAGGCCGTGTTCGACGCGGTCGCCGACACGCGGGCGGAGACAACCGCGCTGCTCACCCGCGTGGCCACGCAGGGGCGCCGCCCCGCGACGGTGGATCTGGCGGCACTGCGCCCCGGGCTGCATCTGCGCCTCACCCGGCAGGAGCTGGTGTCGGGCGCCGGCTTCGTGGCGGCACCGGGCCTGCTCGGTGACGTACCGGCCTGGCTGGAATGGTGGCAACAGGGCTCCGACGGTGGTGTACGACCGCTGCTGCTCGACCTCGATCCGGCGCACTCCGCGTACTCGGACTACACGCACTGGGACTGGTTCGCCCTCCCCCGCGACACCGGGCGGCGCGCGGTCGCCGGGCCCTACGTCGACTACCTCTGCTCCGACGAGTACAGCCTGACCCTGTCCGCGCCGGTTCACGTGGAGGGCCGTTTCGTCGGGGTCGCGGCGGCCGACGTGTATCTGCGGCACTTCGAGGGTGCGGTCGTACCGCTCCTCCAACGGCTTCCGGGAGCCGCCTACTTGGTGAACGCGCGGGGACGGGTGGCCGCGTCCGCCGACCCGGCTCACCTGGCCGGCTCACTCACCAGGGGACCGGACTTCGGGGCCGTGCTGACGGCGGCCCGGCCCACGCGCCACGAGGGCCTGCGGCTCGTCCCCTGCGACGGGGTGCCGCTCGTCCTCGTGATGCCGGCCGACTGAGGTCCGAGGCCGCGCACGCGCCCCCGACTGGAGCGCGGTGCCGCGGTACGCGTCACGGAGACCCGCGCCGACGGCGCGGGACGGGTCACACCGCTCGCAGCTCCGCCGCCCCGTTGCGTGTCTTGCGGGCCTTTCGCGGTCCGCCGGTGACCGGCCTGACCGCCTCGCGCAGTACCAGGGTCATCCGCTTGTAGCCCATGTCCTCAAGGGTCCTGGGGGTGTCCTCGACGATCCTGCAGTCCGTGCTGCCCCAGCGCGGGTCGGGGTGGACCAGCGGCCGCACGGCACCGTCGTGCTCGACCGCGCGCGGGCCGACCGCCTGGATCCAGTGCGGAAGGCCGTGCCGATACGCGGCGTCCATGATCGGGTCCTGGGCGATGTCCCGGCGGATCGACTGGAGTCCGCGGTCCTGGCCGTTCCGCTCCAGCGCCGCAGCGAAGTGCGCGAGCATCGGCAGGCACCAACTCGACTCGTGCTCACCGAGTACCGACCCCGCGTCCGGGTGGAACAGCACGAAGCGCAGGAAGTTGTCGCCCGGCATGGCGGTCGGATGGGCGCCGACACCGTCGAAAAGTGTCTCGAACGCGGCGTTGGACAGAACGACGTCCCAGCGGTGGTCGAAGACGACGGAGGGGAAGGGGACGGCCTGGAGCAGCGTGGCGTAGTCCTGGAGGTACGCCTGCGCTTCGAGACTCTCGGGGACAGGTCGCGGCTGGGACCGCTGCCTTCCTGCCTGGTACGCCATCGGGAGGTCACCCCTCTTGCCTCTGCGGCCTTCACGCGGCGCCCCGATCCTGCTGCCCCGGGGACGGGCGTGTCAACTATCGTGGCATTTGGCGCTTGTTGACGGCTGAATCTCGCCACAGTTGTGGCGAGACCTGGATGTGAGTTCGAGGGACGGGCTACGCTCCGGTTGGCTCCCCGGTCTTGCCGCCGGGATGGTTTCTGACCTTCGTGTCCATATGGTTCCCGAACTTCGTGAGAGCCACCTGAGAGAGACGTAGGAGATCTGTCGGTGACGGATGGCTTCGAGGTTCCGTGCGCCACGGCGACGGTTCTGTTGCAGGCCGTCGTGGCCAGGGTCACCGCACTCGCCGACCGGCTCGGCGTGCTGCACGCCGAAGTCTTCGACGTACGGCGGCTGTCGGCCGAGTCCGGCGTTCCCGAACCCGTGGCGAGAGCCCTGCTCAGCGGCCGCCCTGCGGGGGAACCCGACCTGCAGGCAAGGTTCCTGCAGCGTCTGGACCTGTTGCGCCGCACCCGGCTCAAGCCCAACGGCCGCCGCTACACCCAGCAGGAGATCGCGGACGGCGCCGGCATGTCGCGCCAGCAGGCGGGCGCCCTCATCAACGGTGACCGGCGCCCCACCATGGAGCACTGCGACGCCATCCAGCGCTTCTTCCGGGTGCACGCCGGATTCCTCACGGCCGAGGACTCCGAGGCGCTCATAGGCGCCCTCCAGCGATCGGAACAGGAACTCCTGCAACGGCTCGCCGACCGCGAACGCGCGGCGGCCTCCGTCGCCCACGATCCCCTGGAGCGGCTGCTACTCGACCACGGCGTCCGCGGAATCGCCTGGCGGGCCGCGCAGTTGCCCACCGACCAGCACCGGGACAAGGTCGCGGAATGGCTGGACATGCTCCTGGAGAGCGTCAAACGGCCAGAGTCGTGAGCCGGGGGAGATCAGTGGGCATCGGAAGGGAAATGCGCCGCCTTTGCGGCGAGCTGGTCGCGGAGCTGTCGCTCCCCGCGCCGGCGGCACCCGACGACCTCTACGCGGCACTGTGCGGCGCGATGAGCAGACGCCGCGGCCGTCCCGTCCGGTTCCGCACGGCCGCCTTCCCGCCCGGCACCGCCAGCGGCCTGTGGCTGGACATGGCCGAACAGGACCTCGTCGTCATCGAGGAACGCACCGCGCCCGACCACCAGTTGGTCATCCTCGGCCACGAGCTGTGGCACATGAAGGCCGGGCACTGCGGCCATCACGTCGACGGTGCGGCCGTCGCGGCACGCTTACTCAGCGACCGCGCGGACCTTCAGGCCACCGTCCTGAAAGTGGCCGCGCGGACGCGCTTCGACCTCGCCGACGAGCAGGAGGCCGAGAGCTTCGGTCTCCTGCTCGCCAGCAAGTGCCGTACCTGGCTGGCCGGTTCCTCGCTGCGCGGCCCGGTGCAGCGGCACGGCCTGGCCGGCCGCATCGAAGCGTCCCTGGGCTGCCGCGGGCCGCGGGGCTGAAGGTCCTGGCGCCATGGACGGATCCAGCTACTACACCCCGGCCGTCGCCATGGGCGCGGCGATCGCCTTCAAAGGGCCCGCCCTGCTGCGGGGCTGGCGCGACCCGCTGCTGCGCTCCGTGGGCGTACTGCTCGCCCTCGCGGGCCTGGTGTTCCTCTTCGCGGCCCCGCCGACCATCACCGCGGTCAACGACATCACCGGGATCCCCAACGTCTCGGCCCCGCTGGTCTACTGCCTGTTGAGCGCCTACAGCGCATCCTGTCTGGTCCTGATCATCAACTGGCGCGGCGGCCCGCCCGAGGTGACCCGACGGCTCTCCCGCCGCTGGATCCTCGGATACACCGTGGTCGGCGTGACGCTGATCGCCCTGTTCGCCCTCGGGGACACCCCCGTCGAACGGCTGCGGGACCTCGACACCTACTACGCCAACACCCCCTTCATCCGCGAGATGATCGTGCTCTACCTCGCGTCGCTCAGCGTCGCCGGTGTCGCGATGAACTTCATGTGCTGGCGCTGGGCGATCCAGGTGCGTGGCCGGTTGCGCGCCGGGCTGGTGATCATCGCCTTCGGGTCCCTGTGCAACATCCCCTACTCCGCTGCGAAGTTCACCGCCGTGGTGGCCCGTTGGAACGGAACGAACCTCGACGGCCTCAGCACCAACGTGGCACCCATGCTGGCCTCGGCCGGGGCGCAGATCACCGCCGTCGGCTTTTGTCTTCCACTGGCCTGGAGGCGCGTCGAGGACAGCTGGAACACCTGGTCGACCTACCGCCGGCTCGGGCCGTTGTGGCGCGAACTGAAACCGGTCTCCGTACCGGAGGACCGGGCGGCACGGATCTCCTGGTGGTCAGCCGCGGAACTCCAGGTCACCCAGCGGGAGTCCGACATCCACGACGGCATGCTGAGCCTCTACCCCTACTTCGACTCCGAGGTGCGCTCCCTGGCATACGGCGCCGCGGTCGCGGCGGGCTCCTCCGCCACGGAGGCGCATGCCGAGGCGGACGCGGTGATGGTGACGGTCGCGGTGCGGGCCAGGACCGCCGACCCGGAGGGCCGCGTCATCAGCTCGGCGGAGGCGACGGCCGCGCCGCCCGCGACCGGATCCCCGTTCGCTCACGCCGACGGCCCGCGTGACCTCGTGCGCGTGTCCATCGCCCTGCGCCGGTCACCCGTCGTCGCGGCCGCCCGAGGGCGGGCGACGACCGGATCGGAGAGCGACGCCCGCGAGCCGGCGGGTTAGGACCTGTCCGGCCGGTCAAGTCGCGGGAGGGCAGCGGCGCCGTATCAGTGACGGGCGCCGCGTGCCCCTCAGGTCGCGCTGCGTTCGCTCGCCTCCCGGAGGTCCCTCTCCACCGCGCGGTTCTGGAAGGTGTCCGGTTGCCCCGCCGCCGTGCCCGGGCGCCCCGTCCGTAACAGCCCCCGCCAGCGCTCGCGGCTCCAGTCGGCCGCGCTGGTGGTGGTCGTGAACTCCTCGACCAGGGCGAGGAAGCGCGCCGGATCGCTGTGGAAAGGGAAGTGACCGGCTCCCTCGAAGATCTCCAGGCGGCTGCCCGGCATGGCCTCGTGCGCCCCGTAGGCGTGCCGCACCGGCACCACACTGTCCCGGTCTCCCCAGAGCAGCATGGTGGGCATGCCCTCGGTGAGGTAGCAGCGGTCGAGCATGGTGACCGCCTGGCCCCGCCAGTCGACCACCGCCCGCAGGGTCCGGATGAACGCGCTGCGGGAGGTCGCGTCGGGCAGCGCGTCCACGAGGTTCACCAACTCCGGAGCGTCCTGCGCCAGATCGGTGTCGAACAGGCGCATCAGACGCAGAAAGAGACCTACTTGGAGGTTCATCCCGGGCAGTCTCAGCGCGGAGAGCATCAGATGGGCGCCCGGCAGCGACACGGCGCGCAGGACGGGATTGACCTCGCCCCCGACCCCGCCCGCGCTCACCAGGATCAGCCGCTCGGTACGCTCGGGGAACTGGTAGGCGAACTGCATCGCCACTCCCCCGCCCAGCGAGTGTCCGACCAGCGTGGCGGACTCGATGTCGAGCGTGGACAGCAGATCGCGCACGCCGTTGGCGTAGGCGGCCACCGAGTAGTCGGCGCGCGGTTTGTCGGACGCGCCGTGGCCGAGCAGATCGGGCGCGATCACCGTGTGGGTGCGGGCGAGATCGGGGATCAAGTCCGCCCATGTCGAGGAGGAGTCGCCTATGCCGTGGATCAGTACGAGCGCCGGACCCTCACCGGCCATCCGGTAGGCGCGTCGATAGCCGTGCACGACGCGGTGGTGCAGGCGCAGTTCTCCGTCACCGACCGAACGCAGCCGCGGTGTGCGCCGCGGCTGCCGGGGCTGTACGTCCACCACGGGCTGACCTCCCGTTCCCAGGCCGCCGCGAAGGCGGCTCCCAAGCCGCCCCAATGGCGGCTCCGGGGCCGTCCGGCAGGCGGCCCCAGCTCTCGTCTCCAGCGTAGGGCCCCTGTCCCACAAGGGATTTCCGTGAGGTTTCGCCTCCGCTAAGCGGGCGAACCTCCGCGGACCGAAACCGGATTGTCAGTGGCGGACGGCAAGCTGGGGTCAGGACCAGTGTCACGACAAGCCGACCCGGGAGAGCCGTCCGATGCCGACCGCCGTACTGACCGAACACGAACGCGCCGCCGTGCAGGCCTACCTCCGCCTCCTGCAGACGGTACGAGCAGCTTTCGACGGCCCGCCGGACGGAGGCCGACCACCCATGGTCCCGCCCGCCGTACTCGCCGAGGCTGAGCGGGCCCTGAAGGCGGCGGGCCTCGCGGGCAACGAGGAGGCGTTCTTCGAACTGCTGCGCTCCTGGTGCCCGGAACCGGACTGGGCGTGAGACGGAGCCCGGGGAGCGGGTCTCCAGGAGCTCTGCGGGTGTCCGGCCCGCCGAGCGGACGGCAGCGGTCTTCAGACCGGCCGTTCGCAGCGAAGGATCGCGAACGGCCCTCCGCCGTACCCAGGCCCCAAGAAGAGTCGGGTCCGGCGGCGCGGCAGCGGGAGGTCGGCCCCGGGGCCGTGTGCCGCAGCCAGCGGGCGTCGATCTCGCGGCCGTCCTCCAGCGTGTGACGCGACGGCCCGTCGTCCGCGACGAAGCCGGCCCTCGCCGGCGCCCGCGCGCGTTCTACCCGCGGCCGCCGCCGTACGAGACGGGCCCGATCATGCCCCGCCCGGCGTCCAGACGTACGGCGTCGCGGTGGTCGCGGCCCGGAAGCCGAGTCGTTCCAGGGTCGGGGCACTGTCCTCGGACGCGTCGACGTGCAGGTACTCGACTCCCCGGGCCACGGCGAGCCGGGCTCGGGCCGCGATCAGTGCCCGGTAGATTCCGCGGCCTCGCCAGGCCGGCACCGTCGTACCGCCCCGGAGCCCGGCGAAGGCCGTTCCGGGGCTGATGACCAGCCACGCGGCGGAGACGACCTCCCCGTCGGCCTCGGCGACCAGGACGGCGATGTCGTCCGGTGCGCCCGCGACCTGCCCGCTCAGGAAACCGTGGAGTTGACGCCAGTCCATGCCCCACACGGTGGCCTCCATCATCGCGATCCGGCGGATGTCGGCGTCCTCCGTCACACGACGCAGCACGATGCCGGGCGGTACCACCGGCTCCGTCGCCGTGTCGGCCGCACGTCCGATCAGTACGGTCTCCGGGTCCCCGGGGACGAAGCCGGCGGCTCGGAGGCGGTCGGTGAGGTCTGTCGGCGTGTCATGGCTGCGGGTCTTCCACACGACCGCCTCACCCCGCCCGGCGAAGAAGTCGCGCTGCCGGACGATCAGCCGGTCCACCTCGGCGCCGCCCAGCCCGAGGTCGCGCGGGGCGAGGATGAACCCGCAGTAGTGTCCGACGACACGCAGGAGCGGTCCGTCCCGTTCGCTTCTGACCCCCGCCGGGAGTGCCGGGAGCACTCCACGCATCTGTGCGTCGTACGCGGCCAGCAGCTTGTCGAGGTCGTTCGTGTCGGGGGCCGTGATGTCTGCCGCGATGGGTGCCGCGATGTCGTCCGTCACGGTGTCGAGGGTACGCAACCGGCGCAGCCCTCCTCCCGGTCCCCGCGAAACGGGAGCAGTGAGCCGGCGACGGCCGCGAAGGGGCGACGCGAACGTCAACGGCCTTTGCCCGTCGGCCAGTTCAGCCGTCGGTCCCGGGCCCCGGACCTGATCGTGTGCTGGGCACCGTGACCGCCGTCGCGGCCAACCCGCGCTGGACGGTCCAGCGTCCGTCGAAGGCCTGGACGGTCACGCCGTCCACCACCGGCCCCGGGACCAGGAGTTGGGCGCGGAAGCCTCCCGAAAGGGTCTCGGTGGCTGGCGTCGGGTCGAGGGAGATGTCGATGTCCGCCTCGGAGAAGTCCAGCCACTTGCCGGTGAGCGGGAACCACGCCTTGTAGACCGACTCCTTCGCGCTGAACAGCAGCCGGTCCCAGTGGACGGCAGGTGCGCCGGCGCCGAGGCGGGCCAGGCGGTCCGACTCGCCGGGCAGGGCGATGGCGTCCAGTACGTCCTCGGGGAGCGCCAGGTGGGGTTCGGCGTCGATGCCGAGCGAGGCCAGATCGGTGGCGTGGGCGAGGGCGGCGCCGCCGTAGCCCTCGCAGTGCGTCATGCTGCCGATGAGGCCCGCCGGCCACTGCGGGGCTCCGCGCTCGCCCGGCAGAACGGGCCCCGGGGCCACGCCCAGCTTCTCCATGGCACGCCGGGCGCAGACTCGCACGGTGGTGAACTCGCGGCGCCGCTTCTTCACGGCGCGCGTCAGAACCGCCAGTTCCTCGGGGTACAGGATCGCACCCTCGGCTTCGTCGTCACCGTGGCTCTCCACGACCACGACCGACTCCGGAAGCAGTTCCTCCATCACCGGCTTTGACCTCCATCGGCAGAATGCGGCGCAGTGTGCCCGGTGGTCCCGGGCGCTTACGCCATTCTCGCGGATAGCCCACCGACACCTCTTCGAAACGGACACCCTCGTGCCAGGTGGTCCGCGGGATGTGCAGATGCCCGTAGACCATGGTCTCGACGCGGAACCTGCGGTGCCAGTCGGCGGTCGCCAGCGTGCCGCACCACATGGCGAACTCGGGGTGCCACAGGACGTCCATCGGGTGACGGTCCAGCGGGTAGTGGTTCACCGGGATGACGGGCAGGCCCTCGGGGATTTCGGCGAGTCTGCGCTCGGTCTCGGCCACCCGGGCCCGGCACCAGGCCTCGCGACTCGGGTAGGGGTCGGGGTGGAGCATGTACTCGTCCGTGCACACGATCCCGGTCTCGTGGGCGTACGCCAGCCCCTCGGCCTTGGTGACGCAGCCCGGCGGCAGGAGCGAGTAGTCGTAGAGCAGGAAGAGCGGCGCGACGACGGCGGGGCCGCCCGGGCCGTTCCAGACGGGATAGGGGTCCTCGGGCGTCGTGACGCCCAACTCCCGGCACAGGGCGACCAGATGCTCGTAGCGGGCCACACCGCGCAGCTGGACGGGGTCCTTGGGGTGGGTCCACAGCTCGTGGTTGCCGGGTACCCAGACGACCTTGCGGAAGCGGCCGGCGAGCGTCTCCAGGGTCCACCGGATGTCGTCGACGATCTCACCGATGTCGCCGGCCACCAGAAGCCAGTCGTCGTCGGACTCGGGGCGCATGTCCTCGACGAGGGCGCGGTTCTCGGCGTAGCCGATGTGCAGGTCGCTGATGGCCAGCAGGTTCCCGTCACCGCTGTCTGTCGGCCGCACGCGCCACCCCCTGGAAAGCGAATGCCAACACAAGAACACACGCGCCCGTCGCCGTACAAGGAGGCCCCGGCGGGCATGTCGGTGAATCCGTAACATCCCCGTAGCAGCACGGGGGTCCCGCGCCCCTTATGATCGCCCCAACACCACCGCTCGAATCTGCCTTGGCATGCGACGGCTCGGTGTACCTCCCCTACCCCTGGCCGGGCCCGGCCTGCTTCGCCGTGCCCGCGAACCGTGAAAGGTGGCTTGCATGGGCTCTCGCGTACGCGTCTGGCTCAACCGCACGTACGCGGAGAACGTGTTCTTCATGGATCAGCTGCGAAGTAATCCGCAGCACCGCGCGGTCGAGATCCATGCCACCCACGGCGACCCCGACTCCCCCGTACTGGCCGCCGCCGACACCGCCGAGCCGGAGCCCGAGGGCCTGTCGCCGCGCGCCTACGTCGAGTACGCCCTCGACATGTGCGCACGCCGCGCCATCGACGTGTTCGTGCCGGTCCTGCACCAGGACGCGATCGTGGCACAGCGCGCCGAGTTCGCGGCGCTCGGTACGGCGCTGCTGGCGCCGCCGGCGGAGGCGGTCGCGGTCTTCCACGACAAGGCCACCGCGTACCAGGCTGTCGAGGCCGTGGGAATTCCGGTGCCGCCGTGGTGGCGGGTGCGCACGGAGGAGGAACTGGTCGCCGCGGTCGAGGAGTTGGAGGCAGCGGGTCAGCGGGCGTGCTTCAAGCCCGCTGCCGGAGCGGGCGGGGTGGGCTTCCGGGTGATCACCCGCACCCCCTTCTCGCTGATGCACCTCAACGGGTTCCCGAGCTCGTACGTGCCGCTGGAACTGGTCGTGCAGGCGCTCCGCGCCGCCGACGAGCCGGTCGACTGGCTGGTGATGCCGCACCTCGGACAGCCGGAGGTGTCGGTGGACTGCCTCACCGGGCCGGACGGCCGGGTCCGCATGGCGATCGGCCGCACCAAGAACGGGCGGCGCCGCGGGTTCACCCTCGACGACGCGTGGATCGAGCCCGCCCGGCTGCTCGCCGAGGCGTTCGGGCTGCACTATCTGTCGAACATCCAGTTCCGCATGTACGGCGACGAGCCGGTCCTGATGGACGTGAACACCCGTCCGGCGGGCGGCCTGCACCAGCTCTCCCAGTGCGGGGTGAACGCCCCTTGGGCGGCCGTGCAGCTGGCGCTGGGCGAGGAGACGGGCGAGGTGGTCCCGCCGTTCCTCGGACAGGACTACACGGTGGTCTCGGGGCCGCGTCCGGTGCGTCCGGTGTCGCTGCCGCCGCACCGGGCCGACGCGCCCGTGCCGACGCTGTCCGCGGTACCCGCGCCGATCACGGAGTCCGCGTCCGCGTTGTCGTCCACCCCGATCACGGAGTCCGCGTCCGCGTTGTCGTCCGCCCCGGTCGAGGCGACCGCCTCCGCCGTGTCCGCCCAGGCCGGCACGGCCGCGACAGCGGCCACCGCAACCGCCTAGGGCCGCCCTCACCCCTTTACCGGTCTGGACCAATTCCGCTCAGCATCTTGACAGCGGGATTGGTCCATACCAACTTGGTTGCGCACCTCTCTGCACTCCCGAACACCCCCATATCTCCAGGGAGATCGCGTGCGCATGACCATGCTCAGACGTTACAGACATCGCTTCCTCGCCCTGCTGGGCACGGCCGCGCTGGCCCTCGCCGGCGCGGTCGCCCTGCCGGGCACGGCCCAGGCGGCCAACATCCTGTCCAACCCCGGCTTCGAGACGGGCAGCCTCTCCCCCTGGTCCTGCTCCGGCAACCTGGGTTCGATCGTCTCAAGCCCCGTGCACGGTGGCTCCAAAGCCCTTGCGGGGGCGGCGAGTTCGAGCGACAACGCACAGTGCACCCAGACCGTCTCGGTCCAGCCGAACACGACGTACAACCTCACGGGCTGGGTCCGCGGCAGCTACGTCTACCTCGGTGTGGACGGCGGTGCCTCGAACTGGACGACGTCCACGTCGGCGTACAGCCAGCTCACCGTGCCCTTCACCACCGGTGCCTCGCAGACCAGTGCCAAGATCTACGTCCACGGCTGGTACGCGCAGGGCACCTACTACGCCGACGACATCAGCCTGGACGGTCCGGGCGGCGGCGGTGGCGGCTCCGACACCCAGGCGCCGACCGCGCCCACCGGCCTGACGTCCACCGGCAAGACCTCCTCCAGCGTGTCACTCTCGTGGGGCGCGTCGAGCGACAACGTCGGCGTGACCGCGTACGACATCTACAGCGGTTCCAACCAGCTGCTCAGCGTGTCGGGCACGAGTGCCACGGTGAGCGGGCTGTCCGCGAGCACGGCCTACTCGTTCACCGTCAAGGCGCGGGACGCGGCCGGGAACACCTCGGCGGCCTCCAACTCCGTGAGCGTGACGACGGACGCGGGCGGCGGGGGCGGCGGAACCGGATTCAAGCAGGCCGCTCCGTATCTGTACGAGGGCTGGGGCGATCCCCCGAACCCGACCACGGTGATGAGCGCAACCGGCGTCAAGTGGTTCACGATGGCGTTCGTGCTGGACTCGGGCGGCTGCACCCCCGCCTGGGACGGCAGCCGCGCGCTGACCGGCGGCGTCGACCAGACGGCCATCAACCAGATCCGTTCCGCGGGCGGTGACATCGTCCCGTCGTTCGGCGGCTGGCAGGGCAGCAAGCTCGGCGCCAACTGCTCCTCGGCGAGCGCGCTCGCCGGTGCTCTGCAGAAGGTGATCAGCGCCTACGGCCTCAAGGCGATCGACATGGACATCGAGAACACCGACGAGTTCGAGAACGAGGCGGTCCAGGCGAAGATCCTGACGGCGCTGAAGACCGTCAAGGCCAACAACCCCGGCCTGCGGACGATCGTCACGTTCGGCACCTCGACGACCGGTCCGACCTACTACGGCAACCGGCTCATCGAGCAGGCGCAGTCCCTCAACGCGGGCATCGACGTCTTCACCATCATGCCGTTCGACTTCGGCGGCGGCTCCGACATGTACGGCAACACGGTCAACGCCGCCGAGGGACTGAAGACCAAGCTGAAGTCGACCTTCGGCTGGGACGACGCCACGGCCTACTCCCACATCGGTATCTCCGGCATGAACGGTCTGTCCGACCAGCAGGAGAACACCACCCCGGCGATCTGGACCTCGATCCGTGACTGGTCGAACAGCCACCACATCGCCCGGCTCGCCTACTGGGCGGTCAACCGCGACCGGTCCTGCCCCGGCGGCGGCGTGGTGAGCAACTGCTCCGGCATCAGCCAGAGCACCTGGCAGTTCACGTCGATCACGGCCGGCTTCACGGGCTGAGGACGACGACAGCGGGACAACGCAGCGGGACAACGCGTTGGGACAACACGATGGGCCGTCCGGGAAGTCCGGGCGGCCCATCGTGTCGCGCTCGTACGTCAGTCGTCATACATCAGTCGTCATGCGTCGGCCGTCGTATGTCAGCCGACGGATGACGGCCGTCACCCGTCGGACTCCGACGACGGGAGGTAGGCGCCCGGCACGTCCTGTGGCGCGAAGATCCGGTGCTCACCGGGGTACGGCTTGGTCCACCCGTGCGTCTGGTACCACGTGAAGTGGTTCATCTGCGCGGGGTTCGCGAAGTCGGGAATGGCGTTCGGCCCGGTCAGCCGCTGGTGCGACTTCCAGGTGTCCCACTGCGTAGCGAGTGCCTGCTTGTCCGCCGGCACCTTCGCCGAGGGCACCGGCGCCGCGCCGGGGTCCTGCGGCGCGGGAGTGTCCAGGCCGCAGGAGGGCGGGGTCTTGAGGCCGTCGGTCAGCGAGGTCCGGTTGGGCAGCGCGGTGAACGGCGTGTAGTCCGGGCGCTGGGTGAACACCGCACGCATCGGGCTGGCCGCGCTGTCCTTCTGGTTCATCGGGTGGACCCCGAGGATCTGCTCGATGGTCCGGATCAGCGTGATCTGCGAGTAGTAGTGGCTGTCGACGATGCCGCGCCGGGCCCAGGGGCTGATGATCTGGATCGGGGCACGGTGGCCGTCGACGTGGTCGAGGCCGGCCTGGGAGTCGTCCTCGACGACGAAGATCGCCGAGTCCTTCCAGTACTTGCTGTGCGAGATCTCGTCGACGATCCGGCCGGTCGCGAGGTCGTTGTCCGCGACCTGGGCGGCCGCGTTCGCCGGACCGCCGGTGTGGTCGCTGGAGAGCCAGAACATGTTCAGGTTCGCCGGCCCGTTCTTCTCGAAGTCACGCTTCCAGATCTCCTCCCGGTAGACGTCCGGGACGCTGGTGTCGAACTTCGCGAAGCCGTGCACGGACACGTCGTTGAGCGACGGAATCGGCGAGGACGAGTTCAGCGTGTACGCGGTGTCCTGCCCGGTCGACGCCATGTTCTTGGAGTCGCAGTACAGGTTCTGCCAGCTCGCGTCCGCCGGTTTGGTCAGGAACTGCTGGAACTCACCGAAGTCACGGGCCGAGTTGCCCTTCGCCTGGGCGCCGGTCCACAGGAAGCCGGTCCGCTGGTGGCCGAGGGCGTCGTCCTCGGTGTCGTAACTGCGCGCGTACTCACCGGCGGAGGACTCGGTGTACTCCGGATCGTCCGCCTGCATCAGCCAGTTGTGGCCCTCGGCGGAGTTGGTGCCGATGTCGTACGTGTTGTCGTACAGCCCGAACTGCTTGGCCAGGGCGTGCTGGTTCGGCGTCACGTTCTCGCCGAACTGCGCCAGCGACGGGTCGCCGTTGCCCTCCGGGACATCCCCGAGGACCTGGTCGTAGGTTCGGTTCTCCTTGACGAGCAGGAAGACGTGCTTGATCGTCGAGGGTTCGCCGAGCCGCAGCGGGACGGGCACCGGCTTCGCGTGGCTCCTGCCCTTGGACTGGGTGACCGAGCCACGGGTCCAGCCGTTCTGCCTGAAGACCTTGGCCGTCTGCGCCCTGATCACGCTGTCGTCGGGCAGCGTGAACCGCTGCACGCTCGACGTGGTGTCGTGGGTGCCGTGCCCGGCGCTGGTGATGGGCCGGCGGGCGTCGATGCCACGGGTGTTGGAGACCACCACGTCCTTGCCGACGGCCGCGATCTCCGCGGGGAAGTAGTCCGTCGGGAGCAGGCCGATGTAGCGGACCGGATCCTGCGGGGCCCGGTACCGGTAGACGGCCACCGCGTTGGCGCGGCCGAGCGTCACCAGCAGATGGCCGTCGTCGGTGAGCGTCACCGCGTCGGGCTCGTACCCCACCGACGCCTCCGGCCACGGCTGGGTCGCGATGGTCTGTACGACCTTGTTCTTGACGGTGTCGATGACCGACACGTCGTTGGTGGCGGTGTTGGTGACGAACAGCGCCTTGTTCTTGGCGTACAGGGCGGTGGGGTGCAGACCGACCGGGATGCTCGTGACGGCCGCGGCCGGGTCCGCCAGGTCGATGACGCTGACGGTGCCGGTGGTGGTGGCGGCGGTGATCGGGTCGGCCGGCACCTGGGTGTTGTAGGAGTTGATCGTGGTGTCGCCGGCCTGCGCCGCGCGCCCGCCCTCGTTGCTGACGTAGAGCTTGGTGCCCACCTCGGCCATGTCGCGCGGGGCGTTGCCCACGGTCCAGCTCTGCCGGACGGTCCCGGTCGCCGTGTCGATGGCGACCACCCGGTTCTGTCCGTTGACCGCGGAGTACACGGTGGAGCCGTCGGGCGAGAACACCGCCGCGCCGACCAGCGCGTGCTTGGGCCCGTCCGCCGCGATCGGGACGAACACCGGGGCGGCGACGCTGCCGTCCGGGTTCACGGTGAACCGGGTGTAGCCGTCGGTCTGGCCCAGCCAGAGCTGCGATCCGTCGGGCGAGTACGTGGGGCCTTCCTGGCCCACGCTGTTGCCGCTGATGCGCGGGACCGACGACGCGGCGTTGCTGACGAGCTGCTGCACCTTCCAGTTCTTCAGGTCGACGATCGACAGGGCGCTCCCGCCGTCGGTGACCGAGGCCGCGAGGTGCGTGCCGTCCGGGCTGACCGAGGACGACATGATCTTCCCGTTGTTCACGACGAGCCGGTCGCCGTACGGGGCGATGTACTGGTCGCTGGAGATGACCTGGCCCCGGTCGGTGATCTGGCCGACCTGGTCGGTGCCGAACTGGTGCGTCTGGGCGAATGCGGCCCCGGTGGCGACGAGGGCGAGGACGGTGGTGCCCGCCGTCACCAGGGGTATCCGTCGGCCGGCGTGTCTGCCGAGTGGGCCCGTACTCCCCTTCTCGTCACTCCGGCGGCGGCGCGTTACCTGCATGGAGTCATCCCTTCGAGGTGGCGAGCAGGTCGACGTTGCCGTCGAACTGCCACAGCGGGTTCGGTGCGTCCCCGGTCGGTGTGCGGACGAGGAAGTAGCCGTTCACCTCCTTCGGTCCGTCACCGTCGGCCATGTATCGGCCGTCCGGGGTGACATCGAGCTGGTAGACGGCCGTCCCCACGGCGTCGACTCCGGGGAGATGCCAGGAGACGACGCAGCGCCAGTCGTTGCCCGGCCCCTCGGCCGCGACCTTGACGCTGCCCTTGTCGCAGGACGCCGTGACCTTCAGCTGTGCCTCCGTGACGGCAGGGCGGTTGAGCTGCCTGGTCTGGAGCCGGTAGAGGTGGGCGAACGCCGTGGCGGTCGAGCGCTGCACCTTGTCCTGTTCGATCCCGGAACCCGTGGCCCCCGTGGTGGCGGCGACGACCACGACCGTCACGGCGGCCAGCGCGACGAGCGGCAGGACTCCGGCGGTGACCGCGCTGCGGCCCGAGCCGTCGTGCGCCGCGTCGGTGAAGTCCCGCCGCATGAAGAGCACGTACGCCGACACGGTCGCGGTCACGGCCCACAGCAGGCTGACCCCGATGCCGATCAGGAGCGGGCCGAGCTGTGCGGGACTGGTGAACAGACCGTTCCAGGCGATGAAGGCGTAGCTGGGCAGGGCGAGGCGCACGGCGACGGGGAGCGGCATCATCTGGGCGAGCTGCATCGCGAGCGCGACGAGCGCGGGCAGCAGCAGGCCCATCGGGGACCGGCCCAAAGTGATGGACCCGAGCAGTCCGATCGCGGCGAGGGCCAGGGTCGGGGCGAGGACGCAGACCCAGGCGAGCAGGACCTTGCCGGCGGCGTCCGCCGGTGTCAGCAGGTGGCCGTCGAGGCCGACCAGCGGCTGGTCGCCGACCGCCACGGCCCCGCCGGCCGAACTGGAGGCGACGAGTCCGGCCACGAGCAGCAGGATGACGGTGAGGCCCGCCAGGGCCTTCGCCGCGAAGATCCGGCGCGGCGACCTGACCGCCACGAGCAGATGGCGCCAGGTGCCGAGCCGGTCCTCGGAGGCGAACACGTCTCCGGCGACGACCGAGGTCAGCAGGGGGAGCGCCCAGGTGCCCGCGAAACCGAGCATCACCAGCGCTCCGGCCCACCCGGTGGCGTGCATCCAGCGGCCGAAGAGGGTGTCGACGGGGAGCGTGCTCTGTTGACTCACCGCGGCGACGAAGAGCGCCGGCACGATCCAGCAGGCGAGGACCAGCAGCCGGATCCGCCACTGCGAGACGAGTTTGACCAGTTCGAAGCGGAAGGCGCGGGCGACCGAGACACGGGGGGCGGCGGCGACGGCTTCCTCAAGTCCCTGCTCTCCGAGGTCACCGTCCTCGGCGACGGTCGCTGTCATCTGCCGGTCTCCTTCTGCTCGGTGAGGGCGAGGAACGCGGCTTCGAGGGGCGACACCACGGGGGCCAGCTCGCGCAGCGCGATACCCGTGCGCACGAGCCGCACCACCAGTTCGTCGACGGCGGGCACCAGCGCGCGCACGACGAGCACGTCGGCGTCGTGCCGTGACGCGGAGTCGTCGACGACGCGGATGCCGGACGTGTCGGCGGCCAGCAGTCGCGCGGCCTCGGGGTCGGAGGTGAGTACCCGGTAGTCGAGTTCACGGTTCTCGGCGGCCAGCTTGCTCAGCGGGCCGGAGAAGACGACCCGTCCGGTGGCGAGGATGGTGACCTCGGAGCACAGCGCCTGGAGATCGTCCATGCGGTGGCTGGAGAGAACGACCGCCGTTCCGTTCGCGGCGAGCCGGTCGAGCACACCGTGCACATGGCGTTTGCCGGCCGGGTCCAGGCCGTTGGACGGTTCGTCCAGCACGAGCAGCCGGGGCCTGGTGAGCAGGGCGGCGGCGAGGCCGAGCCGCTGACGCATGCCGAGGGAGTAGCCGCGGGCCGGGTCGTCGGCGACATCGGTGAGCCCGACCTGGTCGAGCACGTCGTCGACCCCGGCCGCCCGCGCGCCCTGGCCGCGGAGTGCGGCCAGGGCGGCGAGGTTCTTGCGGGCGGTGAGCGAGGGGTAGAGGCCGGGCCCGTCCACGAAACCGGCGACACCGTCGGGGGCGGCGAGCGCCCGGCTGAGCGGGGTGCCGAGGATCTCGAGGCGGCCTTCGTCGGCGACGGCCAGGCCCAGCAGCAGACCCAGCAGGGTCGTCTTGCCGGCGCCGTTCGGTCCGACCAGCCCGTGGATCTGCCCCCGCGCCACATCCAGATCGACGCCGTCGAGTGCGACGACGTCGCCGAAGCACTTGGTGATCCCGCGAGCCCGGACGGCGAGGAGTCTGTCCATGGGTCCCCTTCCTTCGAAGCACTCGACGCACTCGAAGCACACAGGGACCTTAGGGACGGTACACAACGCGAGTACAGACGGCCGGTTGAACACGGCGGAAACGGATCGTCAAGGCGTCGGCAAGTCCGTTGCGCAAAGCGGGCGTCATCCAGACGGACCCGGGCAACACCCTCGGGCGCCGGATCCGCGCGCCGAGTCCCCGCGGAGCCTGGCGGAAGCCGGGCGGCCCAACTGTCAGCCGGGCCGGGCATCCGCGGGTCTCGCACCGTAAGTCCCCGCCATCGAGGCCTACTTCAGGTAAGCCAGGCCAGGATGTACGGCCGTGTAGCCGTCGACCAGGGCGCGTGCCACGTTCACGGAGTCGACGAGCGGGTGCAGGGCGAAGGCCTTCACCGCGGTCGTACGGGACCCCGACTCGGCGGCCGAGAGCACCTCCCGCTCCACCGCCTTGACCGCGCACACCAGTCCGGTGGCGTGACCGGGCAACGGGTCGACGGCGACGGGGTGCGCGCCGTTGGCGTCGACCAGGCAGGGCACCTCGATGACGGCCTCCGCGTCGAGGACGCTCAGCGTGCCGCGGTTGCGGACGTTGAGGATCAGGGTGGTGCGTTCGTCGCGGGCGATGGCGCGCATCAGGGCGAGCGCCACCTTCTCGTAGCCGCCGGAGAGGTCGTCGTCGTCGCGTTCCCCGGCACCGGCCGCGTCCCGGTTCTCCGCCATGTAGGTGGCCTCGCGCTCGGCGCGGGTGCTGTCCCAGGCGGTCAGGGCCGCGGTGCCGGGTCGCTGCATCTCGTCGTAGAAACGGGCCTGTTGGTCGCGCAGGAAGGCACCGCGTGTCCTCTCGGCGCGCTGGTAGGCGCGGACGGTCTCCCGGTTGAAGTAGTAGTAGTGCAGGTACTCGTTGGGGACGGCGCCCAGCGACTGGAGCCACTCGGCGCCGAAGAGCTTGCCCTCCTCGAAGGACCCGAGCAGCCCGGGGTCGGCGAGCAGCCGCGGGAGTTCGTCGCGGCCCGCGACGCGCAGCCCCCGTACCCAGCCGAGGTGGTTGAGCCCGACGTAGTCGATGAACGCCTCGCGCGGGTCCGCGCCCAGGGCCTTGGCGATCCGGCGCCCGAGGCCGACCGGTGAGTCGCAGATGCCGATCACGCGGTCGCCGAGGTGACGGGACATCGCCTCCGTGACCAGTCCGGCCGGGTTGGTGAAGTTGATGACCCAGGCGTCGGGGGCGAGCCGGGCCACCCGCCGCGCGATGTCCACCGCGACGGGCACCGTCCGCAGACCGTAGGCGATGCCGCCTGCGCCGACCGTCTCCTGGCCGAGGACGTCCTGGCCGAGGGCGACGCGCTCGTCCGCCGCCCGCCCCTCCAGACCGCCGACCCGGATCGCGGAGAAGACGAAGTCGGCGCCGCGCAGGGCCTCGTCGAGGTCGGTGGTGACGGTCACCTCAGGCGCGCCCGGGTCCCCTGTCGCCTGCTCGGCCAGGACGCGGGCCACGGCGGAGAGCCGTCCCGCCTCCAGGTCGTGCAGCACGACCTGGGTGACGCGGCCCTCGGCGCGGTCCCCGAGGAGCGCCCCGTACACGAGCGGGACGCGGAATCCGCCGCCGCCCAGAATGGTCAGCCTCACGCAAGTACCACCTTCGCAGTTCGTGCGGGGACGCAGGCCGCACGGCGAGGGAGCACGCCACGACCACCTGTTTCACCCATGTCTTCCAGGATGCAGCGTGCCACCACGGCCACGGGCCCGTCCGCCACCGCCACGTCGAGTCCCCCGTCCCGCGGACTCTCGCCCGCGCCGCCACGCACGCGCCGCCACCCACGCGACGGGGTGCGGCAACGGTGGGCCCGCCGGCCACCGGGCGCCATCGAGTCGACCCCGGGACTTCAGGACGGTTTCATCCGGGGGCCCCGGGGCCGCGCCGTTCTCCAACGCGTGAACGACGGAAGATCGGCCGGGCGCGCGGCGCGGGACACTACACCTTCTCCCAACTCGCCCGCGCCGGAGCCGAGTACGGTCTCGACTGGATGGTCTTCAACGAGCACTCCAACTTCGGGCACGCCTCCTACGGAGCCCGGCTGGAACACCAGGAGATCCTGAAGGCACGCGCCGCGAACCCGCGTCAGCTGATCTTCCAGGGTCTGGAGTGGTACATCCCGGGCGCCGAGCACGCCACCGTCTTCGCCGCCCCCGGACCGCACGAGGTGGACCTCGGGCATCTCCCTGCCTCGTGCGTCAGCCGGTGCCGTAGCGCGTACGGATGCGGGATTTGAGGAGCTTCCCGGAGGCGGTGCGCGGCAGTTCGTCCGCGACGACCACCGACTTGGGGATCTTGTACTTGGCGACGCGGCCCAAGAGCGAGGCGGCGACCTCGTCCGGGTCCAGTTCGACGCCCTCGCGGGCCACGACGACCGCGCGGGGGACCTCGCCCCACTTGTCGTCGGCGACGCCGATCACGGCGCACTCGACGATGCCGGGGTGGGCGAGGAGGAGGTCCTCGATCTCGGCTGGACAGATGTTCTCGCCACCCGAGATGATCATGTCCTTGATGCGGTCCACGATGAAGACGTAGCCGTCGTCGTCGACGCGGGCTGCGTCCCCGCTGCGGAACCAGCCGTCGGTGAAGGCGGCGGCCGTCTCCTCGGGGAGCCCCCAGTAGCCGGGCATGACGTGCGGTCCGCGGACGACGATCTCCCCCACCTCTCCCGTGTCGACCGGGGTGAGGTCCGGCCGGACCACCCGGACATCGCTGAAGAAGTGCGGAACGCCCGCCGAGCCGGCCTTGGAGACCGCGTGTCCGGCGTCCAGGAAGAGCGTGCCGGGCGCGGCCTCGGTCATCCCGTACCCCTGGAGGAAGGTGAGCCCGCGTTCCTGGTAGGCGGCGATGAGCGAGGTCGGCACGGGCGCGCCGCCGCAGGTCAGGATGCGCAGGGAGGACAGGTCGGCGTCGGCCCAGCGGGGGTGCCGGGCCACCCGGTCGAACATGGTGGGCACGCCGAACATGAAGGTGATCCGGTGCCGTTCGATCAGGTCGAAGGTGGCCGCCGGTTCGAAGGACCCGGTCAGAACGCAGGTGCCCCCTTTGAGAAGCACGGGCAGGGTGAGCATGTTCAGGCCCGCCGTGTGGAACAACGGGGCGGACACCAGGGCGCGTTCGTCGGCGGTCAGGTCGTGGTCGACGAGGACGTTCAGGGCGTTCCAGGTGAGGTTGCCGTGGGTGAGCGTCGCGCCCTTGGGGCGCCCGGTGGTACCCGAGGTGTACATGATGATGCAGGTGTCGTCGGCCGTGACGGGTCGATCGATAGGGTCGTCGGGAGCGTCGGCGATCAACTCCTCGTAGGGCAAACCCACTTCGATGAACGTACGGACATCGGTGGCGTCCGGCGGCCCGGCTACGAGCCCCGTCGAGGCCGGAGCGTGAACCAGGGCCCTGGCGCCCGAATCACCGAGCTGGTAGGCGATTTCGGGCCCGGCCAGGCGCGGGTTGAGCGGCACGAAGACGGCGCCGAGCAGGCCCGCGGCGAACAACGTCTCAAGATAGGAAGGGTGGTTGGGGCCCAGATAGGCGATCCGGTCCCCGCGCCGAATGCCCTGGGCCCGCAGGGCGTGCGCCAGTCTCGTGGTGCGGGTGTGCAGTTCGGCGTATCGGACGGTGTCGTCGCCGTGGATCAGGGCGGTGCGGTGCGGGGTCTTGCGGGCCCGGCGTGCGGGCCACGACCCCAGTCCCTCGTTGCGCATCAGGCGCCCCTTACGGTGTGAGCCCGTGGAGCCGGGCGGCGTTCTCCTTGAGGATCCTCGGCCTGACCTCGTTCTCGGTGCCGGTGGCGGACTCCGCGTCCACCGTGAGGATCACGGCGGCCATCCCGCGCTCGCGGTAGTACGCCGCCGTCTCCTCCAGGGTCGGCCTCCGCCTGCCCTCGGCCTTGAAGTAGGCGCTGGATCTCGATGGGGGCACGAGAGGTCCCTTCACGTGGTGCGGACGCTCGCCCGGAGCGCGGCTGCCCGCAGGATCGGCTTCGTGTCCACAGCGGGCACGGCTGCGACACCGTGTCCGGCGACCGCGGGACGGAAGCGGTGCGGCGACGAGATCGAAGCTAAGAGCAATGATTGTCGACGTCAATAGTTGTTGCCGCCCTGCCCATACAGCATGCTGGGTCCGTACCTCTGAACCGCCCCGGCCGGGGCCAGGCCCCAGGAGCCCGCCATCGCAGGTCAGCAGCGCGCCGCAGAACACCCCGGAGGCCCCGTCCGCGTCGACACCGAGGAGCCCTGGATGCGCGGCCTGCACGCGGACACGGGCTATCTGCTGTACCGGCTGGGCCTGCGCTCGGGCCAGTTGTTCAACGCGTTCCTCCAGGAGTCCGGACTGCGGCTGCGCCACTACGCGCTGCTGCGGTTCCTGGCCACCTCCGAGGGCGCGTTGCAGCGGGAGCTGAGTTCGCGGCTCGGTTACGACCCGAGCGCGATCGTCGGGCTCGTCGACGACCTGGAGAAGCTCGGTTTCGCGGAGCGCGGGCCCGCTCCGGACGACCGCCGCAGCCGGATCGTCGTCCTGACCGCGGACGGCCGCGCCTTCCTGCGCGACACGGACGAAGCCGGACTGCGCGTGACGAACGACCTGCTCCAGCCCCTGGATCCGGCCGAGCGGGAGACCCTGCACACCCTGCTGCAGCGGATCGCGGACACCGAACCGAACTCATGACCGCCCTGTCCGCTCCCGGCCGCCTCCTCGCCGTGCTCGCCGCCTTCGACCACGAGCACCCGGCGCTGTCCCTGACCGACGTCAGCCGCCGGGCGGGCCTCAGCCTCACGACCGCCCACCGGCTGGTGGCCGCGCTCACCGAGTGGGGCGCGCTGGAGCGGGACACGGACGGCCTCTACCACGTCGGCCTGCGCCTCTGGGAGATCGCGGCGCTCGCTCCGCGCGGGCTCGCACTGCGGCAGATCGCCCTGCCGTACCTGGAGGACCTGTACGAAGCGACGCACGAGAACGTCCAGTTGGCGGTCCGCGACGGCGTCGAGGTCGTCTACATCGAGTGGATCGCCGGGCGTTCGTCGGTCGGTGTACGCATCCAGGTGGGTGCCCGCTGGCCGCTGCACGCGACGGGTGTCGGGCTCGCCCTGCTCGCGCACGCACGGCCCGCGTTCCAGGACACCTACTGCGCCGGCCCGTTGGCCGCCTTCACGCCGTACACCATCACGGATCCGGCCCGCCTGCGGCGCGCTCTGGCCGAAGTCCGGCGTACGGGCGTCGCGGTGAGCACCCCTCAGGTGACCGACGACGCCCTGTCGGTGGCCGCTCCGGTGCGTGGCACGGACGGCACCGTCGTAGCGGCCGTGTCCCTCGTCGTACCCCAGAACGACGCACAGGTACCGGCGTTGATCCCGGCGGTACGGCTGGCGGCCCGCGGAATCTCCCGGGCCCTCGGCTGGCGGCCGACGGCCCGGACGGAACCACACGGCTGACGGCGTGGTCGTGGACGCGGCCGCACCCGGCGGAAACGCCGACACGGGCGGTGTCGCCGCAAGGCGACGGCCTCCGCGACGGCAAGCCGCCGGGCCGGTTACGCGTGCCCGGCCTCACTCGGGCAGCGCGGCCAACAGGCGGCGGTCCCGCGGCGAACGGCCGCGGTCGAGGCGGGTGTCCAGGAGGCGGGGGGGCGCCCCGCCCCCGCCCCCCCCCCCCCCCGGCGCCCCCCGGGGGGCGGCCCCCCCCCCGCCCGGGGGGGCCCCGCCCCCCCCGCGGGCGCCGGCGGGGGCGGGGGGCGGCGGCCCCCCGGGCGGG
>NZ_JBIAQF010000034.1:0-86895 GCF_042888885.1 Streptomyces sp. NPDC002742
CATCGACGCCAACGGCATCATGCACGTGACCGCGAAGGACCTCGGCACGGGCAAGGAGCAGAAGATGACCGTCACCGGCGGCTCCTCGCTGCCGAGGGACGAGGTCGACCGCATGCGCCAGGAGGCCGAGAAGTACGCGGACGAGGACCACGCCCGCCGCGAGGCCGCCGAGACCCGCAACCAGGGCGAGCAGCTCGTCTACCAGACGGAGAAGTTCCTCAAGGACAACGAGGACAAGGTCCCCGGCGAGATCAAGACCGAGGTCGAGGCGTCCGTCGAGGAGCTGAAGGCCGCGCTCAAGGGCGAGGACTCCGCCGAGATCCGCACCGCCACCGAGAAGGTCGCCGCGGTCTCGCAGAAGCTCGGCCAGGCCATGTACGCCGACGCCCAGGCCTCGCAGGCCGCGGGCGGCGACGCCCACGGCGCCGAGGCCCCGAAGGCCGACGACGACGTCGTCGACGCCGAGATCGTCGACGAGGACCGCCGGGACGGTGCCGCGTGACGGAGGAGACCCCGGGCTACGAAGAGCAGCCCGACGTCCCTTCCGGCGCCACCTCTGACGACGCCGAGCCGCAGTCCGCCACCCCCTCTGCGGAGGGGGCGGCGGCCCCGGACGGGGACGCAGCAGCACAGTTGACCGGCCTGACGGCCCAGCTGGACCAGGCCCGTATGGCGCTCACCGAGCGCACCGCGGACCTCCAGCGGCTCCAGGCCGAGTTCCAGAACTACCGCCGCCGGGTCGAGCGCGACCGGATCGCGGTCAGGGAGGTCGCCGTCGCGAGCCTCCTGACCGAGCTCCTGCCCGTGCTCGACGACATCGGCCGCGCGCGGGATCACGGCGAGCTCGTCGGCGGATTCAAGTCCGTCGCCGAATCGCTGGAGACGGTCGCGGCGAAGATGGGGCTCCAGCAGTTCGGCAAGGAGGGCGAGCCCTTCGACCCGACGATCCACGAGGCCTTGATGCACTCGTACGCGCCGGACGTCACCGAGACGACGTGCGTGGCGATTCTGCAGCCGGGGTATCGCTTCGGCGAGCGCACCATCCGCCCCGCGCGGGTGGCCGTCGCCGAGCCGCAGCCCGGGGCGCAGACGGTCAAGGCCGAGGAATCGGCCGAGGCGGCCGATGACAAGGAGAGCGGTGGCCCGGACGAGGGCTGAGCTTGAACGGACGAGGGAGGAGGGACGTCGGGGATGAGCACCAAGGACTTCATCGAGAAGGACTTCTACAAGGTCCTCGGCGTCCCCAAGGACGCCACCGAGGCCGAGATCAAGAAGGCGTACCGGAAGCTCGCCCGCGAGTTCCACCCGGACGCCAACAAGGGCAACGCCAAGGCCGAGGAGCGCTTCAAGGAGATCTCCGAGGCGAACGACGTGCTCGGCGACCCCAAGAAGCGCAAGGAGTACGACGAGGCACGCGCCCTCTTCGGCAACGGCGGCTTCCGGCCGGGTCCCGGCGCGGGCGGCGGCAACTTCAACTTCGACCTGGGGGACCTCTTCGGAGGCGGCGCCCAGGGACAGGGAGCGGGAGGAGCCGGCGGCTTCGGCGGCGGTATAGGTGACGTCTTCGGGGGCCTGTTCAACCGCGGCGGCGCCACCACGGGAACGCGGACGCAGCCCCGGCGCGGCCAGGACATCGACACCGAGGTCACGCTCTCCTTCACGGAGGCGGTGGACGGCGCGACCGTTCCGCTGCGGATGACCTCGCAGCAGCCGTGCAAGGCCTGCTCCGGCACCGGCGACAAGAACGGCACACCTCGCGTGTGCCCGACCTGCGTCGGAACCGGCCAGGTGGCGCGGGGCTCGGGCGGCGGTTTCTCGCTGACGGACCCCTGCCCGGACTGCAAGGGCCGCGGCCTGATCGCCGAGCACCCCTGCATGGAGTGCTCGGGCAGCGGCCGTGCCAAGTCGTCCCGGACCATGCAGGTCCGGATTCCCGCGGGCGTCAGTGACAACCAGCGGATCCGGCTGCGCGGCAAGGGCGCGCCCGGCGAGCGGGGAGGCCCGGCCGGCGACCTGTACGTCACCGTCCATGTCGACGCCCACCCGGTCTTCGGCCGCAAGGACGACAACCTCACCGTCACCGTGCCCGTCACCTTCGCGGAGGCGGCGCTGGGCGGCGAGGTGAAGGTGCCGACGCTGGGCGGCCCCCCGGTGACCCTGAAGCTGCCGCCGGGCACGCCCAACGGACGCACCATGCGCGCCCGGGGCAGGGGCGCGGTCCGTAAGGACGGCACGCGGGGAGACCTCCTCGTCACCGTCGAAGTGGCGGTCCCCCAGGACCTGTCCGGCAAGGCTCGTGACGCTCTGGAGGCGTATCGCGAGGCGACCGCGGGTGAGGACCCGCGGGCGGAGCTGTTCCAGGCCGCGAAGGGAGCATGACGGAGCCATGGACACGACCGGTCGTCGACGCAACCCGTACGAACTGACCGAGGAGACTCCGGTCTACGTCATCTCGGTGGCGGCCCAGCTCTCCGGACTGCACCCGCAGACACTGCGTCAGTACGACCGGCTCGGTCTGGTCTCTCCCGACCGCACGGCGGGCCGGGGCCGCCGCTACTCGGCCCGTGACATCGAGCTGCTGCGCACCGTCCAGCAGCTGTCGCAGGACGAGGGCATCAACCTGGCCGGCATCAAGCGCATCATCGAGCTGGAGAACCAGGTGGCCGCTCTCCAGTCCCGTGTCGCGGAGATGGAGTCGGCCCTCGACGGCGCCGCGGCCGCCATGCGGCAGCGCGAGGCCGCCGTGCACGCCTCCTACCGCCGTGACCTGGTTCCGTACCAGGAGGTCCAGCAGACCAGCGCGCTGGTCGTGTGGCGTCCCAAGCGGTCGGCGGAGTAGAACCCGGTTGCCGGAGTGGACCCCGGTCGTCCGAGCGGAACCCGGGCGCCCTGGCAGGGCACGGACATCTGAAGGGGCCCGGAGGTCATCGACCTCCGGGCCCCTTCGCGCGTTCGGGACGCGAGGACCGCGTCACCGGCTCCGGGCACCGGCTCGGTTGCCGGCGGCGTACACGGCCGTCACCGAGTAGTAGCGGCCGTCTCCCAGTAGTAGGGGACTGCCCGCTGTAGTAGGGGACAGCCCGCTCGGCCGTGGCGTCGCGGTACGGGTCCTGGCCGGTGCCGCGGATTCCGCTGGAGGAGCCTTTTTCGGACGTCGTCCGGTGCGCCTCGTGCGAGGCCACTCCCGAGGTCACTCCCGAGGCCACTCCCGAGGCCGCGGTCCGGCCGGTCCCCGGTCCGCCCTTCTCGGAGGGATCGGTGACGGCCGGGCGGCGGGGCACGGCCGTCACCCTCCGGTCGGTGGTGGTCGCCGCGCGGTCCCTCCCGCCCGCGGACCGGTTGCCCTCCGTGTCGTGGGCGCGGACCTCGTCATACCAGGTCTCGACGGTCGGCGGGAGGGGCGCGTGGGTGTGCCCGGTGGCGGTCGCGGTGGTCCCTCGCTTCCCGGTCCCGCCGCCCTTGAGGCGATGGGCGACGCGCTGTCCGGCGAGGTCCGTCACCTGGTTCCTGGACCGGGCGGCCCGGCCCCTGCCCGCGGCGGTGTCGTCATGACGCCGGAGAACCCCTCCGCGGGTGGCTTGATCTGATCGGTGCCGAAGAGGGAGGCTTTTTTGTTGATGAAAGTAAGCCTTTGTCTCTCTTGTCCATTTGGAGAACGCGGGCGCACAGGGGCCCGGTTCTCCTTGATGGCGAAGCGTTGGTCCGTCTTTTCCCGTGCGTCGGGGAATGCGGCATTCGCGAAGAACCGTGGTTCGCGGCAAGAGTGATGTGCGGTTGGTCACGGTGAAGGTGGCCGTGCCGGTCGCGGTGAGCGGCCCGACCGCGGTGGTGAACGCGAGGGTGGGGGAGGGGGGTGCCCTTCGCGCCGACGGCTCTGTCCCGCGTTCCTCCCGGTCCGCCTGATCGTCAACGATGGTTAAAAATCTGTTGGCGATCACGTCCCCTGTGAACGGGAGTTGGTTGTACGGGTGAATGACAGAAGGTGAAGCTGAGGGGATTGGTCGAAGGTTGGGCGTAGTCTTTTCCCGTCGTGTTCACTTGTGGAACACGAAGCGCCGTTGCCATCTCGTTAAGTGGTTACTCCTTGACGCTGAGGTGATCGCCGCGTTGGCTTTCAGCCACCTGGGTCGCAATGCTGCAACCTCGCCCGGAAGGCACCTGATGTGAACACTCGTAACACCGGCCTCCGCCGTACCGCCATATCCCTGGCGTCGTCCGCCATGGCCGTCTCCCTCACCGGCTGCGGCATGGGCTTCGGCGGGAGTGGCACCTCGGCAAGCCCCACGAAGGGCAACGACATCAAGGTGGGCCTGCTCCTTCCCGAGAAGGAGAACTCTCGTTACGACAAGTTCGACTACCCGATCATCAGGGAGCAGGTCCGCAAGCTCACCGACGGCAAGGGCGACGTCGTCTACTCCAACGCCGAGCAGGACGCGGCCAAGCAGCTGCGCCAGTTCCAGCAGATGGTCGACGACAAGGTCGACGTCATCCTCGTCGACGCGGTGGACTCGGTGACCATCGCCAAGGGTGTGCGCAAGGCGAAGGAGGCCGGTATCCCGGTCATCGCCTACGACCGTCTGGCGCAGGGCCCGATCGACGCGTACATCTCCTTCGACAACGAGTTGGTCGGCGAGGTCCAGGGCAAGGCCCTGGTCGGCGCGCTGGGCACCAACTCGGCCTCGAAGAAGATCATCATGATGAACGGCTCGCCGACCGACCCGAACGCGGCGCAGTTCAAGGCCGGCGCCCAGTCCGAGCTCCAGGACAAGGTGATCATCGCCAGCTCGTACGACACCAAGGACTGGAAGCCGGAAAACGCCAAGGCCAACATGGAGCGGTCCATCCAGAACGTCGGCCTGAGCAACATCGCCGGTGTCTACGCCGCCAACGACGGCATCGCGGGCGCGGTCATCGACGTCTTCAAGGCCGCGGGCGTCACCAAGGTGCCGCCGGTCACCGGTCAGGACTCCGAGCTCGTCGCCGTGCAGCGGATCATCAAGGGCGACCAGTTCATGAGCGTGTACAAGTCGTACCCGCAGGAGGCCAGCGCCGCCGCCGAGATGGCCGTCGCCCGGGTCCAGGGTCGCTCGATCGAGTTCGACGCGCTCACCCGCGACAAGGTCAGCAGCCCCACGAACAAGGACATCCCGTCCCAGCTCGTGCCCGTGGTGGACCTCACCAAGGACAACATCGAGGACACGGTCATCCAGGACAGCATCTACTCCGTCAAGGAGATCTGCACGGTGCCCTACAAGGCGGCCTGCGGCGCGCTCGGTATCAAGTAGGTCCGTCCCCCGGCCGTCTCGGGACCGAGGCGGTGGGCACGGTTCCGGCCCCGGCTGCGGGTGCGCGCCATGAGCGCGCAGCCGCAGGCGGGGCCGCTCCGTATCCGCCCCGGTGGGCACCCCGTCGGCGGTTCGGCCGTCATCCCGACCGGTGCCCCGCGCGGCGCGGGAGGCCCCTCGGGGGAGCTGTGCGGCCGTCTGGCCGCACGGCACCGACTCGGCCCGGCCCGGGAGCGCACACGGCCTGCCCGGCGCGCTCAGGGGCGTACGCCCTCATCCGGCGTGATCGCCCCATGCCCACCTCGCCCGCGTCGACGCCGACGGCCGGGAACTGGACGCGGGAACCTGACATGGGTACGCGCGTGAACGCGGACCCCGAGGACGACGGCGGCGCCTGTCGCACCGCCACGGACGGCATCGACGGGAGTCACGCCTGCGGGGCTGCGGCCGGGACGCGGGCCGGCGTGCTCGCGGGGCCGTTCCGCGGTGTCACCCGCACGTCCGGGTGGCATCCCCTTCAGCTTGTTGCAGCGAGCGTGGCGAAGATCCTGATTTGTCAGGACGAGAAGGGGCGAACGGACGCCCCTCGGCGACACAGCCTTGTTGCGGTGCAGGACGCGTCCGCGCATAGTTGCGCTGCGGAGGACGCCCTGACGCGGGGCTGCACGCCAGGGGTTGGAGCTGGAGCCAGGGGTGGGAGATGGCCGGGCACGGGACGGACAGGCATCCGCACGGCGCTGACCGACTGTGCGATGCGGGCGACCGGGTGTACTCACGGGCCGTGCGGCGTGGCCGGGTGCCGCGCGAGGACGCCGAGACGGTGCCCTGCCTGCTGGAACTGGCGCTGCTGCACCCCGATCCGGACGACATGGGCTGGCTGGTGCCGACCTCGCCCCAGGAGGTCATGACCAGGCTCCTGCGGGGCGTGTACGAGGAAGTCAGCGCGAGCCAGGCGCGGGTGGGCGACGCGGTGTCGGCCTTCGAGTGGTACGCGGGCCTCGGCGGCCGGGTACGGACGCCGGCCGAAGGGGTGGCGATCCGTGTCCTCGACGGGCTGCCCCGGATCCACGCCGCCATGGACAAGGCGACCGAGGAGTGCACCAGCGAGGTCCTGACGGTGCAGCCGGGCGGCATCCGGCGCGAGGACGAACTCGTGGAGGGCCTGCACCGGGCGATGGAGATGCGCCGGCGCGGGGTGCGCATGCGCGATCTGTACACCCACGTGGCCCGGCACGGTCAAGGCCTTCTGAACTACATGGAGTTGATGGGCGACGCGGCGGAGGCCCGCACCCTCGACGAGGTCGTCGAACGGCTCATCCTCTTCGACCGCACCGTCGCCTTCATCCCCGCGAACTCGGACCGCACGATCGCGCTGGAGCTGCGTCACCCGGCGCTGGTCGACTACTTGGTGACGGTCTTCGAGCGGTTGTGGCGGCTGGCGATCCCGCTGACCTCGCCGATGCCCTCGACGGGCATCGAGGGAATCACCCACCGGGAGCGGTCCATCGCGGCGTTGCTGGCCGAGGGGCACCAGGACGCGGTCGTCGCGGAGCGCCTGGGCATCAGTGTGCGCACGTGCCGGGCGCACATCGCCCGGCTGTCGGAGACACTGGGAGCGGCGAGCCGGACGCAGTTGGGTGTGCGCATCGCCCAGGCGGGACTTGACGGGCCGCAGCGTTCCCCCGCACCCGAGGCGGTCACCGTCGTGGAGGCGGCGTCGGGAGCCCCCGCCGTCCCCGACCGCGGATCCCCGGCCGGCCGCTGAGGAAGGCGGGCCGGTCCCGGCCCCTGCCGCCCGGGAGGCGGACCGGACGGTCTGACGGCAGCCGGCGTCACTCCCCTGCCTCGGGCTGGTCCAGGAGTCCCGACTGCGCTATCAGGAAGCCGAGTTGAGCCCGGCTTCCGCTGCCGAGGGCGGAGGCCAGCTTGGCGATGTGGGCGCGGCAGGTACGGACGTTCATGCCCAGGCGGCGGGCTATGGCCTCGTCCACGTGCCCCTCGATGAGCAGTTTGGCGATGGAGCGCTGGACACCGGTGACGCCGTTGGGGCCGACGTCGTTCGGAACGTCCTCGGTGAGCGGGACCGCGCGTTGCCACAGCTGCTCGAAGACCTTGCTCAGGTACAGCACCAGGCCGGGGTGGCGGAGTTCGAGGGCGACCCGCCGGTCGTCGCTGGCCGGTATGAAGGCGACGGTGCTGTCGAAGATGATCAGCCGCTCGATGAGTTCCTCCAGGGTGCGGACCTGGATCCTGCCGCCGGATATGCGCTCCACGTAGGCGAGCGTTCCCTGGCTGTGTCTGGCGGTGTGCTGGTACAGGGTGCGGATGCGCACCCCGCGGTCGGTGAGCGGTCTGTCGCGCTCCAGCGCCTGCATGAGGGCGTCGGCGGGGCGGCCGCCGCCCGGCTGGATCGTCAGCATCTCCGTGTGACACTCGGCGGTGGCCGAATTGAGCGCCGCGTTGATCCGGTCGAACCCTTCCAGGACAGTGATCGCGTGGATGCTCGCCGCGCTCTGCGTGCTGATCGCGATGAACGGATCGAAGGAGTCGGTCAGTTCGATCGCCAGCCGGCGGCGTTCCTGGATCTCCCGTTCCAGAGGCTGCAGGCGCTGGGCGAGCGCGACGGACGGCGGAACCGGGCGCAGCCACTTCTCGTCGTCGGGGTCGGGATGAAGCAGTGCGAACTCCAAGAGGCAAGGGGCTGTTTCCACTTCGACCCGAGTGATGCGGCCGGAGTGCAGCGCACTGGCGTAAAGGCGTGCTCCTTCGTCACACAACGTGGTGACAGCGTGGGGATGTGTCGGTTGTGAGTTCTTTGTGGTCAAATCTCCACCCCCCAGGGTCCTGAACGTGCAGGAACATGATGCATCGCTCCTGTGGCATTGACGTGCCTGAATAAGCCATCGTCTTGTGACGACGGGGGAGAAGATTCCATCAAGTGAGGACGAAGCCGACTATGCGAGCGAGATTGCTTGGTTCAGTGCTTGCCGCAGTCTTCTCTGTCGCTGTGGCGTTCGGCGCCCTGGGAGGCTCGGGTCTTGATGCCGGGGGTGCCCGGACGTGGGCCGACCCGGACAGTGGTTGGACCAGCGTGAAGGCGACCCCGGCGGACAGCGGCTGGACCGCTGTCGAGGCGGGGGTCCAGGGAGACAGTGGCTGGACCGCTGTCGAGGCTGCGACCCAGGGAGACAGTGGCTGGACCGCTGTCGAGGCCGCGGCCCAGGGAGACAGCGGCTGGACCCGCGTCGTGGCGGTCCCCGCGGACAGCGGCTGGACCGACGCCGTGGCGGTCCCGGCGGACAGCGGCTGGACGATCATCT
Organism: Streptomyces sp. NPDC002742; assembly: GCF_042888885.1. NCBI lineage: Bacteria > Bacillati > Actinomycetota > Actinomycetes > Kitasatosporales > Streptomycetaceae > Streptomyces > Streptomyces sp. NPDC002742. The sequence goes on from NZ_JBIAQF010000034.1 coordinate 8,606, forward strand.
CCGCGGGCGCAGAAGCATGACCATTCCTCCCGACGACCGTTCCTTCCGCCGAGAAATGGCCACCGCCTACCGGTCCGGCTGGCATTTCATCGACCTGGTCACCGCCATCCCCGGCAGCGGCGACTCGCTGATGGTGACCGTGTTCGGTGAGCCCGTCGTCGTCACCCGCGACGACGACGAGGACGTACGGGCGTACCGGTGTCTGCGGCGGCCTCGGGGGGCGCCGCAGCCCGTCCGGTGCGCCATTCGTTACGGAATGATCTTCGTGAACCTCGATCAGCGTGACCACCAGCTGACCGGACCGGACGTCCCGGACGTCCAGACCATCGCAGCCACCCCCCGCAGTGCCTGACGCGATTCCCCCGTCGTAGTAGATCGCGCAGGTACTTCCCCCCGCAGCGGCGTCACCGTGACCTGAACACGGTGACGCCGCTGCAGTTTCCGGGGAAATCTCCGGTTTTCGCCGGATCCCGGCAAGGGCTGGAACCGGTCGCGGGACGTGAGGTCGCGGGACCGGGTCAGGGCGCGTCCGCGTGTGCGGGCGGCGAGCCGCGGCGCGGGGCGCGGGGCCGCTCGCCCCGTCGGCTGTCCGGGGGCTCGGCCCGCCCGCCGGTGCCGGTCGCGGGCTCATCCGCGGCCCATCGCCGCCGTGAGCTCGATCTCGATCACCACGCGGGACGGGTTCGGCGACGGTGTGCGCTCGTACCGCTCCGCGTAGCGCCGCACCGCCTCCGCGACGCGCGCCGGCTCCGTGGAGACCCGGGCCCTCCCCTCCAGCGTCGCCCATCGCGGGCCGTCCACCTGGCAGACCGCCACACGCGCCCCGTCCGTCCCCGCCGCGAGCACATGGCCCACCTTCGCGCTGGACTTGTCGGTGATGACCCGAGCGAGACCGGCCTCGGGGTCGTATGTAACGCCGACGGGCACCACGTGCGGGCTGCCGTCGGGGCGGAGGGTGGTCAGGGTGCACAGATGGCGCTCGCGCCAGAAGCTCAGGTAGGCGGCGTCGGGCTGCCGCGGGTCCACCGGATAGGAAGCCATGGGGCCCGAATCTACGCCTCATGGGCGTCCATTTCCCTCCCCTTGCAGCCTTGAGTGGAATAGACTCAACTTTGTGTAAGTTGACCGAGTCAGGAAACGGTCAGGAACGCCAGGAGGAGGAGAACGCGAACGTGGACGCCGAGCTGACCAACAGGAGCCGGGACGCGATCAACGCGGCCAGCAACCGCGCCGTGAAGGAGGGGCACCCGGACCTCACCCCCGCCCACCTGCTGCTCGCTCTGCTGGAGGGGCAGGACAACGAGAACATCATCGATCTGCTGGCAGCCGTGGACGCCGATCAGGCCTCCGTGCGCGCCGGCACCGAGCGCGTGCTCGCCGGCCTGCCCAGCGTGACCGGCTCCACCGTCGCGCCCCCGCAGCCCAACCGCGAGGTGCTCGCCGTCATCGCCGACGCCGCCGAGCGTGCCAAGGAGCTCGGCGACGAGTTCATCTCCACCGAGCACCTGCTCATCGGGATCGCCGCGAAGGGCGGAGTGACCGGCGACGTACTCTCCCAGCAGGGCGCCAGTGCCAAGAAGCTGCTGGACGCGTTCCAGAAGACCAGGGGAGGGCGCCGGGTGACGACCCCGGATCCCGAGGGCCAGTACAAGGCGCTCGAAAAATTCGGCACCGACTTCACCGCCGCGGCGCGTGAGGGCAAGCTCGACCCCGTCATCGGCCGGGACCACGAGATCCGCCGGGTGGTGCAGGTCCTGTCCCGCCGTACGAAGAACAACCCCGTCCTCATCGGCGAGCCCGGCGTCGGCAAGACCGCCGTCGTCGAGGGGCTCGCCCAGCGGATCGTGAAGGGCGACGTACCGGAGTCGCTCAAGAACAAGCGGCTCGTCTCCCTGGACCTCGGCGCGATGGTCGCCGGCGCGAAGTACCGGGGCGAGTTCGAGGAGCGCCTGAAGACCGTGCTCGCGGAGATCAAGGACTCCGACGGGCAGGTCATCACCTTCATCGACGAGCTGCACACCGTCGTGGGCGCGGGCGCGGGCGGCGACTCCGCCATGGACGCGGGCAACATGCTCAAGCCCATGCTCGCCCGCGGTGAGCTGCGCATGGTCGGCGCCACCACCCTCGACGAGTACCGCGAGCGGATCGAGAAGGACCCGGCGCTGGAGCGGCGCTTCCAGCAGGTGCTGGTCGCCGAGCCGACCGTCGAGGACACCATCGCCATCCTGCGCGGTCTCAAGGGCCGCTACGAGGCCCACCACAAGGTCCAGATCGCCGACAGGGCGCTGGTGGCCGCCGCGACCCTGTCCGACCGCTACATCACCTCCCGCTTCCTTCCCGACAAGGCCATCGACCTCGTCGACGAGGCGGCCTCACGGCTGCGCATGGAGATCGACTCCTCCCCGGTCGAGATCGACGAGCTCCAGCGGGTCGTCGACCGGCTCAAGATGGAGGAGCTGGCGATCGGCAAGGAGACCGACGCGGCCAGCCGGGAGCGCCTGGACAAGCTGCGCCGCGACCTCGCCGACAAGGAGGAGGAACTGCGCGGTCTCACCGCACGCTGGGAGAAGGAGAAGCAGTCCCTCAACCGTGTCGGTGAGCTGAAGGAGAAGCTCGACGAGCTGCGCGGCCAGGCCGAACGCGCGCAGCGAGACGGCGACTTCGACACCGCCTCCAAGCTGCTCTACGGCGAGATCCCCACCCTGGAAAGGGACTTGGAGGAAGCCTCGCAGGCCGAGGAGGAGGTCGCCAAGGGCACGATGGTCAAGGAGGAGGTCGGGCCGGACGACATCGCGGACGTCGTCGGCGCCTGGACCGGCATCCCGGCCGGCCGTCTCCTGGAGGGCGAGACACAGAAACTCCTGCGGATGGAGGCCGAGTTGGGCCGCCGCCTGATCGGCCAGGCCGAGGCCGTGGGGGCGGTGTCCGACGCGGTGCGGCGCACCCGGGCCGGTATCGCCGACCCGGACCGGCCCACCGGCTCCTTCCTCTTCCTCGGCCCGACGGGCGTCGGCAAGACCGAACTCGCCAAGGCGCTGGCCGACTTCCTCTTCGACGACGAGCGGGCGATGGTCCGCATCGACATGTCGGAGTACGGCGAGAAGCACAGCGTGGCCCGGCTGGTCGGCGCGCCGCCCGGGTACATCGGCTATGAGGAGGGCGGCCAGCTCACCGAGGCCGTACGCCGTCGCCCGTACAGCGTGATCCTGCTCGACGAGGTGGAGAAGGCGCACCCCGAGGTCTTCGACGTCCTGCTCCAGGTGCTGGACGACGGGCGGCTGACGGACGGTCAGGGGCGGACGGTCGACTTCCGCAACACCATCCTGATCCTCACCTCGAACCTGGGCAGCCAGTTCCTGAGCGGGCAGAGCCTCGCCGATCCGATGAGCTCCGAGGAGGAGCGGAAGCGGCAGGTCCTGGAGGTGGTCCGCGCCTCCTTCAAGCCGGAGTTCCTGAACCGGCTGGACGACCTCGTCGTCTTCTCCGCGCTCGACCAGCGGGAGCTGGAGCGCATCGCCAGGCTCCAGATCGACCGCCTGGCGAAGCGGCTCGCCGAGCGCCGGCTCACCCTGGAGGTCACCGACGCGGCGCTGGCCTGGCTGGCCGAGGAGGGCAACGACCCGGCCTACGGAGCGCGCCCGCTGCGGCGCCTCGTCCAGACGGCCATCGGCGACCGGCTGGCCAAGGAGATCCTGGCGGGCGAGGTCAAGGACGGCGACACGGTCCGCGTGGACGCCTTCGGCGACGGCCTGATCGTGGGACCGGCGACCGGCAAGACGCTCTAGCCCCAGCCCCAGCCGTAGCCCGGTGCCGGTGGCAGTACCGGAACCCCGTACCGGTACCGGCTCTACCGGAACTCGGCGAGCGAAGGACCCGCGGCACACCAGCCGCGGGTTCTTCGCATGTTCACGCCAGCGCCGTACGAGCGACTCCCGGCGTGCCCGTGCGGGCGGTCCCCGCCAGGCCTGATGCCCGTACGTGACCGGATCTTGTCAGCCACCGGCGGACAGGCCCCGTCAGGGGTTGCCGCTCCCCTCCCCGCATGGGGGAGGATGGCACCATCCGTACGAAGGGAAATACACGGTGAGCATCGACCCGTCCTCGATTCCGAACTTCGGGGGCCAGCCCGAGCCGCAGTCCGGCGGCCCCGCGGGCCCCGTGGTCCCGGATCAGGACCTCGTGAAGCAGCTCCTCGAACAGATGGAGCTGAAGTACGTCGTCGACGACGAGGGTGACCTCGCGGCGCCGTGGGAGGAGTTCCGTACCTACTTCATGTTCCGCGGCGAGGGTGACCAGCAGGTCTTCTCGGTGCGGACGTTCTACGACCGCCCGCACCAGCTCGACGAGAAGCACGCGCTCCTCGAGTCGATCGACGACTGGAACCGCCGCACCCTGTGGCCCAAGGTCTACAGCCACACCCACGACGACGGCACCGTCCGCCTGATCGGCGAGGCGCAGATGCTGATCGGCACCGGCGTCAGCCTGGAGCACTTCGTGTCCTCCACGGTCAGCTGGGTGCGCGCCGCCATCGAGTTCGACAAGTGGCTCGTCGAGCAGCTCGGCCTCGAGCAGGAGATCAACGAGGCGGAGAAGCCCGAGGACGACGGCGGAGCCGAAGCCGAAGACGAGTAGGCCCGTCCTCGCAGCGGCGCTCCTCACGGCGCGCACCGGCCCTGGGACAGGTCCTAGAGCGGGGTGCGCGCGATCACGACCAGATAAGCGCCGTAGGCGAACGAGAGCCCGGCCAGGGCACCGACCACCAGGGTCGCGTGCCAGGGGCGGGCTCTCGCCGTTCGCACCAGCGCGCGGGCCAGCGGCAGCAGCAGCGGGAACGCCGGCAGCAGGAACCGCGGCTTCGACTCGAAGAACCCCGAGCCGCCCAGCGCGATCAGCAGCAGGACGCCGCTGTAGACCAGCAGCGGCAGGGGCGCCCGGTCCGCGATCAGCAGCCCGTACAGCAGGACGGCCGCGGCGACGATCATCATCGCCATGGGGAACACGAACCGGTCCCCGTGCAGCAGCAGGTGCTTGACGAAATGGAGCGACCCCGCGCCGAGGTCGAAGCGCGAGCCCCACAGTCGCTGCACCTGGAAGTAGCCGCCGAGCAGGTCGCCCTCGCGGTGTCCCACCCACAGCGCGTAGCCGCCCCAGCCGATCGGGGCGAGCGCGGCGCCCGTCCACAGCCTGTGGGAAACCTTTCCGCGCCGCCGCCAGATCTCGTGCGCCGCCGCCGCGAGGACCGCCGCGGCGACCGCGAGGCCGTTCGGCCTGGCCAGCCCCGCGAGCGCGGCCAGCGAGCCCGCCCACAGCCAGCGCCGGCCGAGCACCGCGTACAGCGACCAGGCGGCGAACGCGGTCAGCACGGGTTCGGTGTACGCCATCGTCAGCACCACCGAGTGCGGGAGCAGCGCCCACAGCAGCACCAGCGCGGTACCGACCGCCCGGCCGTACAGCCGGGCCCCGACCGCGTACACCCCGCACACGGCGACCGCCGCCGCGGTCCAGGAGACCAGCAGGCCTGCCGAGCCCCCGGTGAGCGGGGTGAGCGTGACGACGGCCCGGACGGCGCCCGGGTAGAGCGGGAAGAACGCGAGGTCGCTGTAGACCACCGCGGGGTGGAGGTGGAGCGTCCGGCCGTAGCCGTGCGCGGCGATCCCCAGATACCAGGACGAGTCCCAGGACCGCGCGAGCAGGACGACCGGATGCCTGCCGGTGGCCCAGGCGGTCCAGGCGAGCACGAGGAGACCTGTCAGGCGTGCGGCGGCGAACAGCCCGAGCGCCGTGATCGCGGCGGACACCGGACCGCGTGCGGCGCGGGACGGGCGTGCGGCGGCGAACCGTCCGAGTGCCGTGATGGCGGCGGACGCCGGGCCGAGTGTGGAGCGGGACGGGCAGACGACACGGTCGCCGGGCTCCGTGAGAGCGGGGCGAGCGAGGGTGCTCGGGTGGGTCACACCCCGAACTGTGCGTTTTCCGCGGGGTGTTTGCGAGCTTTGATCGCCCGTGCGGGTTTCGTTCCGGGGCTTCCGGCGCGCCGCCCGCGTGTGGGGTGCCGCCGGTGCTAGACGGCCCCGCACGGCGGGTTCCCCCGTGCTTCCGGTCCGGCCGGCGCTGTGCTCGATCCCTGAGCCGAGCCGAGGCTGTCAGCTCTCGTAGTGGTAGCGGCACTGTGCGATCAGGGCGCCGTCCTCGGTGGCCTTGTAGATCAGTCGGTGCTCGTCGTTGATGCGGCGTGACCAGTAGTCCTGGAATCCGTGCTTGAGCGGTTCCGGTTTCCCGATCCCCTCGTTGCCGTTCCGGGCCGTCGTCCCGGTCCGTGACAGCAAGCTCCCGCACGGTCCGGCGCTGTGCTTCGAAGCCGCTTCCTGGGCCGCCTTCATAGGCGAGTTGAAGGCCGGGCACCACCGTTCCTGAGGCGGCCGGGCCTCGGCCGCGGTCCGTCTTCCGGGCTCGCCGGGCTTCGGTCACCGTCCGTCTTCCGGGCTCACCGGACCCTTGTCCGCGAGGGTCCGGCGAGCCGCTGACCTCCTGAAAGAACCGGGGGAAAGAACTACCCGCCCACCCACCCTCCCCGCCGGGAAGCCCGCGTCACTCGTCCGGGTGACCGGCTTGCAGGGGCGGGATGCGGACCGTTACGTTCGCCGCGACAACCGAAAAAAGTACGGCCCCCGGCCGGGACGGCAATCCCGAACGAGGGCCTGACCAACCAGGAAGTGCGACCTTCCCGATGGCTGAATCGCAGTCTAACGCGCGCCTGCGCGCCGACGCCGGAGCTCCGACCTCCGGCGTGATCCACGTACGCACCCGCCTCACGGCCGACTTCACCGTGCTCTCCAACGCCCTCGCCCAGCGACGCGGCAGCGCGGTCACGATCGGCGTCGCGGCGTACATCTCCTCACTGCCCGACGGCTCCTCCGTGAGCATCGCCGCCCTGTGCGAGCACTTCAGCGAGGGCGAGATCCTGATCTCGCGGGCGCTCAGGGAGTTGGAGACGGCCGGATACCTGGAGCGCCGCCGCGAGCGCCTGTCCACCGGGCAGATCCGTACCCGGACGTACTTCTACGACGTACCCGGCGGCGATCCGGATCCGGACGGCCCGCCCGAGCCGCCGAAGCCGCCCCGGCCCCGGCAGCAGCCGGCCACGGCGGCGGCGGTCCCGCCCGCGTCCGCGGCCGTGCAGCCGCCCGTACAGGCCGAGGCCGAGACGCCGATCCCGCTTGCCGACGCCGACTCGCTTGCCGATGCCGACCCACAGGCCGTCGCCGTACTCGCCGCTCTGCGCCGGGTCGACGCCCGCCTCATCCTGTCCGCGCGGGAAGCCGCCCGCCTCGCCCCGGCCGTCGCCCGGTGGCTCGCGGCAGGTCTCCTGCCCACGCAGATCACGGACCACCTCACCGCACGGCTCCCGGACCATTTCCTGACGCGCCCGGCAGGCATCCTCGCCTACCGGCTCAAGGAGACTCCCCTCTCCCCTCCTCTCCCCGAACCGGCCCGAAGCGCAGAACCCCTCGTGCGTCCGGCGGTCGTGCCCATGCGGAACTGCGACGGCTGCGACCGGGGGTTCCGCACGGCGGAACCCGGCCGCTGCCGGGACTGCCGATCCCGGGACCGACTCCGCCCGGCCGGCTGAGCCGATGACCGGGTGTGCGGTTCACACGATCGCCTCGCGCTTCTCTTTCGGCGACGGCGTGATTCAGGTTCCCGGAGGCCGCCGCCACGCTTGGTGACTGTCAGCCGGCCAGTGCCCTGAGCCGGGAGACCGCCTCCTCCAGCACGCTCGTCCGCTTGCAGAACGCGAAGCGGACGAAGGGCGCGCCCTGCTCGCGGTGGTCGTAGAAGACGGCGTTCGGGATGGCCACGACACCGGCCCGCTCGGGCAGGGCGCGGCAGAAGGCGAAACCGTCGCTCTCGCCGAGCGGGCGGATGTCGGTGGTGATGAAGTACGTGCCCGCGGGCTGGAAGACCTTGAACCCCGCCTCCGTGAGCCCGGCCGCCAGCACGTCCCGCTTCGCCAGCATGTCCGCGCGGAAGGCCTCGAAGTATGTGTCCGGCAGCGCGAGCGCCTCGGCGACGGCGTACTGGAACGGCCCGGAGGCCACGTACGTCAGGAACTGCTTCGCCGACCGTACGGCGCCGACCAGGGCCGGCGGAGCGGTCACCCAGCCCACCTTCCAACCGGTGAACGAGAACGTCTTGCCCGCGCTGCCGATGGTGACCGTCCGCTCGCGCATCCCCGGCAGAGTGGCCAGCGGCACGTGCTCGGCGTCGTCGAAGACCAGGTGTTCGTAGACCTCGTCCGTCACCACGAGCAGGTCCCGCTCGACGGCGATCCGCGCGATCTCCGTCAGCTCCGCGCGGGTGAGGACGGTGCCCGTCGGGTTGTGCGGGGTGTTGATCAGCAGCAGCCGGGTCCGCCCGGTGACCGCGTCGCGCAGTTCGTCGAGGTCGAGCCGGAAGCGCCGGTGGGCGGCTCCGTCGGGCGTGCCCTCGGCCGTGCTCCCGGTCGTGCCCTCGTCGGGGCGCAGCGTCACGGGCACGCGCGTGCCGCCCGCCATGGCGATGCAGGCCGCGTACGAGTCGTAGTACGGCTCCAGGGCGATCACCTCGTCGCCGGGCTCCAGGAGCGCGAGCAGGGCGGCGGCGATGGCCTCGGTGGCGCCCGCCGTCACCAGGACCTCGGTGTCGGGGTCGTACGACAGGCCGTAGTGGTGCTTCTGATGCGCGGCGACCGCGGTGCGCAGTTCGGGGACGCCCGGACCCGGCGGGTACTGGTTGCCGCGTCCGTCCCGCAGCGCGCGTACGGCGGCCTCCCGGATCTCGTCGGGACCGTCCGTGTCCGGGAAACCCTGGCCGAGGTTGATCGAGCCGGTACTCATCGCGAGGGCGGACATCTCGGCGAAGATCGTCGTCCCGAACTCGGCGAGCCGGCGGTTCAGGAGGGGGCGCGCGCTGGAGGTCATGCCGGTCATCCTCCGCCCGGGCCCGGGAGTTCCTCAACTCGCGGCCCCCTCGGACGGCTCCTTCGGTCCGCCCGCAGACGGCCCGTTTCCGGTCCCCGGGAAAGTTGGTGGACATCGCCGCCGACACAGATCGGAGGCAGCGGCCGCCGAACGGACCCCATCGAAAGAATTTGACCGAATCAGTTCGGCAAGTGATGATCGTCGATCAACTCAGCTGTTTTTGAGACTACTTGAGGGAACTTGATGAATCAGAAGATGAGAAGTCGCGTCGCGTCGTTCCTGGCGGCCAGTGTCCTCGTCGGCGGAACCTCCCTCACGCTCGGAGCGACCGACGCGGCGGCGGCCGACTTCACGTTCTCGAAGAGCTCGGTGTCCGCCGACGGGAGCTTCAAGGTCGAGGTCTACTACGGCGGCGACCACGCGGGCACCATGGAGTGGAACGGCGACCCCTCGGGCAGCCAACCGGGTGACGCGTTCCGGGTGGTGGACTGGTCCGCAGACGGGTTCGGCATTGAGGCGCGCATGGTCGACCCGACGACGGGGCGTTACGCGACCACGCGTGGGGAGCCGTCCGTCTACTACAGCGGCTGGAGCACCGGCAACCTGGCTGAGGGCACCGAGGTCTTCATCCAGGTGTGCGGGATCAAGGGCACCGGGTCGTGGTGCAGCATCGCGTACGAGGGCCACGCGTAAACAGCACGCGGGCCGTCCGGCCCGGTGGGACTTCGACGGCCCCTGACCTGCTGATGAGCAGATCAGGGGCCTTCTTCGTGCGGGCCCTCTCCGGCGTTCGACCGGCTGCCGGCGGGGATGAGCGATGTGCCGTGCCCCGGTGGGCAGTTGGGTGTCCGGGTCTAGTGGCGGAGGCGAACGAGAGCGGTCGGCCGCTCCGTGCGGACGCGCGTGCAGCAGCGGCGTTCGAGAGCGCCGGACGAGTCCAGGAACCCGCCGACCCGCACTCGCTCGGGCGCATGGTTCTGCGCAGGTCAGGGGTCATCCCTACATTCGGAAGCTCTGGAGTTCCTCAACTCTGCTTTGAGCCGTGAGGCGTGGGGGCATCTCCCTGCCACGCGAGAGCGGAATCGAGAAGCACGGCCCACGGGGGGCCGCTTCGGGGGAACGGAAGGAGGGTGACGCCATGGTCGTCGGCATCATCCTGGGGGTCGTCCTGCTCGTAGTGATCGTGAGGGCCGCCATGAGGGCCCGGAGGAGGAACGGCCGTTCCACGAGGGACGGTGGCAGTTGGTGGGCCGGTGGCGCGGGGGCGGCCGGGGGTGCCGAGTCCTGCGGTTCGTCAGGCGGGCACCACGGAGGTCACTCCTGCGGGGGTCACTCGTCGTGCGGAGGTTCGTCCTGCGGAGGCGGGTCCTCGTGCGGCGGGGGCGGATGCGGCGGAGGCAGCTGACACGGGGCAGCTGAGCTCCCTCGCGGGAAGGTGTCCCGCGCGCGGACGTGCCCGTCGGCCGGTGACTGTCGACGGGCACGTCCGTGCGCGGGGCGCACGCCGTAGTTGAACAGTTGAGCTGTGAGGCCCTCGGGGGGATGGAAACCGCACGAAGTTGGGTAAAACCGCTGTGGCGGCATCACAGTTCATGATTCCCTCTAAACCACCAAAGCAGCCCTGGTAAATCGCCAAGCAGCCCTGGGTCGACAGGCCTCGGAAGTGCATCGGATGGTCCTATCGGACGCGTCCTTCGGATGCCCTTCCGGCCGGGCTGACCGGGCCGTTCCCCCGGTGTTGACCGGGTGCGCCGGAACCCCACCTCACCTTTGCGTGCTAGCGGAGCCGACCCATGCTCACGACCCTGAAAACCTCGTACACCGACACGCGCGCGGCCGATCTCGCCTGGGCCCTGGGCCGCGAACCGCTGCCGGCCCTCGCCACCCTCGACCTCGAACTTGCCGGGGCGAAACTCCAGTTGAGACTGCTCGGAGCATCCCACCAGGTACTCCTGGAGGAGGAGCGGGGCAGTTGTTCGGAGACCGTCGCCTGCATCGCCGGCAGCAGCACACCCCTGCCGCTGGGTGTCGCGAAGCGGTTCGACGACTGGGAGTACGAGTTCGCGGCCCGCGTCGAGATCCTGTCCCCCGGCTCCTTCGCGGGCCGTGCCCAGGAGCTGCTGGCGCTGGTCTCCGACCACCCCCAGGGTCTCGCCGGCGTCTTCCCCGGCAGCCCGCACGCGTTCACCGCGATGCTCGCCCAGCGCCACGAGGGCCAGGTCCATTGGCGTACGTGGCACGCGTACCCGCAGGACGGCCAGTTGGTCGCGACGCGTACGCGGGTCGGCGTGCGGAAGGACGCCTTCAGCGCGTCCGGCGTCTGAGGTCTTCCGCGCCCCCTTCGTGTCCCGTGCACGGGCGGTCGCGAGGGGGACGTACGCGCGGCGGGAAAGAGGCGGGCGCGGATGTGGGGTTCGCGCGCGGTGTGCCGGGAAGATGCCCAGGTCAACTCCGCGCGGCATAAAGAGCAACGGTTTCCACACGTGTGGGTGACGAGGCGTGGTGGCGGCGTGACGTAGCGTTCACGACGTGATCGAACCGCACGCGCCAGCTCCCCCCGGCGCGCCGCCGCCCTGGGGCGTCCAGGGCCAGGCGCGGCTGCCCGTCCGTCCGGGCATCGGCAGGTTGCTCGTCCTGGCGGGAGTGTTCGTCTGCGCGGCATGCGGACTCGTGTACGAACTCGAACTCGTCGCCCTGGCCTCGTACTTGATCGGCGACTCGGTCACCCAGGCATCCGTCGTGCTCTCCGTCATGGTCTTCGCGATGGGCGTCGGCTCCCTCGCCGCCAAGCGGCTGCGCCCGCGCGCCGCGGCCGGCTTCGGCGCCATCGAGGCGGCGCTCGCCCTGGTCGGCGGATGCAGCGCGATGGCCCTGTACGCGGTGTTCGCCTGGACGGGCGCGTGGGGCGGCCTGTGGGCGGACGGGCCCCGCTGTCTGCTGGTGGTCTTCTCGCTCGCCATCGGCCTGCTCATCGGCGCCGAAGTCCCCCTCCTCATGGAGCTGATACAGCGCATCCGCCGCCAGGACCCCGGTGGCGCGGTCGCGGACCTGTTCGCGGCCGACTACGTGGGCGCCCTCGTCGGAGGCCTGGCCTTCCCGTTCCTGCTGCTGCCCCTGCTGGGCCAGCTGACGGGCGCGCTGCTGACCGGAACGGTGAACGCGGTCGCCGGCGGAGCGCTCGTACTGGGCCTGTTCCGAAAGGACTTGAGCCGCCGCGCGCGCTGGACCCTGGTCCTCGCCAACGTCGTCGTCCTCGGCCTCCTCGCCTCCGCCGCGGTGCTGGTCGGAGACTTCGAACGGGCCGCGCGGCACGCGCTGTACGGGGCGGACGTACGCGTCGCGCTCCGCACCGGTGTGCAGGAGGTCGTCCTCACCGGCGGCACCCGCGGCCGGCCGCTCCACCTCTTCGTCGACGGCCGCCTGCGGTTCAGCGGCCACGACGAGCACCGCTACCACGAGGCGCTGGTCCACCCCGCGATGAACGGCCCGCACGCCCGCGTGCTCATCCTCGGCGGCGGTGACGGACTCGCCGCCCGCGAGGTACTGCGCCACTCCGGGGTACGCCGTGTCGACATTGTCCAGCCCGACACGGACCTGGTCCGGCTGGCACGCCACGACGCCGCGCTGTCCGCCCTCAACCGCCATGCTTACGACGATCCCCGGGTGCACGAGGTGACGGCGGACGCCTTCAGCCGGCTGCGCGACGCCCGGCTGCGCGGCCCCCGGTCGACGTACGACGTCGTCATCTCGGACCTGCCCGATCCGGGCATCACCGCGAGCACCAAGCTGTACTCGCAGGAGTTCTACGGCCTCGTGCTCCGCGTGCTCGCCCCCGGCGGGCGTCTCGTGGTCCACGCGGGCCCGCTGGCCGACCGGCACCGCGCCTTCTGGACGGTCGACGCGACGATCCGTGCGGCCGGCCTGTTCACCAGGCCCTACCGTGTCGGCGGCCGGGACTCCGGATTCACGGCCGGTCCCGACCGGCTGGTCGGCGGCGCGGCGGGCTCCGCGGGCGACTGGGGTTTCATCCTGGCCTCCCGTACGCCCGGGCCCCTGCGGCTGGACTCCTCCTGTCCGCGGCTGCGCACCCTCACCCAGGCGGCCCTGACGGCGGACGCGCGCGCCGCCTTCCGCAGCCGCTTCCTCCGCCCCCTCCCGCCCTCCACGCTGGTGCATCCGCGGTACACCGGCTGAGGCCCGGGTGCGGGAATCCCGTGATACGCGGGTGCGGTCCCGGTCCCGCTGGGTAGGCTCGGCTGACATGGAGCATGAGGTGTTCGTTCCGTTTCCGGCCGGGCGGCTGAGGGAGGCGCTGGCCGATCCGGTCCGGGTCGCCCGCGCGATCCCGGGTCTCCAGCAGGACGCGTCGGCCGTCTCCGGCAGCGCGGCGGACGCGGAGGCGGGCGCGCCGCGCGTCTCCGGGACCGAGCCGCCCGTCTCCGGGACCGGGCGGGGCGCCGAGGAGATGACCTCCGGCGCCGGAGGCGAGCGGGACGCGGGGGCCGCGCGTGTCGCCGGGCGGCTGAAGGTCCGCATCGCCGGTCACACGATCACCTATCGCGGCGCGTTCCGCGTCACGGCCCAGGCCGACGGCTCGTACGCCGTGGAGGGCGACGCCTCGGAGGTACGCGGCGGGGGCACCGTGAAACTGGCGCTGACCCTGCGGCTCCTGCCCGCCGAAGGCGGTACCGCCCTCGTGTTCGGCGGCACGGCCTCCGGCGACGGCCGCGTGGCCGAACTCCCGCAGGACGCGGTGTCCTCGGCGGGACAGCGCCTGCTGAGCCGCTTCGGAGAAACCCTCGCGGCGGACCTCGCGAAACGGGCCGACTCCGCTTCCGGAGCCGCTGCCGCGTCCGAGCGCGTGTCCGGGGCCCAGCGCCTGTCCGGTGCCGAGGATCGACTCCGGTCCGAGCCGACAACCGATGCCGACGCCGACGCCGACACCGACCTCGACTCCGGATCCGATCTGGAAACCGGATCCGAGACCGGGGCCGAAGCCGAGACCGGGGCCGAGACCACGGCCGAAGCCGGATCAGAGCCGGAAACCGGATCCGAGGCCGGAGGAGGCCCCGAATCCGGACCCGAGGCCGAACCCGAGGCCGGGGCAGAGTCCGAACCAGAGCCCGAACCAGAACCCGAGGCCGGAGCAGTGTCCGAACCAGAACCCGAGGCCGGAGCAGAGTCCGAACCTCGACCCGAGTCCGGAGCCGGACCCGAGGCCGAAGTCGAGGCGTCCTCCTTCTTTGAGGCGGACGCGCCGCTTGAGGCGGACGTGCCGCCCTCTTCGCTCGATCCGTCGGCCGGGGACGACGAGTTCGACGGGGAGGACTTCGTGGCGGAGGCCGCTGCCCCGGGGAGGGCGGACGCGATGGCCGAGGCGGCCCACGCGCGCCGGACGATGATCGGCCGCAGCGCGGAGGAGGTGGACCACGCTCCGCCGCGTGGCCGCTACGCCCCCGTCCCGCCGCCGGAGGCCACCGCCGCCCGCGACACCCTTCGCTGGGCGGCCCCCGCGGCGGCCCTGGCGCTCGCCTCGGCGATCGTCGTGACCCGGGCGCTGCGCAAGCGCCGTTGAGGGCGGCGGACAACGGGGCGTTCCCGTCCCAGTAGGGTCGACCCCGTGAGTAACGAAGACATCACGCTGACCGCGGGTGACGCGGAGGTGACCGTGACGCCGGGGAACGGCGGACGGGTCGGGAGTCTGCGGGTCGGCGGTCACGAACTGCTCCGGCAGGGAGCGAAGTTCGGGTGCTTCCCGATGGTCCCGTGGTGCGGGCGGATCCGCGACGGCAGGTTCCTCGACGGCGCCGACGTGCGGCAGATGCCGCTCAACTCCCCGCCGCACGCCATCCACGGCACCGCCCGCGACGGCGCCTGGACCACGGCCCGCGTCACCGCGGACGATGCCGTGATCACGTACGCCCTGGTGGATCCCTGGCCGCATCCCGCCCGTGTCACCCAGGCCTTCACCCTCAGCGAGGACGCCCTGACGGTCACCATGGCCGTGGAGACGTACGGGGACTCGTTCCCGGCCCAGATCGGCTGGCACCCCTGGTTCAACAGGAACCTGGGGGACGGCGGCGAGGACGTCCGCGTCGACTTCCTGCCCGGCTGGCAGGAGGAGCGGGGCGACGACCACCTGCCCACCGGTCGCCGCGTCGACCCGAAGCCCGGCCCCTGGGACGACTGCTTCGGCATGCCGGACGGCGTCGACGTCACCCTCACCTGGCCCGGGCGGCTGGAGCTGAAGGTCGCCAGCCGCGAGCAGTGGGTCGTCGTCTACGACGAGCAGGAGGCGGCCGTGTGCGTGGAGCCGCAGACCGGTCCGCCGAACGGGCTCAACACCCACCCCCGGCTGGTCACACCCATCGAGCCCCTCGAAGCCACCACGACCTGGAGCTGGCGGCGCCTCTAAGCTGGCGTCCATGAGTGATGTACGCGGAGCGCTGCTGCAGCAGATCAAGGACAAGGCCGTGGTGCACGGCAAGGTGACCCTCTCCTCGGGTCTTGAGGCCGACTACTACGTGGACCTGCGCCGGATCACCCTGGACGGCGAGGCCGCCCCGCTCGTCGGACAGGTCCTCCTCGACCTCACCGCCGACCTGGAGTTCGACGCGGTCGGCGGGCTGACCATGGGCGCCGACCCGGTCGCCGGGGCCATGCTGCACGCCGCCGCCGCGAGCGGGCGCAAGCTGGACGCCTTCGTCGTCCGCAAGGCCGCCAAGGCGCACGGCCTGCAGCGCCGTGTCGAGGGTCCGGAGATCAAGGGCCGGCGCGTCCTCGTGGTCGAGGACACCTCGACCACGGGCGGCTCCCCGCTGGAGGCCGTCCAGGCCGTCCGGGAGGCCGGAGCCGAGGTCGTCGGCGTCGCCACGATCGTCGACCGCGCGACCGGTGCCGCCGAGAAGATCGAGGCCGGAGCCGGTGTTCCGTACCTCTTCGCCTACTCCAAGGGCGAGTTGGGGCTCGACTGACGAAACTCCCGCGGGGCCCCGCCGACGGCAGGGTCCCGCATGTCGGATGGGGGTCTGGAGCATCCGGCGATGTCTGGAAAGATGGGGCCGACGATGACGTCGCCCCCCTAGGTCAGGGCCATAAGCACCAGTCCCGTCGTACCGCAGCAGCAGTACGCAGACCCGCACATACAAGGAGCGGACAGATGCCCATCGCAACCCCCGAGGTCTACAACGAGATGCTCGACCGGGCGAAGGCAGGCAAGTTCGCCTACCCGGCCATCAACGTGACCTCGTCCCAGACCCTGCACGCTGCGCTGCGCGGCTTCGCGGAGGCGGAGAGCGACGGCATCATCCAGATCTCCACCGGTGGTGCGGAGTTCCTGGGCGGTCAGCACAAGAAGGACATGGTGACGGGCGCCGTCGCGCTCGCCGAGTTCGCGCACATCGTCGCCGCGAAGTACGACATCACGGTCGCGCTGCACACGGACCACTGCCCCAAGGACAAGCTGGACGGCTACGTACGTCCGCTGCTCGACATCTCCGCCGAGCGCGTCGCCCGCGGTGAGAACCCGCTGTTCCAGTCCCACATGTGGGACGGTTCCGCCGAGACCCTCGCCGACAACCTGGCCATCGGCCAGGAGCTGCTCGCCAAGGCCGTCGCCGCGAAGATCATCCTCGAGGTCGAGATCACCCCGACCGGTGGCGAGGAGGACGGCGTCAGCCACGAGATCAACGACGAGCTGTACACGACCGTCGACGACGCGCTGCGCACCGCCGAGGCCCTCGGCCTGGGCGACAAGGGCCGCTACCTGCTCGCCGCCTCGTTCGGCAACGTGCACGGTGTGTACAAGCCGGGCAACGTCGTCCTGCGCCCCGAGCTCCTCAAGGACCTCCAGGAGGGTGTCGCCGCCAAGTACGGCAAGGCGAGCCCGTTCGACTTCGTCTTCCACGGCGGCTCCGGCTCCACCGCCGAGGAGATCGCCACCGCGCTGGAGAACGGCGTCGTGAAGATGAACCTCGACACCGACACCCAGTACGCCTTCACCCGGCCGGTCGTGGACCACATGTTCCGCAACTACGACGGTGTCCTGAAGGTCGACGGCGAGGTCGGCACCAAGTCGAAGTACGACCCGCGCACCTGGGGCAAGCTCGCCGAGGCCGGCATGGCCCAGCGTGTGACCGAGGCCTGCGCCGCCCTGCGTTCCACGGGCACCCGGCTCAAGTAGTCGTCCGGTGGTCCGCCGGTAGGCCATCGGCACTCCTCGCCGGTGGCCCGGCGGTCACCCTGCGCAAGGGCCCGGCACCTCCCACGGTGCCGGGCCCTTCCGTATGCTCCGAGGTATGGCTGTTCCTGCGCGGGACGCATCGGACGTGTCGGACGGCGGCCCCGCCGTCCGGATCGCCTCCCGGACCGGGAAGTGGATCCTGCTGACCACCGTCCTCGGCTCCAGCATGGCCCTGCTGGACTCGACGGTCGTCAATGTGGCTCTGCCGACCATCGGCCGTGACCTGAACGCGAGCCTCGCCGCCCTCCAGTGGACCGTGAACGGCTACATGCTGTCGCTGGCCGGGCTGATCCTGCTGGGCGGCTCGCTCGGGGACCGTTTCGGGCGCCGGAAGGTCTTCGTCATCGGCGTGGTGTGGTTCGCCGCCGCCTCGCTGCTGTGCGGGCTCGCGCCGAACGTGGGCGTGCTCATCGCGGCCCGTGTCCTCCAGGGCGTCGGCGGGGCGCTGCTCACCCCAGGCTCGCTGGCGATCATCCAGGCCTCCTTCCACCCGGACGACCGGGCCCGCGCCATCGGCCTGTGGTCGGGCTTCGGGGGTGTCGGGGCCGCCGTCGGGCCGTTCCTCGGCGGCTGGCTGGTGGACGGGCCCGGCTGGCGCTGGGTCTTCCTGCTGAACATCCCCGTGGCGCTGGTGTGTGCCCCGATCGCCTTGCTGCACGTTCCGGAGTCGGTCGGCGGTACCTCCCGCGCGACCGGAGCCGAGAGCGGGGGAGACAAGCCCCACCGCGGCTTCGACGTCCTCGGCGCCGCCCTCGGCGCGCTCTCCCTCGCCCTGGTGACGTACGCCCTGATCGAGGCCAGGAGCGGTTCCCCGCTCGTGTGGGTGGCGGCGGTCGGAGGTGTGGCGGCGGGGGTGGCGTTCGTGTACGTCGAGAAGCGGCGGCCCGATCCGATGATGCCGCTGGACATCTTCGCCTCGCGCCAGTTCACGGCCGTCAACCTGGTGACCCTGTGTGTCTACGCGGCCTTCGGCGGCTTCTTCTTCCTGACCGCGCTCCAGCTCCAGGTCGTGGCGGGCTACTCGGCGCTCCAGGCCGGTACGGCCCTGCTGCCGACCACGGTCTTGATGCTGCTCTTCTCCGCCCGCTCCGGCGAGATCTCCCAGCGCATCGGCCCGCGCATCCCGCTGACCGTCGGACCGCTGCTGTGCGCGGCGGGCATGCTGCTGATGCTGCGGGTGGGCGAGAACGCGTCGTACGTGGCCGACGTACTGCCCGCGCTGCTGGTGATGGGCCTCGGCATGGTGACCCTGGTCGCGCCGCTGACCGCGACCGTCCTGGCCTCCGTGGACGTCGGGCGGGCGGGCCTGGCCAGCGGGATCAACAACGCGGCGGCCCGCGTGGCCGGGCTCCTCGCCGTGGCCGCGCTGCCGCTGCTCACCGGTATGGGAGCGGAGGCGTACCGCTCGGCGGAGGCCTTCGACGCCGCCTTCCGGCGGGCGATGCCGCTGTGCGCCGGTGTGCTGGTGGTCGGCGCGGTGCTGGCCTTCACGACCGTACGGCGCCCGGCGCCCGGCTGCCTCCGCCCCGAGTGCCACACGCACGGCTCGCTGACGGCGCCCCCGCTGGAGCCGGAGCGCTCCAGGGGCGTCCTCGGGGCCCCGGGCTCCCCCGGCTCTCCAGGCTCTTCGGGTTCTTCGGGTTCTACGCCTTCCAGCGCTGGTCCAGCTTCGTGATCGTGCCGGAGGCGTCGAGCCGTACGCCTACGCCCGTACGGGCTACCACCGCGGTCTGGACGCCCTGCGCCGCAGCGGCTGGAAGGGCCACGGCCCGGTGCCGTGGGGAAACGGCGCTACATGTGATCGTGCCGTTTCTGCGTTCTGGGCCGCCGTCGCTGTCCGAGTGACGGCGGCCCAGACGTTTCAGCTGCGGTGGCTATCGCTTCAGCTCGGTGTACGCCTCGGCGCTGCTGTCCTTGAGGAACTGCCAGCAACGCTCCGTCTCGTCCTTCTCGTCGATCTCGCCGGCGGCGCGAGCGAGGCCGGCGAGGCAACGCAGGAACCCGCGATTGGCCCGGTGGCTCCAAGGGATGGGGCCGTGCCCCTTCCATCCGGCCCGGCGCAACGCGTCCAGACCGCGGTGATAGCCGGTGCGCGCGTAGGCGTACGACTCGACCACTCGCCCCGCCTCGAAGGCGTCGTCGGCGAGCATGGCCCAGGCGAGCGAGAACGTGGGGTACTTCGCCGCGACCTCGGCCGGGGGCTGGGATTCCTCACCCAGCAGGCGGTATGCCTCTTCGTTCTCCGGCAGGTACGTCGGCTCCGGGCCGCCGAGCAGGTTCTTGTGCGTAGTCATGGAAGCAGTCTGTCACTTGCGGACGGGCACTCGGGGTGCCCATGAGGCTCGCTACACCGCACTCACCGAAGACCTGGAGGAGCAGATCGCGGAGTCGCGCCGGGAGCGGGCCCTGCACCGCGCCGAGGCCGCGACCTTCGCGGACGGCCCCGTCGGCATACGGGAGCGGTGGATCACCCCGGACGCCATGGCCCGCGATCTGGCCGCGCACTTCGGGGTGGCCGGCAGGGGCCGCCCCGCGGGGACCCTGACGCGGGTCCGCCCGGTGTGACCAGGCGGACCTTGCGGTTTTGGGGGACGATTGTGGAGGATGCCCGGTGGGGACCGGGGCCCCCGTGTCGGTAACGGCAGGGGCGGACCGCTACCCGGAGCACATTGCAGGAGACAGCGATGTCCCACCAGGCTCAGCCCACGCAGGCTCAGGAGCCCGAGACTCCGCATCTCGACTTCCAGGGCACGACGCCGTACGAGGACTACGTACAGGCGGACGTGCTCACCCACCTCCAGCACACCCTCTCCGACGACCCCGGAGAGATGGTCTTCCTGGTGACGACCCAGGTCATGGAGCTGTGGTTCACGGTCATCGTCCACGAGTGGGAGACGGCGGCCAAGGCGCTGCGCGCCGACGACGTCCCCGTCGCGGTGGCCGCGCTGAAGCGGTCCGTACGCGAGCTGGACGCGCTCAACGCGTCCTGGCGCCCGCTCGGACAGCTCACCCCCGCGCAGTTCAACTCCTACCGTTCGGCCCTCGGCGAGGGTTCCGGTTTCCAGTCGGCGATGTACCGGCGCATGGAGTTCCTGCTCGGCGAGAAGTCCGCCTCCATGCTCGTCCCGCACCGGGGCGCGTCGCGGGTGTACGCCGAGCTGGAGAAGGCGCTGCACGAGCCGAGCCTGTACGACGAGGTGCTGCGGCTGCTCTCGCGGCGCGGGCACGCGATCCCGGCCTCCGTGCTGGAGCGCGACGTGTCGAAGCGCTACGAGCCCGCGCCCGAGGTGGAGGCCGCCTGGGCGGCTCTGTACTCCGGTGACGACAGCGACGAGCTCGCGCGGCTCGGCGAGGCGCTGACCGATGTCGCCGAGCTGGTGTGGCGCTGGCGCAACGACCACCTCGTCGCCACCCGGCGGGCGATGGGCTCGAAGACCGGCACGGGCGGCTCCGCCGGGGTGGCCTGGCTGGAGAAGCGCGCGCAGAAGAACGTGTTCCCCGAGCTGTGGACGGCGAGGTCCCATGTCTGAGCGAGCCCTTGTGTCCGCGTCGGCCGCGCGGGCCGCCGAACTGGACGCGGCCGACGAACTCGCCGGGCTGCGCGAGCAGTTCGTGCTCGACGACGTGGTGTACCTGGACGGGAACTCGCTCGGCGCGCTGTCGGCCGGGGTCCCCGGCAGGGTCGAGGACGTCGTCCGCAGGCAGTGGGGCGAACTCCGCATCCGCTCCTGGGAGGAGAGCGGCTGGTGGACCGCGCCCGAGCGGATCGGCGACCTGATCGCCCCGCTGGTCGGCGCGGCGGCCGGACAGATCGTGGTCGGCGACTCGACCAGCGTGAACGTCTTCAAGGCCCTGGTGGGCGCGGTACGGCTGGCGGGCGAGGGACGCGACGAGATCCTCGTCGACGCGACGACGTTCCCGACGGACGGGTACATCGCGGCGTCGGCGGCCCGTATGACGGGCTGCGAGCTGCGTCCGGTCGACCCTGACGAGGTGCCCGCGGCGCTCGGCCCGCGCACGGCGGCCGTGCTGCTCAACCACGTCGACTACCGCACGGGCCGGCGCTTCGACCTCCCGTCCCTGACGTCCGCGATCCGTGCGGCGGGTGCCGTATCGGTGTGGGACCTGTGCCATTCCGCGGGCGCCCTGCCTGTCGGTCTTGACGAGCACGGGGTGGACCTCGCGGTCGGGTGCACCTACAAGTACCTGAACGGCGGCCCGGGTTCGCCCGCGTACCTCTACGTCCGGGCCGGCATCCAGGACCGCTTCGACTCGCCGCTCCCCGGCTGGAACTCGCACGCGGACCCCTTCGGCATGAGCCCGTCGTACGCACCCGCGCCCGGCGCGCTGCGCGGACGGGTCGGCACGCCGGACATCCTGTCGATGCTGGCCCTGGAAGCGGCTCTGGAGGTGTGGGACGGCGTCTCGATCGACAGCGTCCGCGCCAAGTCCCTCGCCCTGACCGACTTCTTCCTGGAGTGCGTCGCCGCGTACGTGCCCGAGGGGCGGGTCGAGTCCGTGACTCCCTCCGCCCACGCGGAACGGGGCAGCCAGGTGGCCCTGCGCTGCGCGGACGCGGGCGCCGTGATGAAGCGCCTGATCGACAACGGCGTCGTGGGCGACTTCCGCCACCCGGACATCCTCCGCTTCGGCTTCACACCTCTGTACGTCGGCTTCGCCGACACGGAGAGGGCCGCACGGGTACTGGCGGAGACGCTGAGCTGACCAGGGGCAGTACGGCCCCCGAGCCGGCCGGCAGGGCCGATCCGGCCCATCGGGCGCAGGATTCAGCTCTTCCGGCGTTTGAGGAGCGGGGTCTGGGGCGAACCCCAGGGACGATGGGGGAGGGCAGGGGCGGAGGGAGTGAAATCCCTCCGGCCCTGCCCGGTACCGCCGGGTGTCGGCTCCGCCCGGTACCGCCGGGTCACCGAGCGTGACAACCCGTTGTTAGCGCACGTCACCGGCCTGATACCGTCCCGGCCGACGGCCGAATTGTTCCTTGGTCCGCCAAATCCGTTTCACCGCTGAGAGGTTGGAGCATGCAGGACGACGCCGTATCCCGGGACGGCGACGACGCCGCGGCGCGGCACCGCGCGGGCGCACAGCGCGACGGTGCACCTCGGGACGGTGCGTCTCCGGAAGGTGCACCCCGGGACGGTGCCGCCATCGCGCGCGACGCCGCCGAAGAGGCATCCGCCTTCTCGCACCCGGCCGTGGACCCCGACGTCACCATGGCGTACGGCGACCACCCCGACCAGGTGATCGACTTCTACGCCCCGCGCGAGCCCGACCCGGCGGTCCTCACCCCTCTCGTGGTCGTCCTGCACGGTGGTGCCTGGCGGGCCCCGTACGATCGCCGCCACATCACCCCGTTCGCCGACTTCCTGACCCGCCGCGGATTCGCCGTGGCGAACGTCGAGTACCGCCGCGGCCAGGCGACGTCTTCCGCGCCGGGCGGGCCCGCGATCCCCGCGCAGGGCGGCCCCCCGACCCCCGGACCGGACGGCGCGGCCTCTTCCGGGGCCGACGGATCCGGCGACCGAGGCGATGACAGGGCTCAGGGCGGCACCGGCGCCGGAACTCCGGTCGCCGGCCGGTGGCCCGACACCTTCGACGACGTGGCCGCCGCGCTCGACGCTCTGCCCGCCCTCGTACGCGCGGCGCTCCCGCAGGCCGACCCCGGGCGCATGGTGATCACCGGCCACTCGGCGGGCGGTCACCTGGCCCTGTGGGCCGCGGCCCGTCACCTCCTGCCGGACGACGCGCCCTGGCGCACAGAGCGCCCCGCGCCACTGCGCGGTGTCGTCGCCCTCGCCCCGATCGCGGACTTCCAGGTTGCGGAGAAGCTCGATGTCTGCGGCGGGGCGTCCCGCCAACTCCTGGGCGGAGAAGCGACGTTCGCGGAACGCCTGCCGTACGCCGACCCGGTGCGGCTGCTTCCCACCGGCATCGCCACCACCCTCGTCCAGGGCCGTACCGACATCGTCGTTCCGCAGGCGGTCGCCGAGTCGTACGCGGACGCGGCGGCCAAGGCGGGCGAGGTGGTCGGTCTGACGCTTCTGGAGGGCGTCGGCCACTTCCCTCTGATCGACCCGGCCGCCGACGCCTGTGCCGTGGTGGCGGAGGAGATCGCCCAACTGGCCTGGTAGTCGGACGACCGACACTCGACACTCGGCGACCGGCGACCGGCGACCGACCTGGTGGCCGGGCGACTGACCTGCAGCCAAAGGGCCTCAACAACCTTGGAAAGCAGGGAAGTTGACCTTACTCGTCCGAACCCTGGTCATACCCGTAGTACCTGAGAGCTACTTTCCAGATGGGGTCCGCAGCGGGACGCGGACGACAGGTGACGATCCGTAATTTCCCTTCCAGCGACGCCCGATGAACGGGCGGACGGGGAGGGGCGGACACCATGGATTTCCGGGCGCAGCCGATCGGCAAGGTGAGAGCGGACGTCCCCGTGGACCCGCCAGGGGGCAGGCCGAGCGCACCACCCGCAGCGCCCGAAGCTCCTTGTCCTCGCGTCGAAGCTCCTCGCCTCCTCGTCGAAGCCCCTTGTCCCAGTGCCGAAGCCGCTTGCCCCCGCGTCGAAGTCCCTTTCCACCGTGTCGAAGACCCCGGCCGCCGCGTCGAGGCCCCTCTCCGACGCGTCGAAGTCCCGAACCGCCGATCCGGAGACGGGTTCGCCCGTCGGCTGCGCCGGACGCTGCTCGCCGCGCTCGTCACGGCCGCGGTCGTCGTCCCCGTGTCCGGCGCCGCCCGCCCTGAGATCCCCGCGCCGGCACCCGCGGTCCTCGCACCACTGACGGCCGCGACACTGGACAAGGCGTACGAGGCGAACCGGGCCAACGCCGCGCGGGCGGCCCGGATGGCCGCGGACCACGGCGACCGCACCCGGGCCGCCGCCGACCGCGCCATGGCCGTCCCCTCCCGGCGTTTCCTCTCCTACGACGGCCGGGGACCCGGCCGGGCCGTCGAGGTCTTCGGCGACCTCGCCCACGCCGACCGCGTGGCGGTCCTGGTGCCGGGTTCGGACACCACGCTGGAGACGTACGGCCGTTTCCGCGCCGGTGCCGTCGCCCTGCACGACCGACTCGGCCCGCGCGGCGCCGTCCTCGCCTGGCTCGGCTACGAGACGCCCGGCACCGTGAGCACCACGGTCCTGACGACGGACCGCGCGGATCGGGCGGCCCACCTCTTACGGGCGTTCCTGCGCCAACTGCGCGGTGTCGTCGGCCGGTCGGCGCACCTGTCCCTGCTGTGCCACTCGTACGGCACGGTGGTCTGCGGCCGCGCGGCCCCGGGCCTGGACGTGAGCGACATCGTCGTCGTGGGCAGTCCGGGCACCGGAGCCTCGTCCGCCGCCGCGCTGCGCACCTCCGCCCGCGTCTGGGCGGCCCGCGGCTCCGCCGACTGGATCGCGTACGTCCCGCACGTGAGCGTCGGCCTCTTCGGTACGACCGTCGGTCTCGGCCCCGACCCGGTGTCCCCGTCCTTCGGCGCGCGGGTCTTCCAGGCGGGCACCGGCGGCCACAGCGACTACTTCGCACCGGGCTCGGTGTCCCTGGCCAACCTCGCCCGCATCGTCCTCGGCGACACCTCGGAGGTGACCCGTGCGTGACCTGACCGGCACGACCGCCCTGACCGGCGTACGGACCGCGATCCACCGCATCGAGCGCGCCACCCCCGTCGAGCGGGACCGCGCCGTCGACGCCCTGCGCGCCCTCGCGATCCTGGGCGTCGTGCTGGGCCACTGGCTGGTGACCGCGCTGGTCGCGGACGGCGGCGCACTGCGTACGGCGAGCCCGTTGCAGCACATGCCCTATCTGACGCCGATCTCGTGGCTCTTCCAGACGCTTGCCGTGTTCTTCCTGGTGGGCGGCCATGTGGCGACGAAGAGCTACGCGTCGGCCCGGGCGCGCGGCACGACGTACGGACAGTGGCTGCGCGCCCGGACGGGCCGCCTCCTGAGGCCGGTGGCGGCGGTGCTGGTGCTCTGGGCGGTGGCGACGGCCTGTCTGATCGCGTCCGGTGCGGACCTCGGCACGGTGCACACACTCGTGAAGCTGGCACTGTCCCCGCTCTGGTTCCTGGTGGTCTTCGCCGGACTGACCGCGGCGACACCGCTGCTGACCCGCCTCAACCCGCTGTGGCCGCTGGCCGTCGTCCTCCACGTGGACGTCATCCGCTTCGGCTTCGGCGGCCCGGCGTGGCTCGGCTGGGTGAACCTCGCGGCGGGCTGGCTGGTGCCGTACGCGCTGGGCGCCGCCTGGACACGCGGCGAGCTGGAGCGGCGGCGCGCGGGCTGGGTACTGTTCGGCGGCGGCGCGGTGACGACGGCGGTGCTGGTGACGTGGGCCGGTTATCCGGCGTCCATGGTCGGCATACCGGGGGCCGCCGTCTCCAACCTGAACCCGCCGACGCTGGCCGCGGTCACCTTCGGGCTTGCCCAGTGCGGACTCGCCCTGCTGCTGCGCGAGCAGCTGCGCCGGGGAATGCGGCGCCCCGCCGTCTGGGCGGGCACGGCCTTCGCCAACCTCTCCGCGATGACGATATTCCTCTGGCACCAGACGTCGCTGATGGCGGTGACCGCCCTCGGCCTGCTCGCGGGCCGGCTTCCCGGCCTGCACACCACCCCCGACTCCCTGGCCTGGGTGGCCGCGAGAGTCGCCTGGCTGCCCGTGTTTCTCTGTGCCCTCGCCCTGTGCTGGTGCGCCTTCAGCATCCACGAGCGGGGACCGCGCCGCCCCACGGGACGCCCGTCCCGAGTCGTCCGCGTCCACCGCGGTCGTGGCCCGGCCACACCCGAGGCGGCGCCTCGTGCCTAGGCTTGACGACGTGACCAGCGAGGAGCACCGGCCCCCGAACAGCGAGCCCGCCACGCTCCCTGACGCCCCCTCACACCCGCCCGAGACCCCTGCCCATACCGGCGTGCCCGAGACCTCCGCCCCCGCCCCCGTGTCCGAGACCTTTGCCGCCGCTCCCGTGTCCGAGGCTTCCGCCGCTGTCCCCGCAGCCGCACCCATCGGCGCACCCATCGGCGGTGACCCCATTACCGCACCCTTCCGCGGTGACCTCACCACCGTGCCCACCAGCCGTGGCCTCCGTTCCTCCAGAGGCACCCGCGTTCAGACACTGGCCCAGGCCCCTTTCCCGTTCCTGCGCGGGATCCTGGCCGAGCTCGCGGTGCCGGCGGCCGCGCCGCTGCCACCGCTGTCCCGGCCCCGTTGGCTGCGCCGCCTGCCGCATGTCGTGGTGTGCCTGATCGCCCTCTGCCTCGGGCTGGCGGCCATGGACGAGCTGAGCGACGGCTATCGACTGGGATTGCTGGGCACGGTGAGCGGCCTCGCGCTGGGCGTGGCGATCGTGTTCGCGCTGTGGCGTCCCGTGCCGGCCTGGTGGCTGTCGCTCGGCGTCACCGTGGTCGCCGCCGCCGCTGCCCGCTCGGACATGGTGGCGGCCAACCCGGGACCGGGACCGGACTGGCCTTGGAGCACGTCCACGATGACGGCGCAGGCCTTCGTGCTCTTCCTGCTCGCCCTGCGGCTGCCCACGCGCGTCGCTGTCGGCGCGCTGTCCCTGACCTGTCTGGCCACCTATGCGCTGCAGGGCCTGGCCGGCGAACCGTCGTACCCTCCGACGGGCATGCTCCCTGGACCCTCGTACCACCCGGGACCCTCGTACTACCCGACGGGAGCGCTGGCGGTCGTGGTCTTCGCCGCCGTCGTCCTTCTCGGAACGGCGCTGCGCGGTCGCCGGGAGGCCCGGACCCAACTGGTCGAGCAGGCGTTCCTGACCGAGGAGGAGCGTGCCCGCCGCACGGTCCTGGAGGAGCGCAGCCGTATCGCGCGCGAACTCCATGACGTGGTCGCGCACCACATGTCGGTGATCTCCATTCAGGCACAGGTCGCCCCGCACCTGGTCGAGAACCCGACCGACGAACTGAAGGAGAACCTGGAGGGCATCCGGCAGAACGCCCTGGAGGCGCTGACCGAGTTGCGCCGGGTGCTCGGAGTGCTGCGTTCGGAGAATCCTGAGGATCCGTACGGACTCGGCGCGGGTGCCGGCGTGGCGCCGGATGCCCCGCAGCCCACGCTGGGCCGCCTCGACGCCCTGGTCGAGAACACCCGCGCCGCGGGACTGGACGTGACCACGGAGATCAGCGGGGAACAGCTTCCCCTGGCGCCCGGCGTCGAACTGTCGGCCTACCGGATCATCCAGGAGGCACTGAGCAACGCCCTGCGCCACGCGCCGGGTTCCGCCGTCAAGGTGGAGCTCTGGCACTTCCCGCGAGGTCTCCAGGTGAGAGTCGTCAACTCGCGGCCCGAGCGTCCCGCTCCGCCGTCCCCGGGCGCGGGACACGGACTGCTCGGCATGCGCGAGCGCGTCGCGATGCTGGGTGGCACCCTCGTGACCTCGGAGACGTCGTGCGGCGGATTCGCGGTGGCGGCCTTCCTCCCGGGCAACGGCCACGGCGCCGCACCCACCGACGACGATGCGCCCGCCCACGATGCCGCCCGGACCGGAGGTACCTTCACCAGCCTCCCAGACGAAATCTGTACAGGCCTCCCAGGAGAAGAGAAGCCATGACGACCATGAGCGGCACCATCCGCGTACTGATCGCCGACGACCAGCAGATGGTCCGGCAGGGATTCACCGTGCTGCTCAACACCCACCCCGGCATCGAGGTGGTCGGCCAGGCCGTCGACGGACTCGACGCGATCCTCAAGGTCGCCGAACTCTCCCCGGACGTCGTCCTGATGGACATCCGCATGCCCGAACTCGGCGGCATCGAGGCGACCCGTCGCATCACCACCGACACGCCGCACATCAAGGTCCTGGTGCTCACCACCTTCGACCTCGACGAGTACGTCTACGAAGCACTCCGCGCCGGTGCCTCCGGTTTCCTCCTCAAGGACGCCTCGGCCGACCAACTCGCGGAGGCGGTCCGCGTGGTCGCGGCCGGCGACGCCCTGCTCGCTCCCGGCATCACCCGTCGCCTCATCGCCGAGTTCTCCCGCCTCGGCTCCACCCCGCGCGCGCCCCTCAAGCAACGGATCGGCGACCTCACCGAACGCGAGACCGAGGTCCTGGCCCACATCGCCCAGGGCCTCTCCAACGCCGAGATCGCCCAACGCCTGGTGGTGGCCGAGCAGACCGTGAAAACCCACGTGGGCCGCATCCTCGTCAAACTCGGCCTGCGCGACCGCACCCAAGCAGCGGTCTTCGCCTACGAATCAGGTCTGATCCGCCCCACGGGCTACTGACTCGCCCTACGGTCCCCGGAGCTCGGCACCCACCCCTATGATCCCCGGGGCTCTGCACCCACCCCGGGAGTCCCCGGGGCTTCACCCCGGCCCTACCCGTAGTACCTGAGACGGACCCGCAAGGACCCTCCTCGCAGGTGACGACCACACACCCCGCCCGGCCCTACCGTTTTGAACGTGACCGAGACGACCCAGACGCAGACGACACCCCCGCCCCCCGGTGGTGCGGGGGCCAAGCCCCGAAGCCCGGAGCACCGCATCGCCGCGGACGCCGTGCGCGGCCTGCGGCAGGACATGTTCCACGACGCCTTCGCCTACCGCCCGCTCCCTCCCAGGCGCACGGACGGCTTTCTCACCCGCCGCCTCCCCGGAGCCCTGCGTGCAAAGGCGGCCTGGATCCCACACGGGACGGTGGTGGCGGCCGGGCTGCTGGCGATGGCCGCGGGCTACACAGCCGTCGGCGGCCCGTTCGCCCCCCTGCTGTGCGGGCTCCTCGCTCTGATCCCGGTCCTGGCGACCCTCGTCCGCCCGGTCGGCGCCTTCTGGCTCTCGATGGCGGCGACCCCGGTCGTCGCCATGTTCGGCAGCAGCTGGGGCGACTGGCCGTGGGCGCCCGGCAGTTTCATGGCGCACATCACCGTGATGACGGTCGTGGCGCTGCGGTCACGCCCCCGCGTCGCGGCCTGGATGTGGCTGCTGACCGCCGGTTACGGCCTGCTCGCGGACACGCTCTTCGGCGGGGGCTATTACAGCGTCAACACGTCCCCGATGCTCTTCCTCTCCGCGCTGGTCCTCCTGGTCGTCACGGTCCTGAACATACGCAGGGAGGCCGAGCAGGAGGTGACGGCCCACCAGTCGGAGACGGCGCAGGAGCGTTCCAGGCGCACCCTCCTGGAAGAGCGCACGACGATCGCCCGCGAGCTGCACGATGTGGTGGCGCACCATATGTCGGTGGTCGCCATCCAGGCGGAGGCGGCGCCCTACCGGGTGGAGAATCCGCCCCCGGAGCTGGAGCAGGCCTTCGTCACGATCCGGGAGAACGCGGTGGCGGCGCTGACCGAGCTGCGCCGGGTGCTGGGCGTGGTCAGGGCCGAGGACTAC
Source organism: Streptomyces sp. NPDC002742 (assembly GCF_042888885.1). Classification (NCBI taxonomy): domain Bacteria; kingdom Bacillati; phylum Actinomycetota; class Actinomycetes; order Kitasatosporales; family Streptomycetaceae; genus Streptomyces; species Streptomyces sp. NPDC002742. The sequence continues at coordinate 38,176 of NZ_JBIAQF010000034.1, forward strand.
GAGGCCCCGGACGCGCCGCAGCCCACTCTCGCCGATCTGGACGTGCTTCTCGCCAATGTGCGGGACGCGGGTCTGACCGTGGAGAAGGCGGTCACCGGCGCGGTGCGCGAGCTTCCGCAGGGCGTCGAGCTGTCGGCGTACCGGATAGTCCAGGAGGCTCTCAGCAACACCCTGCGGCATGCGCCGGGAGCGTCGGCCCGCGTCGAGATCGGTTATGTCCTCGGTGGGCTCGGCCTGCGCATAGTCAACGGTCCCGCGCCGGTGACGACCCTGGAGAAGTCCACGCACGGCGCGGGGCACGGCATCACGGGCATGCGCGAGCGGGTCACGATGCTGGACGGTGAGATGACGACGGGCGTCATGGACGACGGAGGGTATGAGGTGGCGGTGTTCCTGCCGGTGCCGTCGGGGGAGGAGACCGGATGACGGGCGGCACGGGCCGCGCGATCCGCGTACTGATCGCCGACGACCAGATGATGGTCCGCGAGGGCTTCTCCGTGCTGCTCGGCGCGATGCCGGACATCGAGGTGGTCGGTGAGGCGGTCAACGGCCGGGAGGCGGTCGACCGGGTCCGCGAGCTGCAACCGGACGTCGTGCTGATGGACATCCGCATGCCGGAGATGAACGGGATCGACGCGACCCGGGAGATCGTCGCCGCGGACGGTGCCGCGAAGGTGCTGGTGCTGACGACGTTCGATCTCGACGAGTACGTGTATCAGGCGCTGCGGGCAGGGGCGTCCGGGTTCCTGCTCAAGGATGCCTCGGCCCGCCAGCTCGCCGACGGGGTGAGGGTGGTGTCGGCCGGGGAGGCGCTGCTCGCCCCCTCGGTCACCAGGCGGCTGATCACGGAGTTCTCCAAGCTCGCGGACGCGCCCCGGCTGTCGGCGACGGCGCACGCGGCGTACGGGGATCTGACCGATCGGGAGACGGAGGTGCTGGTGCTGATCGCGCAGGGGCTGTCGAACGCGGAGATCGCCGCGCGGCTCGTCGTCGCGGAGTCGACGATCAAGACCCATGTGAGCCGCATCCTGGTGAAGCTGGGCCTGCGGGACCGGACGCAGGCGGCTGTGTTCGCGTACGAGGCCCGCCTGGTCACCCCGAGATGACCGTGGCACGGCCGGTCGCGCCCCGGTGACCGTGGCACGGCGGGCGCACGGGGCGACGGGCAGGAGCCGGATCCGCCGGGTGACCGGGAGGGGAGGCGGCGGGTGACCGGGAGGGGAGGCGGCGGCCCGCTGTCAGGACGGCCCTGTTCAGCGGGGGGCAGGTCGGGCTAGCGTCCTTTCATGGCAGCTTTGGAGAGTTCGCGGGCCACCTTCGACCCGTGGGATCCGGCGTTCGTGGCGGACCCGTACCCGGCGTACGAGGAACTGCGCGCGCGGGGCCGGGTGCACTACTACGAGCCGACGAACCAGTGGCTGGTGCCGCACCACGCGGATGTGTCGGCGCTGCTGCGGGACCGCCGGCTGGGCCGGACGTATCAGCACCGGTTCACGCACGAGGACTTCGGGCGGACGGCGCCGCCGCCGGAGCACGAACCGTTCCATGTGCTCAACGATCACGGGATGCTCGATCTGGAGCCCCCGGACCACACGCGGATCCGGCGGCTGGTGTCGAAGGCGTTCACGCCCCGCACGGTCGAGCGGCTGAAGCCGTATGTGGAGGGGCTGGCGGGTGAGCTGGTCGGCCGGCTGGTGGAGGCGGGCGGCGGGGATCTGCTGACCGATGTGGCGGAGCCGCTGCCGGTGTCGGTGATCGCGGAGATGCTGGGTGTCCCGGAGTCCGAACGGGCGCCGTTGCGGCCCTGGTCGGCGGACATCTGCGGGATGTACGAGCTGAATCCGTCCGAGGAGGTGGCGCGGAAGGCGGTGCGGGCGTCGGTGGAGTTCACCGAGTACCTCCGGGGGCTGATCGAGGCCCGCCGCAAGGAGCCGGCGGACGATCTGATCTCGGGGCTCATCACGGCGCACGACGAGGGAGACCGGCTCACCGAGCAGGAGATGATCTCCACCTGTGTGCTGCTGCTGAACGCGGGGCACGAGGCGACGGTCAACTCGACGGTGACCGGCTGGTGGACCCTGTTCCGGCACCCCGGGCAGCTGGCGGCGCTGCGGGCGGACCACACCCTGATCCCCACGGCGGTGGAGGAGCTGATGCGCTACGACACCCCGCTCCAGCTGTTCGAGCGCTGGGTGCTGGACGACATCGAGATCGACGGGACGACGGTCCCCCGGGGTGCGGAGATCGCGATGCTCTTCGGTTCGGCGAACCGTGACGCCGAGGTGTTCGCGGCCCCGGAGACGCTGGACCTGTCCCGGGCGGAGAACCCGCACATCTCCTTCAGCGCGGGTATCCACTACTGCATCGGCGCTCCGCTGGCCCGGCTCGAACTGGCGGCGTCCATGAGCGCGCTCCTGACCAGGGCCCCGGCTCTCCGGCTCACCGAGGAGCCGGTCCGCAGTCCGAACTTCGTGATCCGCGGACTGGAGGGTCTGTCGGTCGAGGTCTGACCACCTGGGCCCCCGCCGACAGACATCGCCTCCGCCTCCGAGCGGCATCGCCTCCGCCTCCGAGCGGCATCGCCTCCGCCGCCGACCGGCATCGGCAGGCCCTTCCCGGTGGCGCGGCCTCTTTCTGTCGCCGGGCCGCGCCTTTTCGCACCGCCGTACTCGCGACCGGTCGTGCCGTCGGCCTGCTTCCGCCGTTGGACCGGTCCCGCCTGTCACCCCGTCAGCCCACCCCGTCAGCCCACCTCGCCCGCACACCGTCAGGCCGACTCGCCGCCCGGATCGCCGCTCAGGTCGTCAGGTCGCGGCGGCGCAGGGACGTCAGTCCCGCTGCCGTGAGGGCCGCCGCGATCCCGGTGAGGACGAGGACCGGTGTCCAGGCCATGGTGCCGCCCGGCAGCTTCGGGAGGTGGCCGAAGGGGGAGAGGTCCATGACGGTCTGGGGGATGTTCAGGGCGGGGCCGATCCAGCCCAGGAGGAGGGAGAGGCCCGCCACGGCCCAGGCGCCGGGGGCAAGCCGGGGCGAGAGGCCGTGGAGCAGGACGGCGACGCCGCCCAGGGTCCAGATCGCGGGGACCTGGACCAGACAGGCGCCGAGGACGGCGCCGAGTTCGAAGCCGTAGCCGAGACCGAGGCCGAGTCCGCCGAGCAGCATGATGAGGACCGCGCCGCCGAAGGCGAGGACGAGGTGCCCGCCCGCCCAGCGCAGTCGGCCGACGGCGGCGGCGAGCAGGGGTTCGGCGCGCTGTGAGGTCTCCTCGCCGTGCAGCCGGAGCACGGAGGAGACGATGTAGAGGGCGGCGACCATGCCCAGCATGTTCACCATGGCGGCGAGGAACGCGTCGGTGATCCCGGCCTGCCCGCCCATCCGCTCGATGATCTCGCGGGTCTTGGCGTTGCCGCCGACCAGGTCCGCGGCCCCCTTCGTGATGCCGCCGAACGCGGCGCCCGCGGCGAGGAAACCGAGGCTCCAGCCGAGCACCGCGCCGCGTTGCAGCCGCCAGGCCAGCGCTCCGGCGGTGCCGAGGCGGCCGGTCGCGGGTCCCGGCCGGGTGGGCAGGAAACTCATGCCGACATCGCGCCGCCCGGCGAGTGCGTAGGCGGCGCCACCCTGTACGGCGATGGCCGCGACGAAGATCGGCAGGACCCACCAGCGTTCGTCCGCGAAGGCGCGGAGGTTCTCCAGCCAGCCCACCGGGGAGATCCAGGTCAGCGGCGACGAGCCGTCGTCGGTGGCCGAGTCGCCCGCAGCCCTGAGGACGAAGGCGGCGCCGATCAGCCCGCCCGTCAGTCCCTTGGCGAGCCGCGCGCTCTCCGTCAGCTGGGCGACGATCGCGGCCATGGTCGCGAAGACCATCCCGGTCGCGCCGATGGCGAGTCCCAGCGCCAGGGCCCCGGAGCCACCCTGTCCGGCGAGGCCGCCCGTGATGAGCAGGGCGAGGAGGCCGTTGGCGACGAGCGCCGCGAGCAGGGCCGCGGTCAGCGGAGCCCGCCGTCCGACCATCGCGGCGGAGACGAGTTCCTGCCGTCCGCTCTCCTCCTCGTCACGAGTGTGCCGTACGACGATGACCAGGCTCATGATGGCGGCGAGGACTCCCGCGTAGCCGCCGATGCGCCAGGCGGTGAGTCCGCCGAGCGAGTCGCTGAACACCGGCCCGTAGGTGGCGCGCAGGGAGCTGTTGGTGAGCATCTGCTGTGCCAGGGTGGCCCGTTCGGCCGGGGTGCTGTAGACGGTCTTCAGCGAGGCCGGCAGGGAGAGCACCATCAGACCGGTCACGCCGATCCACAGCGGCATCATCACGCGGTCGCGGCGCAGCGCGAACCTCAGGAGCGTTCCGGTGCCGGCCAGCGGGCGGGAGCCGCCGACGCGTACGGCGAAGGCGCCGGCGGTCGTGGCGGTCATCGGGCCATCGCCTCTTCGGAACCGTCCGCCGGGACGTCCCCCTGGTAGTGCCGCAGGAAGAGCTCCTCCAGGGTCGGCGGGGTCGAGGTCAGCGACCGTACGCCGGAGTCGGTCAGCGACCGCAGGACGGCGTTCAGTTTGTCGGTGTCGACGTGCAGCCGGACCCGGCACCGGACTCCGTCCGGCCGGACCCCGGCGGCCTGGTCGTCGAGGTCCTGGACGACGAGGTCGTGGACCCCGGGCAGGGACGCCAGCCCGTTCGGCGGGCCGGTGAGTTCGGCGGTGACGCTGGTGCGGGTGAGATGGCGCAGGTCGGCGAGGGAGCCGCTCTCGACGGTCTGGCCCTTGCGGATGATGCTGACGCGGTCGCAGAGTTCCTCGACCTCGCTCAGGATGTGCGAGGACAGCAGGATGGTGCGGCCCCGGTCGCGTTCCTCCCGGACGCACCGCTGGAAGACCTCTTCCATCAGCGGGTCGAGGCCCGAGGTCGGCTCGTCCAGGATGAGCACGTCGACGTCCGAGGCGAAGGCGGCGACGAGGGCGACCTTCTGGCGGTTGCCCTTCGAGTAGGTGCGCCCCTTCTTGGTGGGGTCGAGTTCGAAGCGCTCGATCAGGTCGGCGCGCCGCGCCGGGTCGAGACCGCCGGTCCGTTTGCCGTCCTGCCCGCCGCGCCGGGCGCGGCCCCCGTTGTGCAGCCGCCCGTAGAGGTCGATGACCTCGCCGCCGGAGAGGTTGCGCCACAGGGTCACGTCGCCGGGGACGTAGGCGACCCGGCGGTGCAGTTCCACCGCGTCGGCCCAGGGGTCCATGCCCAGCATCTGTGCCGCGCCCGAGTCGGCGCGCAGCAGGCCCAGCAGGACCCGGATGGTGGTGGACTTCCCGGAGCCGTTGGGGCCGAGGAAGCCGTGCACCTCACCGGCCTCGACCTCCAGGTCGAGGCCGTCCAGCGCGTGCGTCCTGCCGAACGACTTGTGCAGTCCGGCGACGCTGATTGCCTTCGTCATGGCCCAGAACGTACGCTTCTTTCAGAAATTTGTGAAGTTAAGGAAGCGTGTAAATATTGGATACACTCGGCGGCGGTGCGTGAGCAGGGGAGATGATCGACAGATGGCCGAACCGACCGCGGCGGAACGGGATCCGGAGGCGGTCTCGAAGTTCGTCGAGGGCTTCGCGGCACAGCTGGTCGAGGCCGGGATGCAGCGGATGCCCTCACGGGTCTTCGCGGCGCTGCTGGCCTCCGACGCCGGCGCCATGACCTCCGCCGAACTCGGCGAGCAGCTCCAGGTCAGCCCCGCCGCCGTCTCCGGGGCGGTGCGCTATCTCGCGCAGCAGCACTTGGTCTCGCGCGAGCGGGAACCCGGTTCGCGGCGCGAGCGGTACCGCGTGCACAGCAACCAGTGGTACGAGGCGCTGACCAACCGTGACGCGGTGCTCAAGCGCTGGGAGCTGGCCCTGCGCGTCGGCGTCGACTCCCTCGGTTCCGCGACTCCCGCCGGGCGGAGGCTCTCCGAGACCCTCGCGTTCTTCGAGTTCATCGACGGCGAGATCGCCGCGATGATGGAACGCTGGCGCGCCCACCGCGAGACGCTGTACGGCGACGGGTGACGACCGGGACCGGGCGGCACCCCGGTCCCGCTCCGTCGGAGCGGTCAGTGGGTGGCCGGCAGGGTCAGGCCCCAGGCCGATTCCCGTACCGTCCAGGTCCGGGTCCGGACCGGGCCGCTCACCACGGAGTCCGCGCGGTAGCGGAAGTCGGCGCCGGAGACGGTGACCTTGTGGCCCAGCAGCCGCAGGGGCGGGGACCCGGCCCCCACGGACACCGCGCGGACCTCGATCTCGGCTCCGGTTCCCGATCCGCCCGGTGTCACGGACACGGCTTCCACGGGCTGGTCCAGATCCACCACGCACACCCCGTCGACCTCGATCCGCAGCCGGGAGGGCCCGAGTCCGGCTGTGGCGGCGAGCCGGGAGGGACGGGTGGCGAAGGTCCGTACGAGGGACTGGCAGGTGCGGAGCCAGGGGTGCGGTCCGGCCTCTCCGGGTGCTCCCGCGTGCACCGGAGCGGGCGGCCGGGAGGGCAGCGAGGGGATGCGCAGCGCGCCGAGCACCACGCCGTCACTGTCGTCCACGAGCAGGTCGAGCCGTCGCTCGGCCCCGTCGAGGACCGCCCTGGCCGCCGCCACGGCGCCCATCGGCACCCCGAGCGAACGGGACAGCGACAGCACACCGCCCACGGGTACGAAGGACAGCCCGCACGCGGCGAGTTCCCGCCGCCGGTGCAGCAGGGACACCGCCCGCAGCAGGGCACCGTCGTCACCGATGACGACGGGTCGGCGCGCACCCCGGCGGATCAGTGCCCGAGCGAATTCCTCGGGCCCCTCCGGAAGGCACACTTTCGTCGCCGCACCCGCGCTGAGCACGTCTTTCGCGATCCGGACGGACTCGCCGTCCGTCCGTCGGGCGACCGGGTCGATGACCACCAGGAGCTGGTCGGAAGCCGCCACCTCGGTCCTGCCTCGCTTCCTCGGGTAGCATCTTTGTGCAAGAGCCCCTTGCGCCTTTGCGCCAGGGGCTTCGTCTATTCCGGGGCATCCGGTCCGACGGTCGCGGCCAATGGTGGTCGCCGGCGTACGCAGCCGTAGCCAGAACCAGCCGCGTACGTCCCCGACCTTGGACATGCCCCGCCCGGAAGGGGTGTACGCCTGTGCCCGCACTTGTGCTGCTCGGTGCTCAGTGGGGTGACGAAGGCAAGGGAAAGGCCACCGACCTGCTCGGTGGATCCGTGGACTATGTGGTGCGCTACCAGGGCGGCAACAACGCCGGCCATACGGTAGTCGTGGGCGACCAGAAATACGCTCTCCACCTCCTCCCTTCCGGAATCCTCACGCCGGAGTGCACTCCGGTGATCGGCAACGGAGTCGTCGTCGACCCGTCCGTCCTGTTCTCCGAGCTGAACGGACTGAACGAGCGCGGCGTCGACACCTCCAAGCTGCTGATCAGCGGAAACGCTCATATCATCACGCCTTACAACGTCACTGTCGACAAGGTGACGGAACGCTTCCTCGGAAAGCGGAAGATCGGCACCACCGGGCGCGGCATCGGTCCGACATACGCGGACAAGATCAACCGCGTGGGCATCCGCATCCAGGACCTCTACGACGAGTCGATCCTCACCCAGAAGGTCGAAGCGGCGCTGGAGGTCAAGAACCAGCTCCTCACCAAGCTCTACAACCGCCGCGCCATCGAGGCGGGCCAGGTCGTCGAGGAGCTGCTGAGCTACGCGGACCGGCTCAAGCCGTACGTCGCGGACACCGTCCTGGTCCTCAACCAGGCGCTGGAGCAGGACAAGGTCGTGCTCTTCGAGGGCGGCCAGGGCACGCTGCTGGACATCGACCACGGCACGTATCCGTTCGTGACGTCGTCCAACCCGACCGCGGGCGGCGCCTGCACGGGCGCCGGCGTCGGCCCGACCAAGATCAGCCGGGTCATCGGCATCCTCAAGGCGTACACGACCCGTGTCGGCTCGGGCCCGTTCCCGACCGAGCTCTTCGACGCGGACGGCGACGCGCTTCGGCGCATCGGCGGCGAGCGCGGCGTGACGACCGGCCGTGACCGGCGTTGCGGCTGGTTCGACGCGGTCATCGCCCGCTACGCGACCCGCGTGAACGGTCTGACCGACTTCTTCCTCACCAAGCTGGACGTCCTGACCGGCTGGGAGGAGATCCCGGTCTGCGTGGCGTACGAGATCGACGGCAAGCGCGTCGAGGAACTCCCGTACTCCCAGACCGACTTCCACCACGCGAAGCCGATCTACGAGAACCTCCCCGGCTGGTCGGAGGACATCACCAAGGCGAAGACCTTCGCGGACCTGCCGAAGAACGCGCAGGACTACGTGAAGGCGCTGGAGGAGATGTCGGGCGCGCCGATCTCCGCGATCGGCGTCGGACCGGGCCGCACCGAGACGATCGAGATCAACTCGTTCATCTAGCGCGGAGCGGTGTCCGGAGCGGGTGTCCGGATCAGGTTCCGAACCAGGAACCGGAGCGGTATCCGAACCAGGAACCGGAGCGGTATCCGGACCGGGAACCGGAGCGGTATCCGGACCGGGAACCGGAGCAGTTGCCGGATCAGGCTCCGAAGCCGTTTCCGGAAGAGTTGTTCCACGAGTGCGCCCCCGGCCGACATCCGGGGGCGTACCCGTACCCGTGGAGCCCGCCTCAGCGCGAGGTCAGTCTCCACAGGTGGTCGGCGGTGCCGTTGTCGTCCCACTGCAGGACCTGGGCGCCGGTGGAGGTGCTCATGCCGTTCACGCCGAGCAGCAGACCGCTGTTGTAGTTGGCGATCTTGTAGTAGCCGTCACCGGCCGGGATCAGCTGCCAGAGGTGGTCCGCGGTGCCGTTGTCCGCCCAGATCAGCGCGGTCCCGCCGGCCGCCGTGCTCGCGTTCGTGATGCCGAGCAGCAGGCCGCTCGCCTTGCCGGTGATCCGGTAGAGGCCGGATCCGGCGGCGGAGAGGGTCCACGACTGGCTGGTGCCGGTGGAGGACGTCGCCTGGACGACCGCGGTGCCCTGGGCCGTGCCCGCGCTCTGGGTGTCCAGGGCGAGGGCGCTGTTCTTGTTGGTGACCTGGTAGGTCCCGGCGAGCGAGGTGGAGCTGCCGCTGGGGGTGATGACCAGGTGGTAGCCGTCCGAGGCGTTCATGGCCACGGGGACGGTGACGGACCCGTTCGAGACCGTGTAGTCGGCCTCCGAGATCGTGTACGGGGCCGATACGGCCGTGGTGCGGCCCTTGGACGGGGTGTACTCCAGCTTGGCGTGCACCGTGCCGCCGAACGCGGACAGTGAGCCGAGGCCCTTCACCGTCACGGCCGTGGAACCGGTGCCGCCGCCGAAGACGACGCTGATCTGCCGGCCGTCCCCGGTACGGGACGCGGCTCCGTCGATGCCGGTCTGGGCCGGCGGCGTGGTGGGGACCATGCTGCCCGACATGTCGCCGTACCACTTGTACAGCCAGTACGAGCCGTTGGGCGATCCGCCGGTGTCGGTGAGGGTGTCGCCGAGGGTGCCGTAGTGGTTCCAGAAGGCGAGCTCGGCGTCATGGACGCCCGCCCGCTCGAACTTGGCGACATAACCGACGAGCGAACCCGGCACCCCCACCTCGGTGGGCGTCGCGTACTCCTCGATGGAGATCGGGCGTGCGCTGATGCCGAGACCGCTTTCCAGGGACCGGTACGCCGCGACGTGCGCCGCGATGTCCTGGGAGCCCTGGAGTTCGTGCCAGGCGATGATGTCGGGGACGGTCCCGGCTGCCTTGGCGGCCGTGAGGAACGTGCTCATCCAGCTCTGGTTCCACGCCGAGTGGCTGGGACCCTGGATCGGGGTGGTGGCGTCCTTGGCGCGTACCTCCTTGTAGGTGCGCGTCCAACCCGCCTCGAACGTACCGGCGTCGGTGGTGTCCCAGGTCCAGTCGGGTTCGTTCCACAGCTCGTAGGCACGGACGTTGGTGGCGGACGAGGACTTGACCGACGCGATCTGGGTGTCCACGGCGGACAGCCAGTTGCTCCAGCTCACCCACTTGTAGGGGAAGTTCGGGTACCAGTCGGGCATGCGGACGACGACTCCGGCGCCGGCCCGCGCGGCCTTGGACGCCACCTTCAGCGCGTCGCCCCCGGGCGCGGGTTCGCCGTTGGGGAGCTGTGAACCGCCCGGCGCCATCTGGACGAAGGTGTTCGGCTTGAGCGGGGTGACCAGGCCGTCGGCCGGGGTGCTCGCGTCGGCGAGGCCGTACAGGCTGCCGCTCGCCGCGTGGGTGACGGAGCGGAGGGTCTGGTCGGCGTTGACGACCAGGGTGGTGGCCGCGGTGGGGGCCGCCTGGGCGGGCGGTGCGGTGAAGAGGGCGGCGGCCAGGGCGACGGCCCCCAACGCGGCCGGCGCCCGGCCACGATGGGGCCTGACGGCGGCGCGGCGCACTCGGCTCGCGGGGTCCGTTCCGGCTGTGCGGCTCGTACCGTCTGCGCGGCTCGGACCGACGATGTGGCTCGTACTTCGTAAGCGGCGAATGGAGCTCGTGCGTCTTGTGCGGCTCGTGCGGCTCATGGAGGAGCCTCCTGGAGGTGGGGAGCGGGGAACGCCTGCTCAGTCCTTCACCGCGCCCGCGGTCACGCCCGCGGCCACGTAACGCTGTGCGAGGACGAGCAGGACGGTGGCGGGGATCGACGCGACGACGGCGGTGGCCATGATCGCGTTCCATTCCTGGTTGTTGTTGCCGATGTAGTGGTAGATGCCGAGGGTGATGGGGCGCATGTCGCCGCCGCCGTCGAGGGTGTTGGCGAAGACGAAGTCGGACCAGGCCCACAGGAAGCCGAAGAGCGAGACCGTGACGATCGCGTTGCGGCTCACCGGCAGGACGACGGAGCGGAAGATCCGCCAGGTGCCGGCGCCGTCGATGCGGGCCGCGGAGATGAGTTCGCCGGGGATGCCCGACATGAACGCGGCGAAGATCATGACGCCGAACGGCACGGCGATGGTGGAGTCCGCGATGATCAGGCCCCACCAGGAGTCGATCAGTCCGAGGTCGAGGAAGAAGCCGTAGAAGCCCATCGCCATGACGATGCCCGGGATCATCTGGGCGACCAGCAGCGCGAGGGAGAGCGGTCCCGCGCCGGGCGGGCGCAGCCTGGCGAGGGAGTAGCCCGCCGGGGCGGCGAGGACGAGGGTGAGGGCGACGGTCCCGAGGCCGATGAGCAGGCTGGTGCCGAGATAGGGCAACTGGTCGTTCAGGACGGCCCGGTAACCCTCGAAGGTGGGGTGCAGCGGGAACAGGTCGGGCGGGCTCTTGCGCATGTTCCGCTGCGGGGTGAGGGAAACGTTCAGCATCCAGTACACCGGGAAGAGCATGAGCGCGGTGAGGGCGACGCCGAGCACGGTGTGACGGCGCTTGCCCGTACGGGACTTCACGGCTCCTGCCTCCTCTGGACGCGGATGTGCAGCAGCCCGAAGGCGAGGGCGATGACGATGAGGATGTTGCCGACGGCGGCACCGGGGCCGAACTTGGGCAGCAGGGTGCCGAATCCGAGCTGGTACGACCAGGTCGCCAGGGTGGTCGAGGAGTCGCCGGGGCCGCCCTTCGTCATGATCCAGATCAGGTCGAAGACCTTGAGGGTGTAGACGAGGCCGAGCAGCAGCGTGATCGCCGAGACCGGGCGCAGCAGCGGGAACGTGACGCGGCGGAACTGCTGCCAGGTGTTCGCCCCGTCCAGGGCGGCGGCCTCGTGCAGCTCGGCGGGGATGTTCTGGAGGCCGCTGTACAGGATGACCAGGTTGAAGGGGATGCCGATCCAGATGTTGGCGATGACGACCGAGGTCAGCGCCCAGTGCGGTGAGGTGAGCCAGCCGACGGGGTCGACGCCGACCAGGTGCAGGGCGTAATTCACCACGCCCGACTCGCTGTTGAACATCCAGGACCAGGTCGACGCAGACACGATCAGTGGCAGCAGCCAGGGGATCAGGAACAGGGCCCGCAGGGTCGGGGCCAGCGGGAACCGGCGGTTGAAGAAGACGGCGAGGGCGAGTCCGGCGGCGTACTGGACGGCGATGGACGCGAAGGTGAAGAGCATCGTGTGCCGCATCGCCGGGGCGAAGGACGGGTCCTCCAGGACCGTGCGGAAGTTGTCCCATCCGGAGAAGGGGGCGTCGCCCGCGACGAAGGATCTGACGGTGTAGGCGCGCAGGCTCAGGTCGAGGTTCCGGTAGAGCGGGTAGGCGTAGAAGGCGGCGAGGTACGCGGCCAGCGGGGCGAGGAAGGCGAGCGCGGTCAGCCGGCTTCGGTGGTGGTGGGTGAGCATGCGGAGGCCTCTGCGGTTTGCCGGGTGCGGTGCGGTGCGGGTGGGGCCGGGTGCGGTCCGGTGGGTGGGTCGGGGCCGCGCCGGTACATCCGCCCGCGTCCGAACGGATCCCACCGGCGTCGCGAGGTGGACGCGGGTGCCGATCCGTCCGGCCTGCGGGCATTTGATGTACCGGCACGTCCCCTCCCGCGCGTACCCGGCTGCGGGTGCGTCGTGGTGGCCGATCAGCCCGGGAAGTTCAGCCCCTCCGGCGTTCGAGGAGCGGGGTCCGGGGCGGAGCCCCAGGGGTGATGGGGGACCTACCCCTTGGAGGCCGCGGTCTGGGCGTCGGACAGGGCCGCGGCGGGGCTCTTGGCACCGGAGAGGGCCGCCTGCACGGCGGTCCACATCGGCTGCGAGATGGTGGGGTACTTCGTGCCCAGACCCCCGCTGGTTCGGCCGCGCGCCGCGGCCACCGCGTCCACCCAGGGCTGGAGCTTCGGGTTCGCCTTGACCTGCTGGGCCTGGACCGCGGCGGTGGGCGCCACATAGGTCAGCGTCGTGTCGCTCGCCAGCAGGTTCTGGGCGCTGGTCAGGCAGGAGACGATCTTCTTGGTGGTGTCGTAGCGGCCGGTGTCCTTCTGCACGGGAACGGTGACGAACTCGCCACCGGTGGGGACCGGTGCCGAACCGCCGTTCTGCGCGGGGATGTTGACGATTCCGTACGGGAATCCGGCCTTCTCGGCGTTGGCGAGCTGCCAGGTGCCGTTCTCCCCGAAGGCGTAGTCCCCGGTGGCGAACTCCTGCCAGCTCGTGGTCTGGGTGTTGTTCAGCACGTCCTTGGGGGCGTAGCCCGCGTCGACCCACTGCTTCCACAGGGTGAGGGCCGCCGCGCCCTTGGCGGAGTCGAGCCGGGCGAGGTCGCCGCCGGCGCCCCAGAACCAGGGCAGGAACTGGAAGCTGCCCTCCTCGGTGTTGATCGCCGAGAAGGTGATGCCCTTCTTGCCCGCCGCCTTGGTCTTCTTGAGGGCCGCGGTGAGGGACGGCCAGTCCTTGATGGCGGCCGGGTCGACGTGCGCGGCGGAGAGGACCTTCTTGTTGTAGTAGAGGGCGAGGGTGTTGGCGCCGATGGGGACGCCGTAGGCCGCGCCGTCGATGGTGCCCGCGCCGATGATGTTCTTCTGGATCGGGGCCGTGTCGAGGCCGAGGTCGCTGGTCTTCGTGAGGATGCCCGCCTCCACGAGGGTGGAGACGACCGGGTTGTCGACCAGCATCACGTCGGGCGCGTTGCCCTGCTGGGCCGCGAGCAGGGCCTTGTTGCCCAGGTCCGTGGTGTCGTACGCGGTGCGCTTGACCTTGACCCCGGCCTCGGTGCCGCACGCGGTGACGCGCTTGCCCCAGTCGGAGGAGGCGTCGAACTGCGGGTACGGGTCCCAGAAGGTGTACGTCGAGGACGAGCCGGACGTGGAGGAGGAGCCGGAGCCGCCGCCGCACGCGGTGACGGTGGCGAGGGCACAGGCGGTGGCTATGGCTGCGGTCAGGGTGCGGCGGGTGCTTCTCACGGGGTGACCTCGTTGTCGGGAGAGGGACGTGCGGGACGTGCGGAGACGTGCAGAACGTGCGGCGACGTGCGGGATTCAGGACGTGGGCAGCCAGACGCGCATGGCGCCGTCCTCGCGGTTGGCCCAGGCGTAGTAGGGGATCGCGGTGAGTTCGACGGGGTCGCCGGCCGACGGGGCGTCGTGACCGGAGGCCGGACGGTAGGGCCACCAGGAGCCGTCGGAGGGGAGATCGCGGCGGTGTCCGGCGGCCAGCACGGTGGTGACGCCGCCGAGCAGGTCGGGGCGCTGTTTGACGGCCGGTGGGCGGGAGGTGTCGAGGACGATGTCGTCGAGGCCGCCGCCCGGGTGGTCCGCCTGCTCCAGGCAGTACACGAGCGGGCCGCGCTCGATCGCCGCGCAGCCTCGCACGGCGTCCACTCGCGGGTCGGCAGCGGTGAGCCGGGCGTCCAGGGCGAGTTCGAGGATCACCCGGTCGCCGGGGGCCCAGGTCCGCTCCAGGCGCAGCCAGCCGTCCTCGACGGGCGCGTCCGTGCCGTCGTAGGTCCGCTCGCCGTCGTGCACCCGGAACGCCTCGCACCACTGCGGGACGCGGAGCGACAGGGTCCAGGGGGTCCCGGGCGTCTCCTCGACGGTCAGGGCGATCGTGCCGTGCCACGGGTAGTCGGTCTCGGCGCGGACGGCGACGGGGGCGCCGGCCAGGTCCGCGCGGTACTCGCCGGTGACGTACTGGTGGATCTGCAGACCACCGGCGTCGGTGGACGCGAGGTAGTGCTCCAGGGAGGCCAGCAGCCGCATGACGTTGGGCGGGCAGCAGGCACAGCGGAACCAGCGGGTGCGGCGGGCCGACTGGTCGCCGCCGGGGTCGGTGTGGCCGTCGCGGACCTGGAGCGGGTTCACGTACAGCCAGCTCTCGCCGTCCAGGGAGACTCCGGCCAGGAAACCGTTGTACAGGGTCCGCTCGATCAGATCGGAGTAGTGGGCCCCGCCGGTGAGCAGGGCCATGCGCCAGCTCCACTGGACGGAGGCGATGGCGGCGCAGGTCTCGCAGTAGGCGCGCTCGTTGGGGAGTTCGTACGGGTCGCCGAAGTCCTCCTCGTCGTGGTGGGCGCCGAGCCCGCCGGTGAGGTGGGTCTTCGTCGCCACCATGGCCCGCCACAACCGCTCGGTGGCTGAGCGGAGTTCGGCGTCGGCGGTCTCGGACGCCAGGTCGGCCGCCGCGGCCAGCAGATACAACTGCCTTACGGCATGGCCCTCCACGGTGGCCGCCTCGCGCAGCGGGACCCGGTCCTGGCAGTAGGCCTCGCCGCCGAGCAGACCGTGGCCGTGCCGGTCGACGAAGTAGCCGGCCAGGTCGAGGTAGCGGCGTTCGCCGGTCTCCCGGTAGAGCTCGACCAGGGCCGTCTCGATCTCGGGGTGGCCGTCGATGCCGTCGAGGGGCTTCCCGCTGCCGGGGGCCCCGAAGACCGAGTCGACGTGGTCGGCGAAACGACGGGCCACGTCGAGGAGTTCGGGGCGCCCGGTGGTGCGGTGGTGGGCGACCGCCGCCTGGATGAGATGGCCCGCGCAGTACAGCTCGTGGCCCCAGCGCAGGTCCTGGTAGCGCTCGCCGTTCTTGCGGAGCTGGAACCAGGTGTTGAGATAGCCGTCGGGCTGCTGGGCGGCGGCGACCAGGGCGATGATCCGGTCCACCTCGGCGGCCAGGCCGCCGACGGGCTCCTCGGCCAGCCGCCAGGCGGCGGCCTCCAGCCACTTGTAGACGTCGGTGTCGAGGAACGGGTACGCGCCCTGGAACTCGCCCTCGGCCGCGCCCGCCGCCAGCCGCAGGTTGTGCAGGTTGCCCGCCGACTCCAGCAGATCCGGGCCCTGGGGGAGGGAGGTGCGCGCGTTGACCTCACGGCGGGTGTGCCAGAAACCGGCGCCGATCGTGACGGGCGCGGGGCGCAGCGCGCCGAGGGCACCGGAAGTGGGGTGGACGGGTCCCGTGCCGGGGAGGGCGGCGGAGCGTGTGCGGGGCATGGTTCTCCGGTTCTCGTCGGAACACGTTCGACGGGTCGTGCATCGTTCGGAAGCGGGTACGGCAGGGCGTTCGGGTCGGGTACGGGTACGGGTATGGCAGGGCGTACGAGTCGGGGCCGGGTGCGACGGCTGCTCGGGTCGGGTACGGGAACGGACGGCTGCTCCGTCACAGCCGTACGGCCGGTCGTTGAGGAACTCGTTTGAGCAACCGTTTTCCTGCCGGAAAGTAGAGGGGAGACGGCCGGAGGGGTCAAGGGGCGTGACGCAGATTTTTCCCCGCTGCTCAGGCTCTGGCCCGCACCCCTGGCCGCTGGCACGATGGGGTCGCTAATGTCGTCGGCGAGGGACCACGACGTCCCGGACGACGCGAAGGAAAAGGATTGCCCGTGACTTCTGCTCCGCGTTCGTCCTCCGCCGGCCGGGCCAAGCTCGCCGATGTCGCCGCCCTCGCGGGGGTCAGTGTGGGCACGGCGTCGAAGGCGCTGAACGGCGGCGGGCGGATGAGGCCCGAGACCCGTCGGCGGGTTCTCGACGCCGTGGAGTCGCTCGGCTTCCGGCCCAACCAGCACGCGCAGAGCCTGCACACCGGCCGCAGCTGGACGGTCGGCCTGATGACGACGGACGGCATCGGCCGCTTCTCCACCCCGGTGCTGCTCGGCGCGGAGGACGCGCTCGGCGCCGGGAAGATCTCCGTGCTGCTGTGCGACACCCGGGGCGATTCGATCCGTGAGCAGCACCATCTGCGCAACCTGATGGACCGCAGGGTGGACGGCATCATCGTCACCGGACGCCGCACGGACCCGCGCCCGCCGCTGACCGGCGTCGACCCGATCCCCATCGTCTACGCGCTCTCCCCGTCCACCGACCCGGCCGACACCTCCGTCGTCTCCGACGACCGGGGCGGCGCCCGGCTCGCCGTGGAACATCTGCTGGCCGCGGGCCGGACCCGGATCGCGCATGTCACCGGCCCGGAGCACCACGCCGCCGCCCGCGACCGCGCCCGGCACGCGGCCGGGCACCTGGAGCGTTCCTCGCTCCGACTGGCCACCGGGCGCGTCCACTTCGGCGAGTGGAGCGAGGCGTGGGGGCGCCGGGCCGCCGACGCCGTGCTGCGCACGGCCCCGGACACGGACGCCTTCTTCTGCGGCAACGACCAGATCGCCCGGGGAGTCGCCGACGCGCTGCGCGAGCGGGGTGTGGACGTCCCCGGCGACATCGCCGTCGTCGGCTACGACAACTGGGACACCATGGCGCTGGCCTGCCGTCCGCCGCTCACCACCATCGACATGGACCTCACCGAGATCGGCCGGATCGCCGCGCTGCGCCTCCTGGAAGCCATCGACGCCATCGGCGTGGACGACGATGGCGTCGACGCCGCCGACGCGGAGCCGGCACCCGGGGGTGTCCACACGGTCCCGTGCCGACTGGTGGTGCGCGAGTCGAGCTGATCGGAGCCTCGCCCCCGGCCTCCCGGCCTCCCGGCCCTCGGGCTCCGGTTCCGGGTGCCCGCCTTCCGGCCGCCCCCGGTGTGCCCCGGTGAGCGGCCGGAGTGGCCCGGCAGTTGGGTCGGACGCCGCCGTGAGCGCTGTCCGACAGTGGGGTGAACGTGGTTCGAAACCCCGGTCCGGTGTGCCCCGGAAACCTTGAACTGACCTTTAATTGACCTGGAGATGGGCTTCTCCTGGTTCCGGAGGGGATAGGTGGGCGACCACGCTCTACGCGTGTAGTCCCGCATGGCTCGCACGGCACGTCCCCCGCCTCCGCCACCCCAGTTCCCAGGAGTCCGCATGTCCGTCAATCCTCTGAACCGCCGGGAGTTCGTGAAGAGGTCGGCCGTCACCGGCGCGGCCGTGGCCGTCGGCGGAGTGGTCGCGGCGGCCCCCGCGCAGGCGGCGGACCGCAAGCACCCGAAGCCGCCCCGCACCTGGTCGTTCTCGATTCTGGGCACCACCGACCTGCACAGCCACGTCTTCGACTGGGACTACTACACGGACGCGGCGTACAAGGACAGCAAGGGCAACTCGGTCGGTGTCGCGCGCGTCGCGACCCTCGTCAAGCAGCAGCGCGCCGCCAAGGGCGAGGACCACGTCCTGCTCGTCGACGCCGGCGACATCATCCAGGGCACCTCGCTGGCGTACTACTACGCGCGCGTGGACCCCATCGTCGCCGCGGACGGCAGGCGGGGCCCCAAGCACCCCATGGCCATCGCGATGAACGCCATGCGGTACGACGCCGCCGCGCTCGGCAACCACGAGTTCAACTACGGCATCGAGACGCTGCGCAGATTCGAGGAGCAGTGCCACTTCCCGCTGCTCGGAGCCAACGCGCTGGACGCGAAGACCCTGCGCCCGGCCTTCAAGCCGTACACCGTGAAGCGCGTCCGTGTCCCCGGCGCCCCGGACATCAAGGTCGGCATCCTCGGCCTGACCAACCCCGGAATCGCCCTGTGGGACAAGGACAACGTCGCCGGGAAGATGACGTTCACCGGGCTCGTCGAGCAGGCGAAGAAGTACGTGCCCAGGATGCGCGCGCTCGGCTGCGA
Organism: Streptomyces sp. NPDC002742; assembly: GCF_042888885.1. Classification (NCBI taxonomy): domain Bacteria; kingdom Bacillati; phylum Actinomycetota; class Actinomycetes; order Kitasatosporales; family Streptomycetaceae; genus Streptomyces; species Streptomyces sp. NPDC002742. Next base: position 56,528 of record NZ_JBIAQF010000034.1, read on the forward strand.
CGTCGTGTTCCTCACCGACCACTCGGGCCTGGACGGCAGTTCGTCGTACGGCAGCGAACTCCCGTACGTGGAGAACGCCTCCAACCTCGTCGCCCAGCAGGTCCCCGGCATCGACGCGATCCTCGTGGGCCACACCCACACCGAGGTCTCGTCCTACACGGTCACCAACACCGAGACAGGCAAGGACGTCGTCCTCTCCGAGCCCTACTGCTACGGCATGCGGCTGACCGTCTTCGACTTCGAGCTCGAACTCGTCCGCGGCCAGTGGAAGGTCACCAGCACCAAGGCGCAGACCCTCAACAGCAACACCGTCGAGGAGGACGCCGAGATCACCCGGCTGATCAAGGCGGACCACGACCTGGTGGTGAAGTACGTCAACACGCCCGTCGGCACCTGTACTGCCGACCTCTCCGCGGCGGAGGCGTGCTGGAAGGACGTCCCCGTCATGGACTTCATCCACCAGGTCCAGATGGCGGCCGTAGCCACCGGCCTGTCGACGGCCGACGCGGCCCTGCCGCTCATCTCCGTCGCCGCGCCCTTCAGCCGCACCGCCGACATCCCCCAGGGCGACGTCACCATCCGCGATGTCGCCGGGCTCTACATCTACGACAACACCCTTTACGGCAAGAAGCTGACGGGCGCCCAGCTCAAGGACTACCTGGAGTACGCGGCGAAGTACTACCACCAGGTCCCGTCCGGGACCGCGGTGGACACCGCCACCGTCACCAACGCGAACAGTTTCTGGGACTACATGTACGACACGGCGGCGGGCGTCTCCTACGAGATCGACATCGCGCAGCCGGAGGGGTCGAGGATCAAGAACCTCTCCTACAACGGCTCCGCGGTCGCGGCCGACCAGGTCTTCGTCGTCGCCGTCAACAACTACCGGGCCAACGGAGGCAGCGGCTACCCGCACATCGCGGCCGCCGACATCGCCTACAGCTCAACCAATGAGATCCGCCAGCTGATGATCGACTACGTGACGGCCAAGGGCTCGCTGAACCCGGCGGACTTCGCGGTCACCAACTGGAAGCTGACGCAGGACGGCACACCGGTCTTCTGACCCGGCGCGCCCGCCTTCCGGTCCAGCGCGTCCGCCGCCCGGTCCGGCACGCTCGGCGCCCCCGCCCCACGGGCGACGCGGCCCAGGCCTCACTGGAGAGTGGCGTCTGGGCCGCCGCGTGAGCACGCCGACGGCGGGGGGAATGGCCTGGAAGCACACGTTTGTCTGCTTCTGCGTGCGTCGACCGGCGGAGAAGGAGAGAGCGATGCGCGTGATGCTCAGGGCGACCATGGACACGGAGAAGGCCAACGAGCTCATCAGTGAGGGAAAGCTTCCGCAGCTGATGCAGGAGACGATGGAGCGGCTCAAGCCGGAAGCGACCTACTTCACCACCCACGAGGGCAGCCGCGCCTGCTACATGGTCTTCGACCTGCAGGACAGCAGCCAGATCCCGGTGATCGCCGGGCCGCTCTTCATGAGCCTCGGCGCCCGTATCGAGCTGGCGCCCGTCATGAACGCCGAGGATCTGAAGAAGGGCCTGGCCCAGCTGGGCTGACGGCCGGGGCCGCCGTGCCCGCCGGGGCCGGCCGGTGCGGGGCCTCCGCGGCCGGGGCCCCGCACCGTGCGGCGCGGTTCAGCTGAAGATGATCATCGAGCCCTGGGCGAGACTCCGGGTGGCCGCCGCGTGCAGGCCCAGCCAGACGTGACGTTCGCGGGCGAAGGGGCTGGCGTCGTAGGGAGCCGGAGCCGCGGGCTCCTCCAGCTCCGTGGGAGCGCTCGGGGGCTGCGGTGGCACCGGGGGGTTGGCCGGGTCGATGCCGATCGAGGGTGCCACGAACTCGAGTTCGCGCAGGAGGGCGTGGGAGGAGCCCAGGGGCCCGCCGCCCGCGAGGAGTTCGTCGTTGGCCAGCGGGTGCGGGAACTCGACCGGCACGTACGCGCCCGCGTGGTCGTAGTGCCAGACCAGATGCGACTGCTGGGCGTTCGTCTCGAACATCTCCAGCAACTGCTCGTAGTCGCCGCCCAGTTCGTCGACCGGCGCCACCGCGAGCCCGCACATCTGGAGCAGGTACGCGCGGCGCAGGAAGTGCAGCGCGTCGTAGTCGAATCCGGCGACCGGGGCCACGTCACCCGACAGGCCCGGCATGTACGCGTACACCGGCACCGGGGGCAGTCCGGCCTCGGCGAGCACCTTGTCGTAGAGCGCGAGTTCCTCGGCGAAGGGGTTGTCGGGGGTGTGGCACAGCACGTCGACGAGCGGGACCAACCACAGGTCACAGGCCAACAGACGGCTCCTCTTGCTCCTTGGGGTGCAGGGTGGTCAGGGCAGCGTAGTGCGCGTGGCGGTCCTGTGAAGAGGCCGGTACGCAAACTTGGGCCCCCGGGTGGGCCGGGGTCCGTCCGCCGCTCGGGGGCCGCGCCCCCATCCCCCCGATCGCCCGGAGGGGGTGTCCTCAAACCCGGGACCGGGACGAACCGGGTCCCGGTCCGTGTCTCAGGGGGCGTCGAGGCGCTCGATGAGGGCGAGAGCGTGCTCGTTGTACGCCGCCACGATCGCCCGTGCCGTGTCGGCGTCGCGGCGCGCGAGGGCGTCCACCAGCTCCGTGTGGCCGGACCAGAGCTGGCCCCGGAGGTCGGAGACCCGGCGCAGGTGCTGGACCGTGCAGACCCAGGACTGGACCCGCAGCCGGTGCAGGAAGTCGCCGAGGTAGGTGTTGCCGAAGAGGCTGCTGAGTTCGCGCCAGAAACGCAGGTCGTAGCCGATGAGGATGTTCAGGTCGCCGGCCGAGGCGGCGCGCTTGGCCTCCTCGCCGCGGCGCCGGACGCCCGCGAGGGCGGCGAGCGTGCGGGGGTCGTCGGCCTGCCGCATGCCCTCGGCCACGAGGGCCTGGAACATGCCCTCCGTGATCAGGCTGCGCGCCTCGACCATGCCGCGGTAGTCGGCGGCCGAGTACTCGTGCACCCGGAACCCGCGGTGCTGGTCCGCGTCCAGGAGCCCCTGGGCCGACAGGTCGACCAGTGCCTCACGAACGGGGGTGGCGGAGACGCCGTACTGCTCGGCGATCTCCTTCACCGTGAACTCCTGACCCGGCCGCAGACGGCCCCCGAGCACCTCGTCACGGAGCGCGTCCGCGATCTGCTGCCGCAGGGTGCTGCGGGTTACGGCGCCCGTGCCGCCGGTGCCGGCCATGGTGGTCGTCTCACTCCCCAACGCGTGGGTGGGCGGGTGCGCGTGTCTGCTCGCGTATCCCTTCGAGCAGGCCACCATACGCCGTGGGGGCCGGCGGGCGGATTGCCCGGACCCCCGAAGGGGCGCGGGCGACCGCGCGGCCGACCCCCACCGGGGCGAACCCCCTTACGGCGTCACACCGTGTGCTCGTCCGCCACCGAGAGTGCCTCGTCCAGGGCCGCGAGACCTTCCTTGGCCTCGGCCTCGGTGATGTTGCACGGCGGTACGACGTGGGTGCGGTTCATGTTGATGAACGGCCACAGCCCGCGGGCCTTGGCCGCGGCGCCGAACGCGGCCATCGGCGCGTTCGCCTCGCCCGTCGCGTTGTACGGGACCAGCGGCTCCCGGGTCTCCCGGTCCTTCACCAGCTCCAGCGCCCAGAAGACGCCCGTGCCGCGCACCTCGCCGACGCTCGGGTGCCGCTCGGCCAGCTCGCGCAGCCCGGGTCCGAGGACCGTCTCGCCGATGACCGCGGCCTGGTCGACGATCCCCTCGTCCTCCATGACGTTGATCGTCGCGACGGCGGCGGCGCAGGCCAGCGGGTGGCCGGAGTAGGTGAGCCCGCCCGGGTAGGGCCGCCTGGCGAAGGTCTCGGCGATGGCGGCGGAGATCGCGACGCCGCCCAGCGGCACGTAGCCGGAGTTCACGCCCTTGGCGAAGGTCATCAGGTCCGGCGTCACCTCGTAGTGGTCGGCGGCGAACCACTTGCCGGTCCGGCCGAACCCGGCCATGACCTCGTCCAGGACGAAGACGATCCCGTAGCGGTCGCAGATCTCCCGTACCCCGGTGAGGTAGCCGGCCGGCGGCGTCATGATGCCCGCGGTGCCCGGGATCGTCTCCAGGATCAGGGCCGCTATGGTCCCCGGTCCCTCGAAGGCGATGGTGTCCTCCAGGTGCTGGAGCGCGCGCTCGCACTCCTGCCGCTCGCTGTCCGAGTGGAAGGGGCTGCGGTACAGGAAGGGCGCCCAGAAGTGGACGACACCGGCGGCTCCGCTGTCGTTCGGCCAGCGCCGCGGGTCACCGGTGAGGTTGATCGCGGTGGAGGTGGCACCGTGGTACGAGCGGTAGGCGGAGAGCACCTTCGGGCGGCCGGTGTGCAGCCGGGCCATCCGCGTGGCGTTCTCGACGGCCTCCGCGCCGCCGTTGGTGAAGAAGATCTTGTCCAGGTCGCCCGGGGTCCGCTCGGCGATCAGCCGGGCCGCCTCCGAACGCGCCTCGACGGCGAAGGCGGGCGCGAACGTGGACAGGGTCGCGGCCTGTTCCTGGATCGCGGCGACGACCTTCGGGTGCTGGTACCCGATGTTGGTGAAGACGAGCCCGCTGGTGAAGTCCAGATACCGCTTGCCTTCGTAGTCCCAGAAGTACGACCCCTCCGCGCCGGCGACGGCGAGCGGGTCTATGAGCTCCTGCGCGGACCAGGAGTGGAACACGTGCGCGCGGTCCGCGGCCTTCACGGCGGCGCCGGCCTGGGGGTTGGGCTGAGGGGTCATGCGGCGAAGCGTAAATGTCCACGGACCGGGCGCGGTATCGGCGTCCTGTCTGTGGTCGGGGGCTTTCCGCGACAGTCTGTCGGGCTTGGCCGACGTGGTGCGCCCTGCCGGGCTCGGCAGGGGTGGTGCGTCGGCCAGCACCGGAACCGTGGCCGGCCCGGACACCGGCACCGGCGTCGAGGCCGGTACCGTCCGCGTTCCGGAGCGCCTGGCGGCCCGTCCCGACGATCCCCCGGCGGCCGGCGACGACGAGACGGCGGGACCTGTTACTGAAACGGGATCGGTCGTGACGGATCCGTGGGCACAGCCCCGCCCACCTCCCCGTATGGCGCACTATCCTCGGTCTGTTGCACATATTTGGGGGAGGGTGGCGCTGCCATGGAGAACCTGGGGGCAGGGGATCCGCACGAGATCGGGGCGTACCGACTGCTGGCGCGGCTCGGTGCCGGAGGGATGGGCCATGTCTATCTCGCGCGGTCCGACCGGGGACGTACGGTCGCCGTCAAACTCGTCCGGCCGGAACTCGCGGAGCAGGAGGAGTTCCGGGCGCGCTTCCGCCAGGAGGTGCGGGCCGCGCGCAGGGTCGGCGGGCTCTGGACCGCGCCCGTCCTGGACGCGGACACCGAGGCGGCGATCCCCTGGGTGGCCACCGGCTATGTCGCGGGGCCCTCGCTGCAGGCCGTCGTCGGGCGCGACCACGGCGCGCTGCCCGAGCGTTCCGTGCGGATCCTCGCCGCGGGCCTCGCGCACGCGCTGAAGGACATCCACGCCGCGGGCCTCATCCACCGGGACCTCAAGCCGTCGAACGTCCTCGTCACCATCGACGGCCCCCGCGTCATCGACTTCGGTATCGCCCGCGCCCTGGAGACGGTGACCGACGGCGGCCTGACCCACACGGGGGCGCTCGTCGGCTCGCCCGGATTCATGGCCCCCGAGCAGGTGCGCGGCGACCGTGTCACGCCCGCGTGCGACATCTTCTGCCTCGGATCGGTCCTGTCGTACGCGGCCACCGGCACCCTTCCGTTCGGGGCGGCCAACAGCGGCGTGCACGCCATGATGTTCCGCATCGCGCAGGAGGACCCCGACCTGACGGGTGTTCCCGAGGGCCTGGCCGACCTCGTACGCGACTGTCTGCGCAAGGATCCCGGTGCCCGGCCCGGTCTCGACGAGATCCTGGAGCGCACGGGCGCGGAGGACACCGTCGCGCAGGGACGCACCCTCGATCCCTGGCTGCCCGCCTCGCTGGTTGCCCAGCTCGGGCGGCACGCGGTGCAGCTGCTCGACCGGGAGAACCCCGACGACGGACAGGCGCGGGCCCGCTCCGGTGCTCCGGCGCTCGGTGCCGCCCCCGCGAGGCCGGCCCTGCCGCCCGCGTCAGTGGCGCCGGTCCCCGCCCCGGACCTGTCCAAGCCGCCGTCCGGCTCGCCCGCCGCCTCGGCCTCGGCCGCCTCCTCGACGCCCTCGGCCTCCTCCTCGGCGCCCGCCGCGTCCGCCGAGGCCTCCCCGGACCACACCCCCAGGTCCGCCGGGGAGGGCGCCACTCCGCCTCCCCCGGGGCAGCCCGGTCCCGTGAACCATCTCCCCACCGTCATCGGGGGCTCGGGCGCGACGCCTCCCCCGGCGGCGCCGGCCGGTCCGCACCCCGCCTACGGCTACCCGCCGCAGCACCCGCAGCCCGCCGGCCAGGGCCCGGCCCACCCCGCGTACGGCTATCCGCAGGCCGGCTGGGGCTCGCCGCAGCCGGCGTACGGCTCGACGCCTCCCTACGGTCCGGGCGTCGCCCCCCACCCGTACGGACCCGGCGGTGCGACCCCGCCCTACGGGCCGACCCCTCCGTACGGTCCCGTGGCCGCGCCGCCCGGCTCCGAGCCCCCGGCGAGGAGCGGCCGTTCCACCGCCCTCCTCGTCGTCGTGGCCCTGGTCGTCGCGCTCGGCGCGGGCGGCAGCGTGTACGCGCTGCTGAAGGGCAACGCGGGCGGCGGCGGCCAGGACGATCCCAAGGCGTCCGCCCCGGCCTCTGGCGAGACGACACCGGGGCAGAGCGCGTCGCAGACGCCGACCGTCGACTCCGAGTCCCCCAGCGCAGGGGCGTCGCAGGGCGGCACCGTCCCGGAGGCGTTCCTCGGCACCTGGGACGGTGTCATCGACAACTCCACCGGCCACCACACGCGTCGGCTGACCATCCGACAGGGCGGTGTCGGCGACACGGTGCTGACGGTCACCGCGGACGGCAGCAACTACCACTGTGTCTTCCAGGCCGCCCTCGCCGCGGCTCCGGGGCCCGGCGGGCCGCTGGACATCGGTCCCTCCCAGGTCACCGTCGGTGAACCGCCGTCCTGCAAGCCGGGTGCCGCCTCCGAGGTCACGCTCCTGCCGGACGGCCGGCTGCGGCGGGCGAAGACCGGCTCGGCAGCCGAGGCCGAGCTGATCTACACGAAGAGCGGCTGAGCCCGGAACCCCGCCCTGGGACCCCGCCCGGGGGCCGCGGCAAGCGGCAGCGGACCCCGGGGAAGGCGCCGACTTCCCCGGCCGCCCGGGGCTGCCGAAGTTCACCTCCCGTATGTGGGCTGTTTCCGGCCGGAGTCGTACGGTGACCGCACCACAGTGCTCGGGGGAGTGGCTCACGGTGAGTTGGCTGAGCGCAGAGAACGTCGTGGCCGTCGGGACCGCCGTCATCGGTGTCGTCGCCTCCGCCGTGATGGTCTGGTACGAGCGAAGAGTGCCGCGCCGCAAGACCGTCGGCTATCGCGTCCAGATGGACAATCCCATCGGCGACGACGTCCGCTCGGGACGCGCGAACGTGCGGCTCGGGCTGTTCGACGAGGCACCCGGTATGTCCGACGCCACCCTGGTGCTGCTGCGGATCGAGAACGACGGCTCGCAGAGCATCGCCGGGGACGACTACACGAGCCATGAACGGCACGGACTGACCGCGGTGTTCACCGACCGCACCATCCGCGGTGTGTCCGTGACCCAGCCGCCCGGCACCGACCACCTGATGGACCACTTCACCCCGGCAGCCGGTCTCGGTTACGACGACGGCACACTGCGCATCCCGCGGGTCCCGCTCAACCGGGGCGAGCACTTCAAACTGCTCGTCCTGCTGTCGGGCGGCGACGTGGGATGTCCGATACGGATCGTCGGCGGGATCCGGGACGGTGAGGTCCGGCCCAACCGCAGTACGACACCGGACGACCAGCCGCCGCTGTTCAGCCGCGCGGCCCGGCTGATCACCGTGCTGCTGACGGTGTGCGTCGTCACGCTCGCCCTGATCGTCGTCCTGCGCGACGACACCCCGCCCCCGATCGGCTGCGAGCGGGGCACGCTGACCGTCACCGGCTCGACCGCCTTCGAGCCCGTGATGCGCGAACTGGCCGAGAAGTACCAGCACGACTGCCTGGGCTCCACGATCACGGTGGACGCCCACGGCAGCACGGCCGGCGTGCGCGAACTCGACACGGCGGGCACGGCGTCGAAGAAGGGGTCCCCGGCCCTCGTCGCCCTCTCCGACGGCCCGAAGCCCGGCGACCTCCCGCGGCTGCGGGAGAACCGGATCGCGGTGTCGGTCTTCACGCTGGTCGTCAACAACGCCGTCCCCGTGAAGAACCTGTCGCTGACCGACGTACGACGTCTCTACCGCGGCGAGATCAGGAACTGGAAGCAGCTCGGCGGACCCGACAGGCCCGTCCTTCTCGTCAGCCGGGACGCCAACTCCGGTACCCGGCAGGTGTTCCAGCGCCGGGTCCTCGGACGCGGCGAGATCGCCAACTCCTCGCTGGACTGCGTCCACAAGGACGACGCGACGGCGCCGCTCGTGCGCTGCGAACTCGACTCCACCGACCAGGTGCTGAACACGGTCGCCAAGCTGCCCGGCGCGATCGGCTACAGCGAACTCAACGACGCCACCGGCCACAAGGGCCTGCACCGGATCAGCCTCGACGGTCACACCGCCTCCGTCGAGGACCTGGAGCGCGGCACCTCGGACTACCCGTACCGCGAGATCGAGTACGCCTACACCTACGGACAGCCGCCCGCGGACTCCCTCGCCTCCAGCTTCCTCTCCTACATCAGCCGGGGCAGCGGCCAGGACGTCATCCGCACCCACGGCCATCTGCCGTGCGGGACGCCGGTCGGGCTGAGGATCTGCGGCGCCGGGTGACGCGGCGCCGGCCCCGGCGCACGGTCCGGCGCCCGGTGACGCGGCGCCGGCCCCTGCACACGGGGCGCCCAGGATCCGCTAGCGGGGCTCGGGCGGGCGCTGGCGAGGCATGTTCGGGCGGGTTCCCGGCGGGAGCGGGACACGCCCGCTCAGGGGCGACCCGTCGGGCCGGGACGCTCCCGCCGACGACGACTGGATCCCCAGCGGCGCCGGTCCCGTGCGGAACTCCACCATCCAGTCCGCAGTCTCGGTGCGCACCAGCTCCGTGACGTCCTCCGAGAACCTGCGCAGCACCCCGATGCACCGGTCGGCCGCCTCGCTGGCCGTTCCGTCCGCGGGCCCGAGAACCTCCCGGACGCTCTCGGACGCCCAGTCGAACTGAAGTGCCTGAAGGCGCCGCTGTACGGCCTGCGCGGTGGCCACATCCCTTATCCACCCGGAGGTCACTCCGAAGAACCGGTCGACGGCGACGCAGGAGACCGCGAGCAGCAGTGCCAGATATCCCCACGGAGCCGCTCCTCTCGCCGACCCGGTGAGGTCGAGCAGCGGCAGTCCGGCCCCGGCGACGGCTCCCAGCGAGGCCCCGCACCGCAGCAGCCGCGCCCCCCACCGCTTCCACACGCGGTCGGAGAGGTACCAGGCGGCGGTGTCGAGTGCCCCCTTCTCCACCCAGCGGTAGAGCTCATGGAGCCGCTCGGCGGGCTCTCCCCAGTCGCCGAGCGGAAACGGCCGACCGGTCAGGTCGCCCGGCCGCAGCCCCGCCGCGCCCTCGCTCCGCCCCTCCTGGGGCGGCCCCTCCGGCTGCATCTCCGGCTGACTCACCGGTACTCCCTAGTTGACGACGGTGATGACGGACGACGGTGACGACGGTGACGGCACTGACACTGCGTGACGCCCTGTGACGCGTGGTGCGATTGCGCAGCCCCCTTCCTACCGCCCAATGGGTGGCGATGGACCGGGTTTACCGGCTTTTCCGCCTGGAAGAGGGTCTTGATCAGGTATAGGCGCCGTGACGGTGTCACTCGAAAGAGTGCTTGGGCGACGGGCCCGTCGACCACGTAGGCTCGTGCTGGACAGGAAAAACGGTCCACACAGCCGTACTCGAAACCAGGAGCTGATCGTGATTCCCGGTGGTGGCCAGCCCAATATGCAGCAGTTGTTGCAGCAGGCCCAGAAGATGCAGCAGGACCTCGCGAGCGCGCAGGAGGAGCTGGCGCGCACGGAGGTCGGGGGCCAGTCGGGCGGCGGCCTGGTGAAGGCGACCGTGACGGGCTCGGGAGAGCTCCGCGGTCTGGTGATCGACCCGAAGGCGGTCGACCCCGAGGACACCGAGACGCTCGCCGACCTGATCGTGGCGGCCGTCCAGGCGGCGAACGAGAACGCGCAGGCGCTCCAGCAGCGGACGCTCGGCCCGCTCACCCAGGGGCTGGGCGGCGGCAGCGGCATTCCCGGTCTGCCTTTCTAAGACCGGTGGTGGCCAACTACCGTACGCACCAGGAAGAGACGTAGGACGGGACCAGGCGGTACCAGGACACTCGGAAAGGCAATCCGTTGTACGAAGGCGTTGTTCAGGACCTCATCGACGAACTGGGGCGGCTCCCCGGCGTCGGTCCCAAGAGCGCGCAGCGGATCGCCTTCCACATCCTTCAGGCGGAGCCGACGGACGTCCGTCGGCTCGCTCAGTGCCTGATGGAGGTCAAGGCGAAGGTCCGCTTCTGCGCGACCTGCGGCAACGTGGCGCAGGAGGAGTTGTGCAACATCTGCCGCGATCCGCGCCGCGACCTCTCGGTGATCTGTGTGGTGGAGGAGCCCAAGGACGTCGTCGCGGTCGAGCGCACGCGTGAGTTCCGGGGCAAGTACCACGTGCTCGGCGGCGCGATCAGCCCGATCGAGGGCGTCGGCCCGGACGACCTGCGGATAAGGGAACTCCTGACCCGCCTCGCCGACGGAGAGGTCACCGAGCTCATCCTGGCCACGGACCCGAACCTGGAGGGCGAGGCCACGGCCACGTATCTCGCCCGCATGATCAAGCCCATGGGCCTCAAGGTCACCCGCCTGGCCAGCGGCCTCCCGGTGGGTGGCGACCTGGAATACGCGGACGAGGTCACGCTCGGCCGCGCCTTCGAGGGGAGACGACTTCTAGATGTCTGACGCCACGCTGCACGAGACCAGTCCGGACCCCGACGACTTCGTGGTCCAGATCGCGGACCAGGTGGAGAGCTTCCTGGTCGCCGTCACCGAGGTGGCCAAGGGCGACGAGCCGGACTCGGCCGTGCCCTTCCTCCTCCTTGAGGTATCCCAGCTCCTCCTGGCCGGCGGCCGTCTCGGCGCGCACGAGGACATCGTCCCCGACGAGCGCTACGAGCCCGACCTCGGCCCGGAAGGGGATGTGGACGAACTCCGCGAGCGTCTCGCGGTCATGCTGGAGCCGATCGACGTCTACTCCGAGGTCTTCGACCCCTACGAGCCCCGCAAGGCCCCCGTCCCGGCCCGTATCTCCGACGACCTGGCCGACGTCATGGCCGACCTGCGCCACGGCATGGCCCACTACCGGGCCGGCCGCACCACCGAAGCCCTGTGGTGGTGGCAGTTCTCCTACTTCTCCAACTGGGGCTCCACCGCCTCCGCGACCCTGCGTGCCCTGCAGTCCGTGGTGGCCCACGTCCGGCTGAACCAGCCGCTGGAGGAGCTCGACGGCCTCGACACCGACCAGGAGATCGGCGAGGAGGCCCTCGCGGAGGAGGCCGGCAAGGTGATGGCGGAGGAGATCGCGGGGCCGCTCGGCCTGCGCACGGTCAAGTAGCCGCGCTCGGGTCCGCGCCGGTCACGTAGCCGCGCTCGTCCTGCGCACGGTCAGGCAGCCCTGCTCGGTCCTGCGCCCGGTCACGCAGCCCTGCTCGGTCCTGCGCCCGGTCACGCAGCCCTGCTCCGTCCGCGCCCGGTCGAACAGTCGGCCGTGCTCCGGCGCGCCCGCGGTGTGACTCGGGGCACTTTCGGAGTGGCGGGGCCTCGGCACGGGCAGGTGCCGTCTCGGAGCGGCCGGAGGTCCCTTACCGACCTGACAGTCCGGAGTGATCACGTCGTGAGCGGGACATCTCACGATGCGATACCCCGGAAGGGAAATCCGGCCGCTCGTTAGACTGAGCCGACCGCAGTAGTGCGGTGCAGAGACGGACTGAGCGAGGAGCGCACGTGGGCCTTGTCGTGCAGAAGTACGGAGGTTCCTCCGTAGCCGATGCCGAGGGCATCAAGCGCGTCGCCAAACGGATCGTGGAAGCGAAGAAGAACGGCCACCAGGTGGTCGTGGTCGTTTCCGCGATGGGCGACACGACGGACGAGCTGATCGATCTCGCCGAGCAGGTGTCTCCGATGCCCAGCGGCCGGGAGTTCGACATGCTGCTGACCGCCGGAGAGCGGATCTCCATGGCCCTGCTGGCGATGGCGATCAAGAACCTGGGCCACAGCGCCCAGAGCTTCACCGGCAGCCAGGCAGGCGTCATCACCGACTCGGTCCACAACAAAGCGCGGATCATCGACGTCACCCCCGGCCGTATCCGTACGGCGCTCGACGAGGGCAACATCGCCATCGTCGCCGGGTTCCAGGGCGTCTCGCAGGACAAGAAGGACATCACCACGCTGGGCCGCGGCGGGTCCGACACCACGGCCGTCGCGCTGGCCGCGGCGCTCGACGCCGAGGTGTGCGAGATCTACACCGACGTGGACGGCGTGTTCACCGCCGACCCGCGCGTGGTGAAGAAGGCGAGGAAGATCGACTGGATCGCCTTCGAGGACATGCTGGAGCTCGCCGCCTCCGGCTCGAAGGTGCTGCTCCACCGCTGTGTGGAATACGCCCGCCGTTACGACATCCCGATCCATGTGCGGTCGTCCTTCAGCGGACTTCAGGGCACCTGGGTCAGCAGCGCACCGCTCGTTCAGAAGACACAGCAGCAAGGGGACCAGAAGGTGGAGCAGGCCATCATTTCCGGTGTCGCTCACGACACCTCCGAGGCCAAGGTCACGGTCGTCGGTGTCCCGGACAAGCCGGGTGAGGCCGCCGCGATCTTCCGCGCCATCGCCAACGCCGAGATCAACATCGACATGATCGTGCAGAACGTGTCGGCTGCCACCACGGGCCTCACGGACATCTCCTTCACCCTCCCGAAGACCGAGGGCCGCAAGGCCATCGACGCCCTGGAGAAGGCGAAGGGCGTGATCGGCTTCGAGTCGCTGCGCTACGACGACCAGATCGGCAAGATCTCGCTCGTCGGCGCCGGCATGAAGACGAACCCGGGTGTCACGGCCGGCTTCTTCGAGGCGCTCACCGACGCCGGGGTCAACATCGAGCTGATCTCCACCTCCGAGATCCGTATCTCCGTCGTCACCCGCGCCGACGACGTCAACGAGGCCGTACGCGCCGTGCACAGCGCCTTCGGACTCGACTCCGACAGCGACGAGGCCGTCGTCTACGGAGGCACCGGGCGATGACCGTACGACCGACGCTCGCGGTCGTGGGAGCGACCGGGGCCGTCGGCACGGTCATGCTCCAGATCCTGTCCCAGCACGCGGACATCTGGGGCGAGATCCGCCTGATCGCCTCACCGCGCTCGGCCGGCCGCAAGCTGGCCGTGCGCGGTGTCGAGGTCGAGGTGGTGGCCCTGTCGGAGGAGGCCTTCGACGGGGTCGACGTCGCCATGTTCGACGTTCCGGACGAGGTGGCCGCCCAGTGGGCGCCGATCGCCGCCGCCAAGGGCGCGGTCGTCGTCGACAACTCCGGCGCCTTCCGGATGGACCCGGAAGTGCCCCTCGTCGTCCCCGAGGTCAATCCGCACGCCGCGCGCGTGCGGCCGCGCGGGATCGTCTCCAACCCGAACTGCACGACCCTGTCCATGATCGTGGCGCTGGGTGCCCTGCACGCCGAGTTCGGGCTGCGCGAACTCGTCGTCTCCTCGTACCAGGCGGTCAGCGGCGCGGGCCGCGCGGGCGTCGACACCCTGCGCCGGCAGATGTCGCTCGTCGCGGGTACGGAACTGGGTACCAGCCCCGGTGACGTACGCCGGGCGGTGGGCGACGACACGGGCCCGTTCCCGGAACCGGTCGCGCTGAACGTGGTGCCGTGGGCCGGGTCGCTCGCCGAGGACGGCTGGTCCTCGGAGGAGATGAAGATACGCGACGAGACCCGCAAGATCCTCGGGCTGCCCCGTCTGAAGGTCGCCGTGACCTGCGTCCGCGTCCCCGTCGTCACCACGCACTCGCTGACCGTGCACGCCCGCTTCCAGGACGAGGTGACCGTCGACAAGGCGAGGGAGATCCTGGCCACCGCGCCCGGCGTCGTGCTCTTCGACGACCCGGCCGCCGGGGAGTTCCCCACGCCCGCGGACGTGGTCGGCACCGACCCGACCTGGGTGGGCCGGGTCCGCCGGGCACTGGACGATCCGTCGGCCCTCGAACTGTTCGTGTGCGGGGACAACCTCCGCAAGGGCGCCGCCCTGAACACCGCTCAGATCGCGGAGCTGGTGGCGGCGGAGATCATCAGGGCCTCCTAGGCCGGCCCCGGACGTGCGTCGGTTCCCGGGGGTCGCCGCTTCCGGCGTGCGTCGGTTCCGCAGGTTCTGCGCTCCGGGCCGGCGTCGGCCGTAATCCCGGTGCCCTGTGGGCGGTGGGTTTGTAGGATCTCTCTCGGTTCAGTGATCAACTTAATGGTCCGGACCACTTGAACGGATCCCTGTCGGCGTTCGAAGATTTTGCTCCCCGCACTCCGCAACCACGCGGAGGGCGGGGAGCGTCTATGCGGACGCCATTCAGGGCGTCCGGGGGGCGGCAGAACATTGGGCATAGGGGAAGAGCTGTTACGCATGAGGGCATCTGGTGCACTGTCGCGCGCACTCAACGGCGTACCGGCGGGCGGTCCGGGGGGCGTTCCGGTGGACGGAATTCCCGCCGATGTGACACCCGGCGCGAATGTGATGCCTGTCGCGTACAACCCTCCCGGGGGGACGTGCGTCCAACTGGCGTGGCAGAGGTACTCGAATTCACCGCGGTACAGACAAGGGGCGTGGCCCTGCGTCCACCCCGCCGACTCCGCGGCCCCGGCGCGTCCGGCGGCATGCCGGTGATCGCGCCCATGCCCTCAGCGCGGCCCGCCCGCATTCCGAACCAGCGCGACGGCGCCGAGAACAGCCTGGCGGCGGGTACGACCGTCGACCATCTCACCGAGACCTACCGGGCGCACTACCGGTCGCTCCTGGGCCTCGCGGCGCTCCTGCTCGACGACACCGCCTCCTGTGAGGACGTCGTCCAGGAGGCCTTCATCCGGGTGCACTCGGCGCGCAAACGCGTCCGGGACCCGGAGAAGACGCTCGCCTATCTGCGCCAGACCGTCGTCAACCTCTCGCGCTCGGCCCTGCGCCGGCGCATCCTCGGCCTCAAGCTCCTCTCGAAGCCGATGCCCGACATGGCGAGCGCCGAGGAAGGCGCCTACGACCAGTTGGAGCGCGACGCGCTGATCAAGGCGATGAAGGGACTCCAGCGCCGCCAGCGCGAGGTCCTGGTCCTGCGCTACTTCGCGGACATGACGGAGGCCCAGGTCGCCGAGACGCTCGGTGTCTCCCTGGGTTCGGTGAAGGCGTACGGCTCGCGGGGCATCGCCGCGCTCCGCGTCGCCATGGGGGCCTCGGCATGAGCGGGTACGAGGACCGGCTGCCCCCCGAGGGCGAGAAGCGCCCGGAGCAAGAGCACAAGCAATCGCACGCTGGGAACGGAACTGTGAACCACGGCCCCGACGAACAGCCCGACACCCTGGGCACGGACGGACTGGGATCCGAAGGACTCGGCTCCGACGAGCTGGCACTGCGTCGGCTGCTGCACCAGGCCGTCCAGGAGATCGAACCCACCGACGGCACCCTGGACCACCTGCGCCGTGCGGTACCGGCCCGGCGGGCGCGCAAGCGTCAGGCCGTGGTCGGCATGGCGGCGGCGGCGCTCTTCTTCGGCACGGCGATCCCGGCGTTCGTCCATGTCTCCAACTCCCCCGGGTCGAACCCCGACCCCTCCATCGCGGCCAACAGCTCGCAGGCCCAGGGCGGCGCGAGCCAGGGCAAGGGCTCGGACGGCGGCGGCAAGGACGGCGGCGGCTCCGCGGGCACCTCCAAGGGCAACGGCACCGGCGGCAGTTCGGAGAGCCCGGGCGACAAGGGCAAGGACGCGGGCGGGGCCGCCACGGGCGGTGCCGACCCCTCGGCCTCCGCCTCGGCCGCCACCACCTGCACGCCGGACCAACTCGGCGGAGCCTCCGGTACCGCCGCCGCCCCGGACTCCACCGGCACCGTCTACGGCTCCTTCACCGTCTCGAACGTCTCCGCCACCGCCTGTACGGTCGCCGGTCCCGGCACCGTGGGCACGCTCGCCCAGGGCGCGGCGGACGCCTCCAGGATCGGTGTGGCCACACATGTGGCGGGCGACGCCGCCGCCGGGCTGCCGGACCCCTCCACGGAGGTCACCTCCCTGGTCCTCCAGCCGGGCACCTCGTACGTGGTGAAGTTCGCCTGGGTGCCGTCCTCGACATGTCCGGCCACCGTGGACCCCTCACCGGACCCGACCCCGACGCAGGGCACCACCGACACCGGCGGCACGACCACCGACGGGGCCACCGGCACCTCGCCCCAGCTCCTCGTCGAGGACGGGGTGCAGGACGGCAGCGTCATCGTCACCAGCACTGCGGCGACGGGCGGCGCGGCGGCTTCGGTGACCGTGTCCAACGCCTGCGCGGGCACGGTCTACCACACGGGGATCCTGGCGTCGTCCTGACGGACGGGCGCCGCCGGTTCCGACCGGTGCGTACCGCTCGCGTCGAGCGGCACGCACCGCTCGTGCGAAGCCGTGGGCGGCGCCGGGGCGGACCCCGTACTCGGGCTCACCCCGGTCGATCCGGTCGGCCGTGGTGTCAGGCGGTGGCGGACGGCGTCGCCGGAGCGCCGGTGCCGCTGCCGGTGTCGGCGTCCTCGGACTGCTCCTTCCCGGCGTCCGGGGCGTCAGGGACAAGCCCCAGTTCGGCGTCGCGGACGAACTCCACCTCGCGGCGCAGTAGGCGGAACCACATGAAGACGACGAAGCCCGCGAAGACGAACCACTCGCCGGTGTAGCCGAGGTTCTGGAACGCCTTGAGGTCCAGGCCCGTGTTGTCCGGAGCGGTCGGAGGCACGGTCCTCATCCCGGTGTCGGCCTTGCCGAGCGTGATCCACGCGTCGTACGGGGTGTACGGCACGAGGTTCACCAGCGACGCGGAACTGATCGCCGCGGTCTGCCCCGGGGGAAGTCCGCCGGCCGTGCTGACACCGTTCGACCCGGGACTCTCGGACGCCTGGAGCGCACCCGTGACGGTGACCTCGCCGCCGGGTGCGGCCGGGGCCTTCGCCGGGTCGGCGGCGCCGGGCAGCCAGCCCCGGACGACGGGCAGCGCCTTGCCGCCGTCGACCCGCAGCAGCGTCAGCACGTAGTACCCGCTCCTGCCGTCCAGTTCCCGGCCGGGCACGAGAAGCTGCTTGCCGTACCGGCCCTTCGCGGTGGTCTGCTTGCCGGACGTCTCCGTGGTCACGGGCAGCATCTCGGCCAGCGGCCGGGCGGGGTCCGTTTCGGCCGTGGAGGCCGCCGCGTCCGCCGCCCGGTGGTCCCGCACCCGGTCCTCGAACCGCCCCAACTGCCATGACCCCATGAAGATGCAGAAGGGGATGGCCAACAAGATGAAGACGTTGATCCCCCACCAGCGGGGCGTCAGCAGGAACCGGTACACGCCTTCCACGGTACGGGGCGGCCGGGCCGGACTCGGCCGTGGGGCCGCTCAGTACCGCTCGGCCAGATGCTCCCGGCCCGCCGGGGGCTCGTACGGCTCGGGCCAGAAGTCGGTCACCGTGGCGATACGGCCCTCCTCGTCGACCGTGAAGAACGTGATCGCGTGCATCTCCTCCAGGCCCACCGTGACGTGGGTCCAGGTGACGGCCTGCCCGGGCTCGGCCACGACGCGCTCTGTCCGGACGTGCCAGTCGCCCGGATACTCGCGGTTGAACTCGACGTACCGCTCCCTGCCGCTGATGCGCTCCCGCGTCTGCGGCAGGGTGTAGACGACGTCATCGGCGAGCAGGTCCGCGAACGCCCCCCACTCCCGGGCGTCCGCGGCGGCCCAGTAACTCTCGACGGTCTTGCGCAGATCGGTCATGCGAAAAAGTCTGCACCCCGGCACTGACAACGGCCCTGACCTGCGCGCCTATGCCCAGGACGGGACCGTCCCCGCCCGAGTCCGGGGAGCGCGGGCGCAACCGCGCGAGCCACTCGGCGGGCGGCGGAGCGCGCGCGGGCAGCGGGGTTGTCCACAGGCTGGGGACCTCGTCGGCGCGAGGCGGGGTGAGCCAGGCACTATGGGGCCATGACTGAGAGCACCAGGTCCACCGAGCAGCAGCAGGCAGACATGCCCGACTGGGAGAAGCGTTTCCGGGCACCCCGGGTGTCGCTGCCGGACTGGGCGGAGGACGCCCCGCACCGCTCCCTGTTCGTCTCGAACGCGACGGGGACGTACGAGCTGTACGCGTGGGACCGCGCGACGGGGGAGCAGCGCCAGGCCACCCACCGGGCGAACGGCACGACGGACGGGGTGCTCTCGCCCGACGGCGAGTGGATCTGGTGGTTCGACGACAAGGACGGCGACGAGTTCGGCATCTGGCGGCGCCGCCCGTTCGATGCCGCTCTGGTCGAGGGAGGCGTCGACGAGCCGGCGGTCCCGGGCCTCGAACCCTCCTACCCGGCCGGCCTGGCCATCGGCCGCGACGGGCGTACGGCCGTCGTCGGCCGCTCGACGGACGACGACGGATCGACGATCCATGTGGCCCGCGCCGGCGAGGCGCCGGTGGAGATCTACCGGCACCGCGAGTCGGCCGGGGTCGGTGACCTCTCGCACGACGGTTCGCTGATCGCCGTCGAGCACACCGAGCACGGCGACGCGATGCACTCGGCGCTCAGAGTGCTGCGCCCGGACGGTTCGACGGTCGCCGAGCTCGACGACACCGAGGGCGGCACGGTCGAGCTGGGCCTCGAGGTGCTGGGCTTCGCCCCCGTCGACGGGGACACCCGACTGCTCATCGGGCACCAGCGGCGCGGCCGCTGGGAACCCCTGGTGTGGGAGGTGACGACCGGCAAGGAGACCGACCTGGGCCTCGATCTCCCCGGTGACGTGGCCGCCGAGTGGTATCCGGACGGCTCGGCCCTCCTGATCGCCCACAGCTTCGAGGCGCGCAGCGACCTGTGGCGCTACGACCTCGCCTCCGGCGAGCTGACCGCGGTCGCGACCCCGCCGGGCACGGTCTCCGGGGCGACGGCCCGCCCGGACGGGACGGTGGAGTACCTGTGGTCGTCCGCGGCCGAGCCGTCCGCCGTCCGTTCGACGACCGGCGAGACCGTCCTGGACCCGCCCGGCCGGAAGTCCCCGGGATCGGTCCCCGTGGAGGACGTCTGGGTCGAGGGGCCCGGCGGGCGCATCCACGCCCTGATCCAGAAGCCGGCGGGCACCAGCGGTCCGCTGCCCACCGTCTTCGAGATCCACGGCGGTCCGACCTGGCACGACAGCGACTCCTTCGCGGCGGGTCCGGCGGCCTGGGTCGACCACGGCTACGCGGTGGTGCGGGTCAACTACCGCGGTTCCACGGGCTACGGCCGCGCGTGGACCGACGCGCTCAAGCACCGCGTCGGTCTCATCGAGCTGGAGGACATCGCCGCGGTCCGCGAGTGGGCGGTGGCGTCCGGCCTGGCCGACCCCGACCGGCTGGTCCTCACCGGCGGTTCCTGGGGCGGTTACCTCACCCTCCTCGGCGTCGGCACCCAGCCCGACGCGTGGGCCCTCGGTATCGCCGCCGTCCCGGTCGCCGACTACGTCACGGCGTACCACGACGAGATGGAGGCGCTGAAGGCCATGGACCGTACGCTCCTCGGCGGCACCCCGGAGGAGGTCCCCGAGCGCTTCGAGGCGTCCTCCCCGCTGACCTACGTCGACGCGGTCAAGGTCCCGGTCTACATCTCGGCCGGCGTCAACGACCCCCGCTGCCCCATCCGCCAGATCGACAACTACGTCGCGCGCCTCGCCGCCCGCGAAGCCGTCCACGAGGTCTACCGCTACGACGCGGGCCACGGCTCCCTGGTCGTCGACGAACGCATCAAGCAGGTCCGCCTGGAACTGGACTTCGCGGAACGGCACCTGGGGAAGTAGCCCCGGAACCCCGGCGGAGGGCCGGGCCCCCGACCCCGGGCGGGGGCGGGGGCGTCCTCCGCCGGGCCCTCCGGCCTTCCCCCTCCGCGGGCCCTCTTCGGCAGGCCCCCTCCGCCGAGCCCCTACGGTGGGCCATCTCCGGTGGCCCCTCTCCAGCGGGCCTTCTCCGGTGGCCCCTTCCGCCGGATCTCTCCGCCGGGCCTCTCCGTCGGGCCGGCTAGGTTCCGGACCGCTGCCGGGGCCGCCGGCCGAGCAGCTCCGCGAGCCCCCGCCGGGTCGCGGCGAGCACCACGCGGTCCTCGGACCGCAGGACGTATGTGGAGGGCAGGTCCCACACCAGCCGGGGCCCGCGCGAGGCGGACGCGGTGGCCGCCCGGCGTTCTTCGGGCGTCGCCGTGTCCAGCGCGAGCACCCGCCACGCCCCCGCACGGAAGGCCTCCCCCACCGTGCGCCCCTCCAACTGCGGATGCCCGCCCACGTCCACCGCGGCGAACAGCAGAACCCGCCGCTCGACGGGGATCGCCCCGAGGATCTGCCGCCCCATCATCGCCCCCGCGAAGGCGGGCGCGGCCAGATGGGACACGCTGCGGCTCCGGGTGAGCGCGTCCGGATGCGCGGCCCGCAGGGTGCGGTACACGGCGGTCGCGAAGTCGTCGTCGTACAGCCGCAGGACGACCCGCAGATCGGGCCGTAGGGTCCGCGCGTAGAGCACGGCCTCCAGGTTCATCGTGTCCGCGCTGGTCAACGCCAGCAGCGCGTGAGCCCGATGAATCTTGGCGGCCTCCAGTACACCTTCCTGCGTCACGTCCCCGAGCACCACGGGCACCCGCAGCCGCCGCGCCAGCGCGAGCCCGCGCGCCTCGGGATCGGCCTCGACGCACACCACGGGAATGTGCAGCTCCCGCAGCCGCGCCAGCACCCTTGTGCCGATCTTGCCGACCCCGAGCAGCACCACGTGCCCGGACAGCCCGCGCGGCGGCTTGCGCAGAGCGGTCCCGCTGCGGAAGGTGCCGAGCGCCTCCAGAACCGCGGCCAGCAGCACCGGCAGCAGCAGCAACCCCACCATCCCGGAGCAGAGTTGGAGGATCTGGCGGCCGAGCGGCTCGCCGATGGCCGGATTGTTGATGGCGAAGAGATCGAGCAGGGTCAGATACGTCGCCTGGAGCGCGGGCTCCCCGGTGACCAGCACCGACGCCACGGCGAGCCCGATGACACACCCGACGAGCCCCGCGAACGACCAGCGCAGCCGCCGGGACAGCAGGGAACCGAACCACGGGACGACACCCCGCCCGGCGTTCAGTTCGGGACCGGAGTACGAGACGTTCTCCAGGACGACGGTGCCGCGTCCGGTCGCGGCGGCCACCGCCCTTTCGTCGGGCAGCAGTCGGGGCCCCTGCGCGCCGCTGCTCTCGGAGCCGTCGGCGCCGGCCGGGTCGTTGGTCGTGGCGGACAGCAACGCCAGCGTGCACAGCCCCGGATCGGCGACTTCACCCGGACCGGGCGGCGGCCGCTCCACCGCGCGCAGCATCAGTCCGTCGGTCTGGACGACCTTGCTGGTGCCGGCCACGGCGGTCGCGGCCAGCGCGGGCGCGGCCGTGTCGGCATCGGACAGCACGGTGGTGGAGGCGTCGTAGACCTCGACGCGCCTGCGCGCCCGCACGGCGTCGGGCCCTGGGGCGCCCCCCGCGGCGTTCGAGGCGTCGGCCCCGCCCCCGGCGGTGAGCGCGCTGTCGGCAGCGGCGGCGGCGAGTGCCGAAGCCTGGTCGAGGAGGGCCTCGATGTGCTGCCCGAGGCGCCGGTTGTAGAGCCGCAGAACCAGCCGGATCCGCGGGTTGAGCCGCCGGGCGGTGAGCGCGGCACGGATATTGGTCTCGTCGTCGTCGTACACGAGCGCGAGCGCGGCGGCCCGCTCGACACCCGCGTAGGCGAGCGCGCCCTCGGTGAGCTCGGCGGCCTCCACCACCCGCTCGGCCCCGGGAGTCTCATCGGTCCGGCCGCCCCCGGACTCCCCGGCGCGGCCCCCGTCCCCGGAGCCGCCCCCGTTTCCGGAGCCGCCCCCGTTCCCGGAGGCCCGGTTCACCGCCGCCGACACCCGGTCGAACAGGGCCGTGGTCCGCGTCCGCCCGACAACCGGCGGCCGCGTACCGCCCTGCGCGGGCGGCACCACGAGGGTCACCCGCTCGCCGTACACCCCACGCAACTCGGCGGCCAGCCGATGGGCCAGGGCGTCGTCCCCGGCCACCACCATGTGCTCGCCGACGTCACTCGACGCACTCTGAGACGGAAGATTCCCCACAAGGAAGAAGACTGCCGCACTGGTACGGGTGGTTCCAGTGGGAGACCCCGGTAACCGGCCTTGCAGTCCAGCCCGTTCACTGAGGCCGTTGCGTCAACTCTTCCTTCGCTCCGCGGGTGCTCTCAGGCGATCGCAGGTGCTCCTGACGCGCCCGAGGATGACATCCGGTAGAGGCCCTCTGAACTGCTGTTCAGCTGTCGGGGTGGCGGGATCGAATCCACGGCCTCTTCGTCCCGAATCAGGCACCGCCTACGCATCGCTCGCGCTGAGGTTCGGTTGACGAGCTCACGGGCCGGCGCCATCCCGGCTGCGGGCCCTTGAGGGCCGCGGGCCGGGGCACACCTTCTCGGTCGGACGCCTCGTCCTGGCCCGGATCTTCCCGGAGAGGCTGTGACCCGCCCGAACATGAGCACCGCACATCGAAGTGCCGTCCGGTGCCGGAGGCTCTTTACGGGGGGCGTCAATTGGGTGATGCTGACCCGGCGTTGGAGGGAAGATCGACACGGTAGGGGCCGGTCGGTCCGGAGGGGGAGGCCGCCGTGGTGCGCGTAGAGCTGCTTGGACCGATTCAGGTGTACGCCGAAGATGTGACGCCGGTCGAGGTGGGTGGCGTCCGGCTGCGGATGCTCCTCGCCAGGCTCGCCCTCGAAGAGGGCCGGACGGTGTCCGTCGACTCGCTCGTCAACGGCCTGTGGGGAGAGGAGCCACCCGCCGACGCGGCCAACGCGCTGCAGGCGCTGGTGTCCCGGCTGCGCAGGGCGCTGCGCGGGTCCGCGGCGGTGGAGTCCGCGTCCGGCGGCTACCGGCTCTCGGTGCGGGCCGAGGACGTGGACGTTCACCGTTTCGAGGATCTGACCGCCCGGGGCAGGCGGTTACTCGCAGCCGGGCGGGCCGACGAGGCGGCCTCGCTGCTCGGAACGGCGCTCGGGCTGTGGCAGGGCGCGGCGCTCGCCGATGTCCTCGACGCCCCGTTCGCCGGGCCCGTCGCGACCAGGCTCGACGATCTGCGGACCGCGGCGGCCGAGGACCGCTGCGATGCCGAGCTGCGGCTCGGACGGTACGGAGAGGTGCTGGCCGACCTCGAAGCGGCCGGTGCCGAGCGGCCGTTGAGCGAGCGGGTCGCAGGGCTGCGGATGCGGGCTCTGTCCGCGGCCGGACGGCAGTCCGACGCCCTCGCGGTGTACGAGGCGATACGGGAGCGGCTCGACGACGAACTCGGCGTCGTCCCCTCGGCCGAGCTGCGGGAGGTCCATCTGGCCCTGTTGCGAGGTGAGCTGGAGACGCCCGTCGAGCGGGCCGAGGCCGCCGCGAGCCGCCTCCCGGCCAGGCTGACCAGCTTCGTCGGCCGTGACGGCGAACTGGGCTGGCTCGGCGGGCAGTTGGCCCACAGCCGGCTCGTCACCATCGTCGGCCCCGGCGGCGCGGGCAAGACCCGGCTCTCCTTCGAAGCGGCCACCCGGGACCGCGCCCACGCGCGAGGCCGGGTCTGGTTCGTGCCGCTCGCCGGTGTGAGCGCACCGGACCAGCTGGCCGACGCGGTACTCGGCGCCCTCAGTTCCACCGACGGCCGCCTCTACGACGCCGGCCAGGGGCAGCGGGCCACCCCGGTCGAGCGCATGGCCGGGCTCCTCGGCAGCGGCGACGCCCTGCTCCTGCTCGACAACTGCGAGCACCTCGTCGAGGCGGCCGCCGAACTCGCCGCCGAACTCCTCGACCACCTGCCGGAGTTACGGATCCTCGCCACCAGCCGCGAGGCCCTCGCCATCACCGGCGAGTCCCTGTGCCACCTCGGCCCCCTCGACGTACCGGTGGGATCACCGGAGCCCGCCGAGGCCGCACAGTCGCCCGCCGTCCGCCTTTTCGTCGACCGGGCCACCGGAGTCCGGCCGGACTTCACGCTCGACGACTCGACCCTCGACGCCGTGGTCGAGGTCTGCCGACGGCTCGACGGGATGCCGCTCGCCCTCGAACTGGCCGCGGCGAAGCTCCGCTCGATGAGCGTCGAGCAGATCGCGCGCCGCCTCGACGACCGCTTCCGCCTCCTCGCCTCGGGCAGCCGCACCGCCCTGCCCCGCCAGCGCACCCTGCTCGCGCTCGTCGAGTGGAGCTGGGACCTGCTCGACGAACCCGAGCGGATCCTCGCCCGCAGACTCTCGGTGTTCCCGGGCGGCGCGACCGTCTCCGCGCTCGAAGCGGTCTGCGCGGACCCGTCCCTTCCGGCCGCCGACATCCCGTACGTCCTGGACGCCCTGGTCGAGAAATCGCTGGTCGACACCGTCGACGAAGGGACGGGCGAGCCGCGCTACCGGATGTTCGAGACGGTACGCGCGTACGCGGCCAGGCGGCTCGCCGACGCCGAGTCCGGGGACGCCGTCACCAAGCGCTATGCCGCGTACTTCCTGGCGCTCGCGGAAGAATACGAACCCCGCCTTCGTACCGGCGAACAGCTGCGCGCGATCGAGGTCTTCGACGCCGAACACGACAACCTCGTCCTCGCGCTGCGCTCGGTCGTCGACGCCCGGGACGGGAACCTGGCCGCACGCTTCGCCGGGGCGATGTTCTGGTACTGGGGGATCAGGGGGATGAGCACCCAGCTCGACACATATCTGGCGGAGGTCGCCGGGCCGGATTCCGCCCAGGCACGGGATTCCGTACGGGCACGGGATTCCGTACGGGCAGGGGGCGGCGAACGTCCGGCCGCCGAGGGCGAGTCGGCGACGGCACGTGAGTTCCACCCGGCCCTACTGCTCCTGCGGATGTCCCAAGTCTCCTTCCCCGCAAGCGCATCAGGACCGGGCGGAACCGCGGACCAGGACCCCCTCGACTCGCCCGACCCCTGGGTGCGGGCCAGCGCCCACCTGGCGCGGGACTTCGCCCTCACCGAACAGGGCGACCTGGTCACCGGCGCCGAGTCCCGCATCGAGGCCCTGCGCGGCTTCGAGGAGGTGGGCGACCGCTGGGGGCTCGTGATGAGCCTGCTCCCGATCGGCCGCGACCACTCCCTGCGCGGCGAGTACCACCAGGCCATCGCCACCTTCGAACGGACCGTGGCACTCAGCTCCGAACTCGGCACCGAGGACTACCTCTACCTCAGCAAGGCCAGACTCGCCCGCGAACGCCGGCGCAGCGGCGACCTGGCAGGCGCCTTCCGCGATCTGCACGCCGCACACCGGCAGGCCCGCGAGCGCGGACAGCTGCGCCTGGAGGCCAACATCCTCGTGGGCCTGGCCAATGTGCACCGCAGGGCCGGTGACCTGGCGCAGTCGGACGCGACCCTCGACCGTCTTGAGGCGCTGAGCGCCCGGCGCCCCTCTCTCAGGGAACTGGGGCGCGACCTGATCGTCAGCACCCGCATCGAGAACCGTCTCGCCGAGGGGGACGCCGTGCAGGCCAGGGCCCTGCTGCCGGAGGCGGCCGGCGCCCTGTTCGGCCAGGGAGCGGGCGCCGCGCTCGCCTGGGTGGCCGAACTGCTCGGCGGACTGCGGACCCTGGAGGGTGCTCCCGAAGACGGCGCCAGGTCGCTCGGCATGAGCCAGGTGATGCGCGGCGCCTTCGACTGGGGCGAGCCGGAATGGTGCGAGCTGGTCGACCGCATCGTCGCGACGCTGGGCGAGGAGGGCTTCAAGAGAGCGTACGAGGAGGGAGCCGCGTACTCCCGTGAGGACGCGCTGCGGTGGCTGGAGGCCGAGACCGAGCGGGCGGTGCCGCGGATCTGACGAGGCGCGCGCGGTCACGCGGACAGCCGGGCGGGGTCCGCGCCACCCCCGTGGGCGCCGACCCCGCCCGGCAGGGCTTGTCACCGGAGGATCATCCGGCGTTCTTGCGGTAGGCGTGCATGGCCAGCGGGAAGAAGACCACGATCACGCCGGCCATCCAGGCGAAGGTGCCGGCCAGGGAACCGGCGACCGGGCCGCCGTTGAGCAGGCCGCGGACCGTGTCGGCCACCAGGGAGACCGGGTTGACGTCGGACCAGGCCTGGAGCCAGCCGGCCATGCCCTCCCTGGGGATGAAGACGTTGCTGGCGAAGGTGAGCGGCAGGATCAGGATGGTCATCAGGCCCTGTACGGAGGTGGGGTTCTTGATCAGCATCCCGAGGTACACCGAGATCCAGGAGAAGCTGAGGGCGAAGCCGACGAGCAGGGCGAGCGCGGCGAGCGTGGATACCGGGCCGGTCTCGACGCGGTAGCCCATGACCAGGGCGAGGACGACCAGGGTGCCCAGACAGGCGACATAGCGGACGACATCGGCAAGGACGGCGCCGATCAGGGGGCTGGAGCGGGCGATCGGCATGCTGCGGAACCGGTCGAAGATTCCGGTGCTGGCGTCCGCGCTGAGCGAGGCGCCGATGCCGACGCTGGCCTGGAAGACGGCCATGACCATGACTCCGGGGACGACGAGCCGCAGGTAGCCGTCGGTATCGCCGCCGGACATGGCGTCCCCGAAGAGGTAGATGAACATCAGCAGGCTGATGATCGGGGTGAGGATCACATCGACCAGCTGCATCGGCGACTTCATGAACTTGGTGACGCCGCGGCCGGCGAGGGCGAGGCTGTGCTGGGCGGTCTGTGCGAGGCCGATACGGCTCGGGAGCTCGGCGGGGGCGCCGAGGGGCTGGGTGCTCATGACGGGGTCCTCTCGGGAAGTCTGCGCGGAACGGGGGAGCGGGGGCTCAGGCGGCGACGGGCTGGTCGTCGGTGACGGCGGGAGCGTGTCCGGTCAGGGCGAGGAAGACCTCGTCCAGGCTGGGCAGCCGCAGACCGAGTTCGTCGGCGGTGATGCCGACGCCGTCCAGGCGGCGGGCGACCGCGGCGACGATCAACGGGTCGTCGGCCGGCACGGTGAGTACGCCGGAGTCCTCGGCGGGGGTGTGTCCGGACAGCTCGGCGAGCATCCCGGCGACCTGCGGCACATCGGCGGCCACGGTGGGCCGGACCTGGAGGATCTGGCCGCCGACACGGCGCTTGAGCTCACCGGGCCGGCCCTCGGCGACCTTGCGGCCCTTGTCGAAGACGGTGATGGAGTCGGCGAACTGGTCGGCCTCCTCCAGGTACTGGGTGGTGAGCAGCACCGTGGATCCGTCGGCGACCAACTGCCCTACGACATCCCAGACTTCCTGCCGGGCGTGCGGGTCCAGGCCGGTGGTGGGCTCGTCCAGGAAGAGCACCTGGGGCCGGCCGACCAGGGAGGCGGCCAGGTCCAGACGCCGTCGCATACCGCCGGAGAAGGTGGCGATCGGCTTGCGGGCCGCCTCGGTGAGGGAGAAGTTCTCCAGGAGCTCGGCGGCCCGCGCCTTCGCATTGCTCCGGGACAGGCCGAGCAGCCGCCCGATGAGCACCAGGTTCTCGACGCCGGACAGGGTTTCGTCCACGGAGGCGTACTGACCGGTCAGCCCGATCAGCTGCCGGACCTTGACCGGGTCCTTGACGATGTCGTGGCCGCCGATGGTGGCGTGTCCGCCGTCGGGGCGCATCAGCGTGGCCAGGATGCGCACGGTGGTGGTCTTGCCGGCGCCGTTGGGGCCCAGGACGCCGACGACCTTGCCGGCCGGGACCTCCAGGTCGACGCCGTCCAGGGCGGTGAAGTCCCCGTACTTCTTGACCAGTCCCTCGGCCCGGATCGCGTACGCCATGTTCAACAACTCCTCGTCAGGTCCTCGTCGTTCTCGATGACCATGACGATGCCTGGCCCCGCTGACAGTCCGCGGACAGCACGCTGACAGCGGTCGTCGACAGCTGTCAGGCGGTATCAGAGGAGTCCGCGAACAGGCCCGGCACACGCTCCCCCCAGGAGCGTGTGCCGGGCCGCCCCCTCGTACCGGTGGAGAACCGATGGAGAACCGGTGGTTTCATCCCCGGCCTGTCTGGGGGCGGCCCGGAGACTTGTACGGGACCTGACCGACGGTCGGGCTTCGCCGATGGCCACGAGGTGACCTGCCAGGCGGTGGGCTGTGTACGGGAGCGTTCACCTGCGTTCGTCGGCGGCTGGGCTTCGGTCGGCCCTCAGGCCTTGGTCCCGTCCGAACGACCGTGAACGTGACTGAACGAGACGGAAACCGAGACGGCGGCACACGGTTCAGCCACTGTCCTTGCAGCCAACCGCTGACGGCATGTCGTGGCACAACTGATCCTGGTGAGACTGGACCTCACCCCCACCTAAGAAGATCATGAAGATCAAGATGGCCATGACGGCTTGGAGGACAACCGTCACGACGGCGTCGACCCATGCGGCTGTCACGGCCGCCGCAATGGCGAGGACTCCGACTCCGCCGGCGGCGACCAGATAGCCCCACAAGGGATCGGTTGTGACGGTCGCCTCAGGGTCGAGATCGAAACCGGACAGGAACCAGAGTCCGAAGATCACAGCCAGGGCGATCAGCTCCAGGAGCACGAGACCGCACCCGGCTGCGATGTCGGCACCCCGGTCCGCACGGCGCCGCTGCCTGGAGCCGGTGGTGGCGTCGAAGGCCGGAGGGGCAACGGGTAAGTCCATACTCGCCACTCTGCCCACACGCGTAAGGCGGCACATGAGTACGGGTACTCAGCTCCGCACCAGGTGGATCCCGTGATCCACCAGGCACCTTCCCATCGATCCCGCGTCAGCTCCTCTGGAGCGGTTGCCGTCGACCACTGCCGTCGACACAAAAACCAGAGGCCCTCGATGGCCACGAGATGACCTGCCAGCGCCGGCCGCGCACACCCTTTGCCATCGGCGTGGGCGGACACACGCCTTCCAACTGCGTTGGTGAGGTGGCGGGGAGTGTGCAGGAGCGTTCACCTGGGTTCATGGGTGGCTGGATGGCGACGCTCGGGCAGCTTCGGGTCTCGCCTGAACAGGCGTGAACTGGGCTGAATAAGACGGAAATTGAGACGGACGCAGGCCGTTGCAGAGGGTCTTACGGCTTGCGAGCTACTTCCGTCCGGGTGTCCATTTCATGCCGAGCCGATAGGCTCGCGAGATCACGTCGTGGATAGCAGGGCCGTCCTGCGGGGTAAACCACCTCACCTCGCGCTGCACGACGAGCTCCGCCTTTTGGCGCTTGATCAAGGCAATCGCACATGCGTGGCCCTGCGGCGGGCACTCATCGAGGCGCACCTCAAAGCGGTCGCCGCGATCAGAAGCGAGGGTCACTACGGCGTCGAGACCGCGGAAGTCCCCGGAACCGCTGTAGATGTAGACGAAGAGCAGGAGCTTCGAGAACTCAGCTTGATGGTCGAGATTGATCACCAGGTTCTCGCCTGCGGCTCGGGTGCCGGTCCGATCGTCCGCGTCCAATGCGACATAGGGGAAGCGATCCACCGCGCCGAATGCGTTGCCGAGGGCCTGCACGACGGTCTTGCTGCCGTCGCTGCATCTGATCATGCAGCCAAGATCGAGATCCACATCCCTGGCTGCGCTTGCCCGCAACGAAGCCCGCATTCGCCGGAACCAACCACCATTTACCTCCTGGGCTGCCCGTTCTGCCGTCGCTCGCGGTGAGGTCCAGTTCAGGTTGACCCGGATCAGCCCAGAGGTCACCCCATGCTTGTCCAGCGAGACCGTAGGCGAGGCCTTGGTCAGGACCACTGCTCCAGAGTGAGTCATCTTCGCAGTTCCTTTGTGGGAGTAGAAGATCCAGGGGTGCGGCTCGACAACACGGACGTCGCGTGAGAGCCGGAAGTGATATCCCATAGCCGCTGCAGCCGCCGAGGTGAAGGTTTGCATATCTGTGACCAACTTGTCGTCATTGCATGGCATTCTCCGTCGTATCGCTAGTAGGCGGGATTCCGTCGGTATGTGCGCCCTACGCGGAGGCCGTCCAGCATGGATGGCGAGCGCCTCGCGCTCTCAGCTTGGGAAGCTGAGGTGATCTAAGAAGGCTTCCGCATACCGGTCGATGGGCGTGGTCAGTCGAACTGGGTTCTGGATCGGGTGATCGCGGCGGCGCCGGTGCATGAAGACAGGGTCC